>JBGOTL010000014.1:0-44791 GCA_041476465.1 Candidatus Acidiferrum sp. | reverse complement strand
GCTGGAGTTGTGCATGAATTCATATTGCCACCCCAAACTGTATTGATAGCTTTGCGGGCTGGCGTAGTTCGGGTCCAGCACGTTAAGAGCTGCGGGCGGCTGCGGCGTAGCCGGATCGAATGGAGCATTCAGTTGCGCGAAGGTCGTGTTGTTCACCACGGGGATGATATCAAACGGCGGCTGCCGCCCCGACGTGCTGTTTTGTGAGAAGGCGTCCCGTCCGTGATAAATCCCTCCTCCGGCGCGCAGGATTAACTTATGAGTTGAAAAAGGGTCCCATGCGAAACCAACGCGTGGCTCCCAGTCTTTGTAGTGGGCTTGTTTCAAAGCTCGATTCACGCCCGGGCTTTGCGGTGTAACGATGCCGTTCAAGAGATTGCACGCTGCGGGGTCAACAAAACCGTCTGGAGTGAAAGCTGCCGTCGAACAAAGCGTGGGGTCATAACGATTGGGGAAAAAGCTGGAGATATTGTTTTTTGCCGAAAAGACCTGGCCCAAATACTGCCAGCGCAAACCGTAATCCAAGGTGAGATTTGGCCGCAATTTATAATTGTCCTGGAAGTAGCCCGCGATATCCTTGCCGCGGGAGGGCACTTCATTGTTGGTCTGCTCTTCCGTATAGGTGGATACGTTGCCGAGCAGCATATCGCTAAGAGAGAGGAAGGAGAAGGCTCCCGCGGTCTCATTGTCGCCGCCGTTGGCGGGCTCGCGCTTTTGGCTATAGCGGACAAAGAATCCCACCTTGAGGTTGTGCTTTCCGAAGCTGTGCGTCACATCGTCTCTATACTGGAAGTTATCGGTGCGGTTAAAAAATGGAGCGGTGTGTGTAAGCCCGCCGAAACCGTCATTGAGGCTAGCCGTTGGAAACGAACCGCTGGTTTGGGGAAACAGTTCGGTGTAGGTAAATCCCGCTCGCGAAGCCAGTGCCGGGTCGGAAACCGTGCTAGTGCCCCAATTAATGGTATTGTTCGAATAACCGAACTGGAAGTCATTCACTGTGCGGGAGCTGATGACGTAGGTTAACTTTACAGTGGCAAGCGCGCCTGTATAGTACCAGTCGCTGCTGACCGACGGGAAGTTGTCGTCTCCCCAGTTGTTATTGTTGAGGTTGAGTTGTTTTGTGGCCGTTTGCATGTAGTTGACCATGAGCGTGGCCTTGTCGCCCAAGACATGGTCCCAACGCACGGATCGATGGTTCGAGTTGGTCGTCAGCGGCGAGCTAAAAGTAAAATTGAATCCTTTCGAACTGTCAGCGTTAGGGAGGGGATAACGATTCAGAAAGGCAATTGCGTTAGGGTCGGGGGCTACGGTGAGATTCGGCTCATCGACGGGAAATTCCTGGGGATCACACCCGGCGGTGCCTAACACACATGGCGTCTGAAAGATTCCATTACGTTGCCCCTGGGTTGGAACCGTGTCGGTAATTAAATTCCCGCGAATCTCGCGGCGGAACTCCGCGGATACGAAGAAGAAATCCTTCTTGCGATCGTTATTGTACAGCTTGGGAATCCAAGCCGGTCCGCCCACGGTAAAACCATAATCATGTTGACGCAGCTTATCTTTTACTGGTTTCCCCTGATCGTTCGTCGATGGGAAGGCATTGAAAGCATCTAAGGCGTCGTTTCTCGCAAACTCAAATAGGCTGCCGTGGAAGTCCTTGCCGCCGGACTTGGTCACCACGTTGACTATCGCCCCGGTGGCCTCTCCGAACTCCGCGCTGTAATTGTTGCGTAGGATCTTGAACTCTTCGATGGAATCCACGGAGGGAGTTACGTTGAGATTGCCATTGTTGCCATTGTCCTGATCGAAGGTGCCGTCGACGAGGTACAGGTTGGAGTTGGACAGATTGCCGTTCACGGATACAGCCGTGTCACCCCCCCCTTGGATGCGCCCATTATCCGGTGCGACACCAGGGACCAGGTCCACAAGCTGGCTGAAATTGCGCCCGTCGAGGGGCAAAGCCTTCATCTGTGCGTTTCCGACGAGGTTGGAAACCTCGGCGCTCTCGGTCTGTAACAACGGCGCTTCGCCGGTGACGGTAACGCTCTCGGTGACCGCGCCTACCTCCAATTTGACAGGGAAAGTCAATTTATCGTTAACGTCCAGGTGGATGCCGGTTATCTCAGATTTCTTAAACCCGTCTTTTACAATCGTGATCCGGTAGTCGCCAACCGCAAGGCTGGTGAAGAAAAAGATCCCCGCGGACGTAGTCGTGGTAGCGCGCTCCGCGCTGGTCGCCACATTCAAGACCACGACTTTGGCATCGGGGACCGCCGCGCCGGTGGTGTCGGTCACCGTTCCGGAGATGTTCCCGGTGATCTCCTGGCCATAAAGTCGAGCCGGTGCCGTGCTTGCCAAGCAAACCACAAACAAAACCACAATCACCACATTCCTCTTCAGAAGCATTCTCTTCCCCCTAAACTTTGATTAGCTAGCCAACCGAAGATCAAAAAGTTTTTTCACTGGGAAAAAAACAAGTGAGGACACAATGCGGCCTGAGAGAACGGAAACCCATGCGTTTGCCGCTGGAACCAAGCCACTCATCCGGCACAGCCCCCACCACTCGACCAGATCAGAAACGCACCAAAAAGCATTTATTAAAACGTATTAATAGTGCATTCCTTCGCTCTTGTCAAGCCCTAATTCGCACTGGAAGTCCTGGGACACCTAATTGGGTAAGAACCACAAGACAATAGGCGATTTCCGCGTGCCTAATTCCGAGCTAGCGCAACCTCGATGATATCGTTCGCTGGTTGGTTACGCCGGGAAGGCAGGTGGCGCTTCCCAGGGCCCACGCGCTCGTTCAATGCATTCGGCGACGGCCAGCACCAGTTCTTCCTCATGCGGCCGGCCGATCACTTGAACTCCAATCGGGAGACCTTCCGGGGAGTGGCCCAGCGGTACAGAGGCGCCCGGAAGGCCCGTCAAATTCAACCACTGCGAATGGCGCATTGTTTCGCGGTAACAGTTGGCATCGCCAGGGCGCCAGTTGCCGGCTCCGTGAGGAAATGCCACGATGCACGAAACCGGCGACACCAAAATGGGAACATCTTTCATCTGGCGGAGAATTTCCGCGCGGAGGAGATCGCGCTGGGCGCATGCTGCGAGGAAGAAATCAAGGGTCAATGGCGCCTCTTGCCTCGCAAAGGAAAAGTAATCACGCAGCATCGGACTGATGGCATCTTCGTGTCCCGCAACACTCTGCCGAAACAGATGACCAATGACCGGCCCGAAGAAGAACCACCAGAGTTCAATCGCACGATCGAGCCCATTCATCTGAAACGGTTCGACGGTGAATCCTTGTTCCTGGAGAAGCCGCCCGGCTCGCTGCACGGAGGAGATCGTCCCGGGCGTCGCGCGGCCCAGCGCAGCGCTTTCCAAAATGCCGACGCGCAAGCCGCGCAGTTCCTGCGGGGAAATTGCGCGTGGCGTCACCGGCGCGGAAAGGGCATCGCCGGGATCAGGTCCCGCCAGCACTTGAAAAAGAGCGCGCACATCCGCGATCGTTCGCGCCATCGGTCCCACCACGCCGATCCAGCCGAAGGCGCCTGCTCCCGAAGGAAAGTGGCCGGTGGCCGGAATGCGTCCCGGAGTCGGCTTCAACCCGCATATGCCGCTGAAATGCGCGGGCACGCGAACGGATCCTCCGCCATCGCTTCCCACGCCGCCCAGCGAGCATCCGGAAGCGATGGCCGCGGCCTCGCCGCCGCTCGAGCCGCCCGCCGTGCGCGCCAGATCCCACGGGTTGCTGGTTTTTCCATAGAGCAAGTTGTTGCTTTCATACGCCATCAGAAATTCCGGCGTATTGGTGTTTCCAAGCACAATGGCGCCTGCGGCTTTCAGGCGCGATACCAACGGAGCATCTTGATTCGCCACATAGTCTTTTCTGAGCGCGGAACCCGCGGCGCATGTCCAACCCGCGACATCGATGCAGCTCTTGATCGTGACAGGCACGCCATGCAGCAGTCCGAGCGCGTCCCCCCGCGAGACGGCTACTTCGGCTGCCCGCGCCTGGCGGAGCGCATTCTCCGCATCGAGATAAGCAAACGCATTCAACTTGGGTTGCAGCTCGGTGGCGCGCTTGAGGTGCGTCTCCACAATTTCAACGGGAGAGACGCGTTTCTCACGGATGCTCGCGGTGGTCTCGGCGATACTCGAATAAATCGGTGTTTTCATGAATGGATGAGAGAGAATATGCGCCCGCTTCGCGCTGGTCAAGCCGCCCCCCTGGCAAAAAGCCTCTATAAAAACGGTTGACGATGCGCCAATGAACCGACAGAATCACTGGCGTCCTGCGAACGATTGCGAATGACATCGCCCCAAGCCGTGCGCCTGGAAAGAAAGAGCTCCGTGCCAATCACCAATCGGTATGCCGCGCTGCTTATTTGTGTCTGTTTGTTCATTCTCAGCGCGGTATTCGCGCCCCGGCTGCGTTCCCGCGCGGCGCAAGCCCCGGGAAAAACCCATGCCACACGGAAGACCGCGGCGCGCCGGGAGACGAACGAAGCTGCGCGGCTCAATCTGCTCGGTGTGGCCATCATGAATCAGCAGAAGCCTGCCGATGCGCAGAAACTTTTTGAGCAAGCGCTGGCCGTGGACGCGAAGTTTGCCGCGGCGCAAATAAATCTGGGCATATCCTTTCTGGCCCAGCAGAAGATGGAGCCCGCCCGCGCCGCGCTTGAAGAAGCGTCGGCCAAACTGCCCCGGGATCCGTTTGTCTGGTACAACCTCGGGCTTGTTTACAAGGACCTCGGCGAAGCAGGGAAGGGAATCACCGCTTTCCGGCATGTCACTCAAATCGCACCGACGGAAGCGGACGCGTTTTATTTTACCGGCTACCTCAATTCACAGCTTCAGCGCTACGACCAGGCCATCGCCGCTTTCCAGAAGGCCCTGGCCATCAATCCTTATCACGCATCATCGGAATTCGGCCTCGCGCGCGCCTTTCAACGCAAGGGCGATGGCGATGCGGCTCGCGAGCACCTCGCACGTTTTCAGAAAATTACGACGGAACATTTGGGAACGCCCTTCGGAGCGGGCTATGGCGATCAAGGGCGATTGTCCCTCGCGGAGCTCATCCGCAATGCCGCGACGGCTGCGCCTCCAGCGATACCAGTCCACTATTCTCCGCAGCCGCTCGCTGTTCTCTTGCAAGGAACCGGCGGCCACCCAACCGTGCCAGGACCCAGCACCGGCGCCTGCTTCTTCGACTACGACGCTGATGGCAAGCCCGACCTGTTCCTCGTCAGCGCGCTGGCCGAAGGCAAAAGCCGCCTGCTGCACAACGTGGGCAACGGCCGCTTCGCTGACGTGACCCAAGAAGCGGGAATTGACGCCACCGGTAGCGGTTTCGGGTGTGCCGCAGGAGATTTTGACAACGATGGCCACACGGATCTCGCCATTTGCTTGAGCGATGGTATCCGCGTGTTTCGAAATTCCGGCGACGGAAAATTTGCAGATGTCACGCAAGCCACTGGAATTCGCCGCGAAAAGAGTTGCGTCGGCGTCACCTTCGTCGATTACGATCACGACGGCGATCTCGATCTCTACATTACGACTGCGCCTGATGGTGCTGCGGGCGAGAAGCGCCACAATCTGCTCTGGCGCAACAACGGCAACGGAACTTTCACCGATATCTCCGCGGAAACGGCGCTCGGCATAGACGCCACCGGCGGCGGTCTGGTTGCCACAGACTTCAACAACGATCGCGCTATCGACTTCGTTTTCGCGGGTGGCGACGCCGGCGCTTCGATATACCTTAATCCGCGCGAAGGGAAATTCAGCCCGCTTGCCGCGGTCGATTTCGAGAAAGAGGGTCTCCCCCCAGCCATTGGCGTGGTCGCACTGGACTTCGATAAAGACGGCTGGATGGATCTCGCCCTCACGCATGCAGGCGCTCCAGGGATCAGCCTCTGGCGCAATGTCGATGGCAAAAAACTCGAACGAGTCCCGCTCCCGGACCTTGGCTGGAAGCATGGCTGGGGACTCGCCGCTATCGACTATGACAATGATGGCTGGCTCGATCTCGTCGCCGTCGGCGAATCGGATCGCGGTGGAGAAATTCGCCTGCTGCGAAATCTCGGCACGGAAGGCTGGGCCGATGTTACAAAGAATACGCATCTCGACGCTGTGAATCTCGCACAGCCCCGGGCCCTGGCGGTTGCCGATTTGAAGGGCGACGGGAGTCCCGATCTGCTCATCACGCAACTCGAAGGCGCGCCGCTGGTCTTGCGCAATGAAGGCGCCAATCGGCACGGGTGGATGCGCCTGGATCTGAAGGCCTTTGCTGATAACAAGAGCGGCATAGGAACGAAAATCGAAGTTTACGCGGGGCGTCTTTATCAAAAGTGGGAAGTCACTGGCGCTTCAGGCTATCTCAGCCAGAATGCAGCGCCTGTTCTAGTGGGGCTTGGCGAAGAGCGCGGTGCGGATGTCATTCGGCTGCTCTGGCCCACCGGCGTTCCGCAAGACGAAATCAACCTGGCCGCGCGCAAGACGCAGCTCCTCGCCGAACTCGATCGCCGCGGAAGTTCGTGCCCCGTTCTTTTTTCCTGGAATGGCAGCGAGTATGAATTCATCGCCGACATGATCGGTCCCGGCGTAGTTGGTCACTGGGTTGCGCCCGGCGAGCGTGACGTTCCCGATCCGGATGAATATCTGAAGGTCGCGGCGCAGAGCGTCCGGCCGAAAAATGGTTTGCTCAGTTTCCGTTTCATGGAGCCGATGGAAGAAACCGTGTATCTCGATCAGGTGCGACTTCTGGCCATCGATCATCCGGCGGGGATCGAAGTAAACGCAAATGAACGTTTTGCCAGCTCGCCGCCGTTCCCGGAATTCCGGGTCATCGCCAGTCGTGGCGCCCGCCCTCCCGTTGGCGCGTGGGACGACCACGGCGACGACGTGCTTGCGCTGCTCTCCAGCCGTGACCGAAGGTACGTCAGCCATTTCCAGGAGCTTCCGTTTGCGGGTTTTGCCAAACTGCACTGGATCGAACTGGACCTTGGCGATTGGGAGCAGAAAAAAACTTTGCGCTTGCTGCTGGACGGTTACACGGATTATTTTACCGCCACCTCCATGTATGCCGCGGATCAAGCGGGCATCAAAGTCATCGCGCCCTACGTCGAAGCTCTCGATGCGCAGGGTAATTGGGTGCGCGTAGTGGACGACATGGGTTTTCCCGCTGGCCTGGCACGTACCATGGTCGCCGACCTGACCGGCAAGCTGCCGCCCGGGACACGCCGCATCCGCATCGTGAACAACCTAAAAATCTATTGGGATGCGGTGCGCATCGATCAGGCAGCAGAGGCGCAGGACCCGCGCGTGACGGTAGTGCCGCTGGCCCGTGCGGCGCTCGATCGTCTCGGCTATCCGCGCGAGATTCGTCTGCATCCCGCCAGCGACACAATTTACTCCTACAAGCAACGCAGCATGACCGGACCCTACGCGCATGCCGCGGGCAATTACACACGTTTTGGCGACGTTCACGATCTGCTCCGCGCTTCGGACGACCGCTTTGTAGTCTTCGGATCAGGGGAAGGCGTAAAACTCGATTTTGATCCACAAATATTGCCCGGGCTTCCATCGGGCTGGGTGCGTGACTATTTTTTCTACGCGGACGGCTTTGAAAAAGACCTGGACTTCTACGCCGCGCATGCTTTCACCGTGGAGCCGCTGCCGCGCCACACGCTGCTGCCGTACCCGTATCCCGTGGGCAAAAACTACCCCGGCGATGCCGCACATCTCGGCTACCAGCTCGAATACAACACGCGGACGCGTTCCAACCGTCTGCCGCCAAGCTTGCTCTATCACTATCACTCGCCGAATTGAGGACGCTCTTAATGCCGAAAAGTGCCGTGGTGACAATCCGTGACGTGGCTCGTGAAAGCGGTTACTCCGCCTCCACCGTTTCTATCGTTCTGAACAACGCGCCGCTCGCCCGCTATATCCCCGCGGACACCAAGCAACGCATCGAAACGGCCGCCAAGCGGCTGGGCTATCGCCCTAATCCGCTGGCCCGCTCGTTGCGGAGCCAGCGTTCTAATGTCGTCGGCGTCATGGTTTTTGACATCACCGACCCCTTCTGCACGCCCATTATTCGCGGCATAGAGAATTCCTTGTACCAGGCAAACTACCTTTCTCTCCTCGCCGATGCTCACAATGAACTGCACCGTTTCGAACGCTACCTGGAAATGCTTCTCGACCGGCGGGTCGAAGGATTGATCGTGATTGCCAACTGGCTGGTTACAGATATCAAGCTGCTTGCCGACCTGACGCAAAAGCAGGTTCCCACGGTCATCGTCGGCCGGGAGATTGACATTGGTACGGTCAGCGCGGTCTCCGTGGACAACGAAGCCGGCGCGCGCACCGCCCTGGATCATCTCTACCGGCTCGGCCATCGCGACATCGCTTTTCTCCGCGGGCCGAAGTCGCTCGCGAGCAGCGGCCAGCGCTGGAAGGGCATTCGCCGCTACGCGCAATCTGCGAGAATCAAACTGGACGCAAAGCTCATCGCGGAACTTCCGGAATCGCTGGATCCCAACTCGAGTTTTGAAGCGGGCGCCAACCTCACCACCGAACTACTGCGGCGCGGCAAGTCCTTCAGCGCGCTCATGGCCTATGACGACATCACCGCGCTCGGCGCTCTTCGCGCCTTCAAGAAAAAGGGCTTGCGGGTGCCCGAAGATTGTTCCGTGATTGGTTTTGACGACGTTTCCCAGGCGGCGCTCTCCCTTCCCTCGCTTACCACCGTGCGCCAGCCGATGGAGGCCATGGGCGCCTTGAGTATCGGCATTGTTCTGGATGCGATTACCGCCGCTAATCAGAAGCGCGATGTGCCTGTTGTGCGCCGCAAGATTCCCGCGGAATTGGTCGTGCGCGAATCGACGCGCCAACTCTCTAAGTGAGAAGCGTTTTGTAGATGCTCCGAGTTTCAGTCCCCGCTCAGCGGAACCCACGCGCGTGACTGCGCACTCTTTTCGATGGCTTCGCAGAGAAGCAGCTCTTCGTGCCCTGTTTCAAAAGTTGGGAATCGCCGTGGTGCTGTTAGAAACCCGGCTTCCACGTAGGAGTAGAATTCCCGGAAGAGCTGTACAAACGTATCCGGATACCCCTCAGCGTGGCCGCCGGGAAATGCAGCGTAACCCCGAGCCTGAGGGCTCAGCAATGAAGGATCTTTCGCCAGCAATTCATTCGAACGATTCCGCCGCCCGATCCACAGCGTGTTTGGCTCTTCCGAATTCCACGCCAGCGAGCCGTCAGTGCCGTCAATTTCGAACCACAATCTCGCCTTGCGCCCGGCGCTTACTTGCGACACGGTCATCACTCCTCTCAGATCACCCTCCATGTGCAACAGCACGGAGGCGTAGTCGTCGGTAGTGATGGGCACTTCATCCGTCGCGGCGGAATCGGCTTTCTGAAATGTCTCGACGCGTCCGCGCGGCCGCTGCCGCACCGGAACTACCGTCGCCAGATCTGCGCAAACCTCTGTGACCTTGCGCCCCGTGATCCAGGTCATCAAATCCAGCCAGTGCGTGCCGATATCCGACACCGAGCGCAATTGGCCGCCCAGCTTGGGATCCAGCCGCCAGTTCCAGTCGGTGGGATACAGCAGCCAGTCTTGCAGGAAGCTGCCGTGCACCATGCACGGTTGTCCGACTGCGCCTTTTTGGAGCAGCGCCCGCGCTTCCTGGCACAGCGGGTAATAACGCAGATTGTAGGCCACGCCTCCAACGCGCTTGGCTTCCCGTGCTAGTTTCACCAGCATCTCAGATTCCCGTGAATCCAGCGCCAGCGGCTTCTCGCAGAGCACGTGCTTCCCGGCGCGCAAGAGCCGGCTGGCCCCCTCGAAATGCAGATGATTCGGCGTGCACAGGTGAACGACGCTGACGGCGGCATCCCCCGCCAGTTCGTCCAGCGAACCATACGCGCGCTCGAGTCCCAGCGCCTTGCACGCGGCCACGGTTCGCTCGCCTGAGCTGCCGAGCGCACCAAGCACGGGAATCCCCACGCGCCGCAGCGCTTCCACATGCGCCTTGCCCACAAATCCAAGACCCACCACCGCTGCCGCAAGCGTCATGACCAAGTCTCCTTCATAATTGCAATCCCAGGGTCCGCAATTCTTTGGGAGTATAGCGGTAACCGGCGAAGCGCCGAACTGAGAATATTGCCATTCGAGAGGCAGGCTGTGGTGGTGACAGGAATGGAAATACCGCGGCACGATTCCCAATGTGAATCGTCGCTAAGGCTTGGGCGCCGGTTGGAACGCGTCGGGCGGATCCAGATAAGACTGCTTCCAGAAATTTTCAATCGAAAGTGAACCGCTCGCCAGTTGTTTCACATTTTCCATCACGGCGCCCATGATTCCTCCATCCGCGGCGTCAAAGATGATTGCGACTCCATCGATAGGCGGAGTAGCCGAGGCCAGCTCTCTGGAAGATTTTTGAAACAAGGATGCCGCATAGAGAAGCCTGGCGCCAGGCCCGGTCTCCCTGGCGTCCTGCGAAACCGGGCGAATTGTGTAGATTTTCACCCGCTTCTCGCGCAGCGGCTGCCAATCACCGGGGAATGTGCCGGTCTCCTCGCGTTCCACGCGGAATACTTCTGGTTCTTCTTTGCCGGCAGAGCCACCCACTTTTTGCAGCCGTGCCGCGATAAATTCCGGCAATTCCAGATTGCTCTTTCGGATGAAGCCTCGCGAGGCGCCGGAAATCTGCACGTGGATCCATTCGCCTTCAGCATCCAGAAATTCGAATTCGTCCTGCGCGGATGCCGTGAACAACAGGTGCGATCCTTCGGCGGCCCGAGCCACAACCGGAGTGCCGGCCTTCTTCACGACGACGAGATTCTTCGGACGTGCCTGATTTCGCTGAATCTGCTCCAGGTTTTGCAACTCTGTGCTGAGCTCCTGCATGCGTTTATCTTCAGCTTCGCGCTTAGCGCGCAGCGCGGCGACCTCTTCACTGCCTATTCCCGCGGACGCGCTCCCTGGAGTGGGGGAGGCCGCAGACGGGATGGAGTTGTTCGGTAGACCGCTCAGATTGAATTTTGGTCTCGGCGCCTGAATCACCGGTTTCGAAATCGAGTTGGGTCCGGCGGTAGCAGGTTTGCCGTTGAAACGCTCTTCCAGCCGGTCCAGAAAGTCCAGCTCCAGCCGTCCGTTTGAAGGCAGAACTTGATAACCGGACTTCGCGGGATCCCGGTCCGCATACCACGCGGTGATTTTCGCGGTCAGGCGAATCGTAGTGCCGTCGTTTGCATCGGGCACAAGATCGATCGAGAACTGATAAAAGGCTCTCTCGTAGCGATCCAGCAGCTTTTCTCCGGTCGCCACAAATCCGTCCACAATCGGGAGCTTCTGGCCGGAATACGCTTGCATCTCCTTCAATGCCCGTTCCACATCTCCCTTTGATTTTGCAAACGTGCGCGCGTAGGGAACCGTTTGCGCGCAAACCCGGCCTGCCAAGGAGATGCTCAACACAGCAAAGATGGTCAGCGAAAGGAGGTGACGCAGTTTAGATTGAGTAGGTTGGAGTTTCTTCACGGAAGAGGTTCCAATTGTTCCTGATGGATCCAGCCGCGCTGTCCTTCCGGTGTCTCCACGCCATACCAGTGTGGACTCACAATCACGATCACTAGCTGGGTATAGGCCGTTAACGTCGTCACGTTGGCCGAGGAGCGGAACGGTGCCGCCTTCAGGTCTGCTCCCGGCGCTTTTACCCGCCGCTCCACCTGGTGGCGCAGGGCGTCCACGCGCTGCGCCAGGTCTTTAATCGATGATTCCGTCGCTGCAAGTCGCGTGGTTTCATCCTCTCGCTGGCGCGTGAAGCTCTGCTTGGCGATTTCGTTGCTGGCCCGGCGGCGGTCTGCATCCGTAGCTTCCTGCTCGTTGAAGAGCATCTGATCAAGGAGGTCTTTGATGACCTTGTATTCGCTTGCTTCCACAGTGCCATCGGAGGGATGCACGACGCGGTGCGTGGACTCGACAAAAACGGCGTCGATATGCAACCTCGTCCGGTCGGGCGCCACACTCTGCACGATATACCGCACAGCAATCGTTCCCTGATCCGCGCTGTCCCGAAAATGACGAGGCGCTATGGCGTCGGTGCGAATCTTATAGAAAACCTGCCCTTGCCCCTTCCAGGGTTCAAATAGTGGGGTGGAATCGACCGCCACAGCCCCAGTTAACGTCGGTTCCTTATCGAAGATGAGAGTTCCATGGATGACCTCGTCGTGGAGCACCTCTTGGAGGACCTGCAACACGTCATTCAGCGGCGCCGCGAATTCGGCGGTATATCCCGCACTGAGCGGCAAATCCTTGGGGGTGCGTGCTTCCGCACGCATCCCCGCCATGAGACAGACAAAAAGCGCACATACACTCCCGAAGGAGCATGTTCGAACAGCGCTGCGAATTTCTAGAGGGAGGCAGTGGCTCTGGCGTGGCTGTATTGTGGCTGCTTGCATATACTCGATCTACCCTCTTCAACCAGTTGCGGTGGTTCCTGAATGACCCTGTCCGAGGTAGCAGGGTAACACCTCTTCCTACTCTGGTCACCGGAACAGTGTCAAATTGAAAATGATCGAGCCTGCCACCACATGCGTTGAATTCCGTGGAGAGACGGGAGCAGTCCGAGCGGGTCCAAGAAACACCTATCTAGCAGAATTCAATTGATTAAATTGGGAAAAAATCAGCAACTGCTGCGAATCCTCTCCAGTGCCAAAACCTGACCAATGGCATAGACCCAATTGAAATAAGAAAAGGCTTGCATTCGGTTTTTTCCAGGAGTAGCATCCGCCTCGGTTCAGGGACTTGGGTATTTCGTCCTCTCTTCTGACGGGGAGTAGGGATGAAATTCTCTGTGGGCGCGGTGAAAAAATTATTTCATCACACTTGGCACTCCTTTGGTGTGCTTGGCAGATCTCTCAGGCGAGGTTTGCCCACGCTATTTCCCTTTGCCCAAACAACAGAAGAGAAAATGTCCGCTCGACATTGATTCTCAGTCATGCAGAGGAGGCCGTATGCAGCATTGGTGTTCTGGATTGCTAAAGAGGAGGATGGGGTCATCCATATCCGCTCTGCTATTCGGTTGTCTTCTTCTCGGTTTCGCCCTTGCGGATAGTCGCCCTGCCGCCGCGCTACCTATCCACGCAGTAAAGGTTCGAGCTATCCCTGCTTTCGCCAGAAAGTACGGGATGCCATGCTCGTCGTGCCACGAAGCGTGGCCGAAATTCAGTCCTTTCGGTCAATGGTTCAAGGACAATGGCTATCAAATGGGGAACGATCGCGACGCCCCCGTCTTCCAGCAGCCAGCGTATTGGCCGGTAGCATTTCGCACCACGCCGAATTGGCACCGCGAAAGCACTAATCGCGTGCAGGTTGACGACGGCCTTGGCGGGCAGAACAACGCCGAGGGAAAAGTCACGGTCCATGGTTTTGACTATTCGGGGCTGGACATACTGACGGCAGGCACGCTGGCAAAGAACATCAGCTTCTTGTTCGTGCCCTCGGCGGACGAGACGGGAGCGTTCCACATTGAATCCGCAAACCTGCGCTTCAGCAATCTACTCAAGTCCAGCTGGCTGAACATCAAAGTCGGCAAATTCGAACTTGACCTGCTGCATTCTGAAAAACGCGGCCTGACCTTGTCTGGTAACGGCGGTGGCTACCAAAACTATCATTTCCAACCGGTAGGTGAGAGTTCCTACGTCTTTGGCATAGGCGATAACCAGGTGGGCGTGGAATGGATGGGGCATTCGAAGAACGACCGGACGCGCGTTTCAGCCGCGTTGCTGAGTTCTACTGACGGGAGCCCCGACCTACCCACTAGCCGCGGATATGATGGCTACTTTTCCGCCAGCCATGCGTTTGAGGTCAAAGAACTTGGCGTACAGCGTGTCGGTGGTTTCGCTTACATCGGACAGGCTCCGACGTACTTCCAGTTCACTTCTGGTGGGGCAGGAATCGCAGGCACCGGAATCGGGAACAAGACTTTCTACCGCGCTGGCTTAATCGGCATGTGGTACTTCAAGAAGCTGGACATAACCACGATGTACTTCCACGGTTCGGACAGCGCGTTTCTGGCGACGAACACTGCGGCAACCCCAGGCGCGACGCTTCCAATCGGGGCGCAAGCCGCGAAGTGGAACGGCGGATTGTTCGAAACGCACTACAACTGGAACCCGCAGTTTATATTGTTCCATCGCTATGAGTTGATCCGCATGTCGCAGCAGGGATTTGGGCCGAACTCTGCGACGCCGAGTTCTTCGAACCTGGGCAACCTCGACGTTGTGACGTTTGGATATCGCTACTACCCGTTCATTTCCAGCCGCGCGGGGTTCGCGTTTCACAACGAATATTCCTATTTTCGCCAGCGAGGAGTCTCGCCCGTTAACGCACTGGACCTAAGCAGCAATAGCTTGCTAGTCGGTTTCGACTTCGCGTTTTAAAGGTGGACATGATGCGCACACGAAAACTTACGAAGCTCTTTCTTGGAATGGCAGCGTGCGTGGCTCTGCCCATCGCGGCATCGGCGCAGCAGGGCGAATCTCACATCGGCAAATATACGGGGCGCGCCGATGCCGGCAAGCAACTCTATTACCGGTATTGCTGGGGCTGCCACGGCTTTCGCGGAGACGGCAGCGGCGAGAACGGTCCGTACCTAAACATCCTTCCGCGCAATTTCGTAGCCGCAACATTCAAATGCCGTTCCACGCCCACTGGCACTCTTCCGACCGAACAGGATCTGTTGAATTCGCTCGTGCGTGGGCTGAATAATTCCAACATGCCATCATGGATTGCCTTGACGGATCAAAACCGCGCTGATTTGGTGGCCTTCATAAAAACCCTCTCCGCGCGCTGGAAGAATGAAAAATCCGCCGACCCCATCAATGTCCCCGCGGAACCCAAGCCCACGCTGGAGAGTATCAAGCATGGCCAGGAACTCTTCCAGAAGCTGGAGTGCTGGAAGTGTCACGGGCAAGAGGGCTACGGCGACGGCCCGTCCGCCTCCACGCTCACCGACAGCAACGACCAGCCCATACGGCCTTACAATTTCGCCGAGGGCTCGCGCTTCAAGTGCGGCACCACCAATGGCGACCTCTACAAAATTTTCATGACCGGTTTGGATGGTACGCCGATGCCGTCGTTTGCCGACGTGATCAAACCGGACGATGCCTGGGACCTGGTGCATTTTCTGCGCACGCTGCAAATTCGGCGTGTGAGCCCTGAATTGACACTCTGGAAGCAATCCAAGGAAGGGGCGGATCAACTCGCCGCAAAACGAATCATTGGCACCCCTACTGGGTCTGGAATCAAGCAGTAGGCCGCGCCGCGAAGTTCAGAGAGGAGTTTGAGGCTTATGAGAATCAGGATTGTTTATCTGGCGGGGCTGGCCATGCTGGTAGGTTCGGCGATAGGAGTTGCCGGACCTAGCGGCGGCACCGTCAGCGGAAAAGTGACCTATGAGGGCACGCCGGCCAAACAAAAGCCGATTGACATGTCCAAGGAGCCGAGCTGCGCGAAGCAGTACGCGACGCCGGTGACCACGGAAACGGTCGTGACCGGCGCGAACAACTCACTCGAAAACGTCGTGGTTTATGTAACGGCGGGGGCGCCGGATGAGGGCGCGCCATCGCAAGCGGCGGTGTTCACGCAGAAGGGCTGTCGCTATATTCCTCACGTCCTCGTTTTTCAGGTCAACCAGGAACTCAAGATCTTGAACGAGGACCAGACTTCCCACAACATCCACCCGCTGGCGAAGATTAACCGTGAGTGGAACAAGTCTCAGCCGCCGGGCACGCCACCAATCTCCGATAAGTACGACAAGGCGGAGTTCATTGCGGTGAAGTGCAACGTTCATCCATGGATGCATGGCACCTTCGCGGTTCTGAAGAACTCACACTACTCGATCTCCGGCGGGGATGGTGGGTTCAAGCTGGCGAACTTGCCTCCGGGCAAGTACACCATTACCGCTTGGCACGAATCCTATGGCGATCAGTCGCAGGAAGTCACCATCAGCGGCAGCGAAACAAAGAGCGTCAACTTTGTTTTCAAGGCCAAGGCCTACTAGCCGGGGTGAACGTGAAGCGACCGCCGCAGATCGAGCAAATTTAACGCGGCAAGAACAAGAACCAACGCAAGCCGTAGTCCAACGAATAATGTCCATAGCTGATCAGGGCAAAGGCGAGGCGCAATGGGTAAATTGTTCGCAGTCATTTTAGTGGTCATCGCACTGGCGTCTGCATACCCGATCGTGACGCACATGTACGTGGCTCCGCCAGACATCTCGACACACGGACACGCGATCGATGAACAACTGAACGACACCATGCTCGAGGCGGGATTCTCCTTCCTCGCCGCACAATTGCTTCTCGCCTTGTTCATCTGGAAATTCACGGGGCGCAAGCCCGGGAGCCCTCTCAAGTCGTTGCCGGGGGGCGCTCGAGCCCTGGTGATCTTCGCTTTCGTTCTGGTCGGGCTGGAAATTCTCGGACTTGGCGTCAAGGGCCAGAAAGCCTGGGCCAGTGTTTATTTCACGCCCGCGAAAGCGGACGCATTACAGGTTCAGACGCAGGCCGGGCAATTTGCCTTTTATTTTCGGTATCCCGGCGCGGACGGCAAGTTCGGCGCGCTCCATCCTGACAAGATAGATGAAGGTAATCAGAATTTTTTTGGTCTCGATCCTGCCAATGAGGTCGACGCCCGCGATGACATCGTAACCGGCGAACTGGGCATTCCGGTGAACCGCGAAGTCCACCTCCTCATGCATGCGAAAGACGTGGGTCACTCTTTCTTCGTGCGCGAGCTTCGCATTCAGCAGGACTTCGTTCCTGGCCTGGATCTCTCCGTGCACTTCACGGCGACCGCGACTGGCCGCTATGAGATTGTCTGCACGCAACTTTGCGGACTCGGCCATTACAACATGAAGGCTTATTTGAACGTGATGTCCCAGGAAGATTTCGACAAATGGTTGAAGCAGAAGGCGTCCGAGCAGTAACAACCCAGCCCGCAATTCAGCGAGTGATGTGACTCGGCCGATTTGTGGCGTTGCCTGAGCGAGGTGAGCACTGATGCAGGAATCTTCGGTCCAGCAAGCGCATGTTCATGCACCGCCGGAAGGTTTCCTCTGGAAATATGTCTTCAGTCTTGATCACAAGGTGATCGGGAAGCAGTACTTCGCCCTTGGGCTTGTGGCTGTCTTTCTGGGCATGTTTCTTTCCTGGCTGATGCGCATACACCTGGTTTGGCCAAATGTAGCGATTCCCGGACTGGGATTGCTCTCCAAAGCGGGCGCGCCCGGGGGCGTCATGACCCCGGAATACTATCTGTCGCTGCTCACCATGCACGGCACGCTGATGGTTTTTTTCGTCCTCACCAATGCTCCCTTCGCCGCGTTCGGCAATTACTTCTTGCCGATCCAGATCGGCGCGGAAGACATGGCCTTCCCGCGCTTCAATATGATGTCTTTCTGGGTTACTTTTGCCGCATTCCTTGTGTTGGTGACCGCGTTCGTCATCCCCGACGGCCCGCCCATTTCGGGCTGGACGGCCTACGCTCCTCTCAGCGCTGTCGGCAAGGATGCGGGACCCGGTCTGGCGTGGGGCCAAAACCTTTGGGGTATATCGATTGCCCTTTTCTGCATCGGTTCGCTCCTCGGTGCTCTGAATTTTATTGCCACAACTCTCGACCTGCGAGCTAAGGGCATGACCCTGATGCGCATGCCGATCTGCACCTGGGCATGGTTCATCACCGCGTGCATCGCATTGCTTGCCTTCGCCGTGCTTCTCCCGGCCTGCATTCTGCTGATTCTGGACCGCACTGCGGGGACGAGCTTCTTCATCCCCTCCGGTCTGGTCATTAGCGATCACCTGCAACCACACTCCGGCGGTTCACCGCTGTTGTGGCAGCACCTGTTCTGGTTCTTCGGGCACCCCGAGGTCTACATCGCCATTCTGCCGTCCATCGGCATCGTGTCGCACATCCTCATCAACAGCATGCGCAAGCCCATGCTGAGCGCAAAAGTCATCATTTTCTCCATGATGTCCATCGGTTTTCTGAGCTGGATGGTGTGGGGCCACCACATGTTCGTCAGCGGCATGAACCCCATGTCCTCGCTGGCGTTTTCCTTCCCCACACTGACCATCACTATTCCCGCGACTATCATTGTGCTCATCACCCTGGGCAGTCTGTATGGCGCCAACATCCAGATCACCTCCGCCTCGCTGTTCGCGCTTGGGTTCATCTCCATGTTCGTCGCCGGCGGTGTCAGCGGATTCTTCCTGGCGCAGCCGGCCATCGACATCCGTTTACACGCTACCTACTTTGTCGTCGGCCACTTCCACATGGTCATGGGTGTTGCTTCTCTCTTCGGAGTGTTTGCCGGAACCTATTTCTGGTTCCCAAAGATTACCGGCCGAATGATGAATGAAAGCCTCGGCAAGCTGCACTTTTGGATCACTTTCGTGGGTGCTTATTGCATATTCATGCCATTCCACTACTTGGGTTTGGTGGGCAATATTCGGCGTTACTCTAGTTTTGTGAATGATTTCATGGGCCCACTGATGCCGCTGCATAAGTTCATTACTATTGCCGCGCTCATCACCGGTGCGGGGCAACTCATTTTCCTCTTTAACCTCTTCTACAGCCGCTTCAAGGGTGCGCCGGCGGCCGACAATCCTTGGAATGCAACCTCGCTCGAGTGGACCACGTCTTCGCCTCCGCCATGGGACAACTTCGGCGATAAGCATCCGATCGTTTACCACGATCCGTATCAGTACGGCGTCAAAGGCTCGAAAGGCGATTACGTCATGCAAGACTCGCCTGAACAAGTACCAGGCGAAGTCTAAAAAAATCCAGTGGCTGCGGTGCGCAGGGGCTGAACTCCTTACACCGTGGCAATGGAAGAGAACAGGAAGCTATGTCATCGATAACTTTTACTCCCGTGAACGAACGGGCAGTCGGCCAGCAGGGTTCCGTCGAGGCCGTCCGAACCGGTATCTGGGTAGGCATCTTTGCCATCACCATGTCCTTTATGGCTTTCACCAGCGCGCTGCTCGTTCGCGAGGGTTCGGGTTCCGATTGGCAGCATGTTGTCCTGCCGCAGATTCTGTACTTCAATACCATGGCGCTGCTCGTCAGCAGTTTTGCGCTTGAGATGTCGCGGCGATACATTTCCGGCGCCACAATGATCCAGCAAGAGGCAGCGCGCAAGGGTCTCGGCTGGCTTTGCCTCACGCTCGTCCTCGGAGCGGTTTTTCTTGCGGGACAGCTTGTGGCCTGGCATCAATTGGCCGCTCAGGGAATCTTTCTGGCGACGAATCCCAATAGTTCTTTTTTCTATGTTCTGACCGCTGTCCACGGAGTTCATCTTTTCGCCGGCCTTGCTGCGCTGGTTTATCTGATTGGCCGGCTTACCGCCAGCCATTCCACGTTCAAGCGCAGTACTTTCAAGGCCGTTGCGATTTACTGGCATTTCATGGGTGTTTTGTGGTTTTACTTGCTTTTGATTTTTCGCACGAGGTTGTAACCGTATGAAGGGGGAGAAACTGTGAGCGAGTCCGACCTGGCAATGCACGGGCACGGCGCCCCAATGGAAGGATCGCCGTACGCGATCCCTACTCGGAAGCTGACCATGTGGTTGTTCCTCATCTCGGACGCGGTAACCTTTGGCGCCATCCTTTTTGCCTACGGTTATATCCGCGTGGCCACTCCGGATTGGCAAAGGCCATTTGAAACCGGCAGCATCATCAGTGCGATGTGCATGACCTTTATCCTCGTGACCAGCAGCTTGACTATGCTCGGCGCGGTGGATGCCTCCAAAGCCGGGGACAAAGCCAAAACCATGCGCTTTGTGGCCTCCACCATGGCACTGGGCGCTCTCTTTGCCGTCCTTCACATTCGTGAATGGTTCGCTCTTTTCTCTAAGAACATCACCATAGGCTCCGGCCTGTTCGGGCAAACCTTTTTCACCGTCACTGGTTTGCACCTGCTCCACGTCATCTGCGGTGTCGTCGCCATGGCGGTCGTGGCGCGCGGCTATTCACGCGGCAGCCTCACCCCCAGCCACGTTGAATCCATGGGTCTCTACTGGCACTTCGTGGATCTGGTCTGGATGTTTGTCGTACCCCTGGTTTATCTGACTAATATTGCGCGGTAACGCCCATTGCATGGGAAGGGAGACGAACGATGCCATCTGCTGCTGCAAATTCCGGGAATGTCATCAAGAGATATCTGCCGGTTTACTTTGTCTTGCTGGCGATTTCAGCGATTGAAGTGGTTCTCGCCTACCAGAATTTTTCTTCGCGGAAGCTGGTACTCATGCTCCTGGTGCTTGCGATCTTCAGCGCGGTGCTCGGCGTCATGTATTTTATGCATCTGGCCGAGGAGCGTCGCAGCCTGTTCCTGACCTTGATCCCGGTAACCATCTTCGTCCTTCTCCTAATGAACGTGATCTGGTCGGACAGCACTCGTCTGCTGCACATGCGGCCGTTCACGCATTGAAGCGTCTAATCGGCGGCTGTGTCCTTTGTGTAGCCGTCAGTTGTCTTTATGATTCCGATTGACCCGCGGTTCTCCAGCGGGGATACTCGGCGAGAGGACTAGCGGAGATGAGTCACATGGTATCAAGGGTGCGTTCTTTGGCTCGGTGGACGGCTCTCGGCGGTACGCTAGTCGTCCCTAGCCTCGCCTTTGCGCAGAACTGTGCTCTCTGCTACACCCAGGCTGCGGGCTCCGGTTCACGCATGATTCAGGCTCTGCGCAGCGGCATCGCCATGCTGGTCATTCCTCCCATGCTCATTTGTATCGGAATCGCCATCATCGCCTACAAGAAGAACAATCACTTTAACGACGAAGCTTCATCCGATTCCCCCGAGAGTGGCAATAACTAGACCTTCTTTTCGCCATAGCGCCAAAATACTCCCCCGCTCTCTCAAGTGCCGTTCCAACTTGCATGGCCTATAGATGCAGGATTCCGCCTGCCGAACCAGTAGACGTGCGATGACGCAGGGGCTAGTCAGAAATAGTTGGAACGGCACTAGTCGTCATCCTTTTCGCCTTTCCCGTTTCCACTTTGCTCCATTTCTTCGATGCCCAAGCGCATCGCCGCATAGGCCGGGAGTTCTGCGGTCGCGGGAGTGTTCTCGCCGGTTCCCCTGCAAGCAAACCAGATCACCGCATTGAGCACCTGCGGATCGGCCATATCGGCGTGAGTGTAGTTCTGGCGTTGCGAGCGTTGCATCCAGCGCGCGCTCACCGCATCCTTTGGTTTCTCAGTAATCAAGTTGTCTTCCGCAATCACCGGCAGTGCCGCGCGATACGGCCGCAGGTCAGGCGTCTCCTGAAAAATATCCATGGGTATGGCCGAGGCGTCCAGTTGGTTCATGGGCTTCATCCCCAGCAGCAGCTCGATCGTGCGGATCAGGCTCACCGTATTGTGAAACTTGTGGATCAGAGCGCCGGGCCGGTTATACGCGCTGACCACCAGCGACACCGAGCGATGCGAATCCACATGGTCCGGGCCGGCTTGCGCATCGTCCTCGACCATGAAGATTGCCGTGTCTTTCCAGTAGGGACTGTTCGAAACCGTCTCAACCAGCCGCCCCACCGCGTAATCGTTATCCGCCACGTAAAACTGTGGCGTCGGAAATCCTACCTTCATTCCTGCGGTATGGTCGTTCGGAAAACGCATCACCGTCAGCGCCGGCATGGCATCGCGGTGCCCCCCTTCGCGTTCACTCACAAATCCCTTGAACTCCGCCAGCCATTCCCCAAACCGCGAGTTTCCCTTGCAACCCGCCGTTTGGTTGTCACGTGTGATTGCCGGCTCAAGCGCATCGTTCGAATGCCTTGCGGCCTTGTAACACTCCACCGTCGTGCTGTCCGGGGCGCTGAGGTCGAAACTCCGGAAGCTCGGGCTGTGATGGGTTTCGAGCGACTGTTTCGTCGGTACCGAACGCACCGCGTTCGAAATGTCCGGGTACGGTTTATCGCGATGGCTGCGCGCCGCTTCCACATCGTTCGCGGAAATGACGCTGATGAATTCACCATAGTTGCGATAGCTTAGCCCCGCGCGTGCCGCAGCGTCCCATAGATAAAGTGTTTTCGGTTCCGCGACGTCCGTCGAGCCCTGGTGATAAGGAATATGCTTTTCCAGCGTCTCGGCAAGAGCCTTCGCCGTATCCTTCTCTTTGGAATCGACGATCAGCCCGCCCGGTGGTTCGTAATCCGGCAGACGGTTGAAGCCTTCCCAATCATAGGTGCGTCCGCGGTCGGAATACTCCCAGCGAAATCCCTTATCCACGTAATCGGTTGAGAACGCCGCCGTGGACCAATTATGGCCGTCCGGGCTTGCTTCTGAATTTACAAAGAAGCGATCGAATAAACCGAATCGCTCCGCGAGCGCGCGGTGGTTCGGAGTAACAGACTGCAGCGCGCCGCCGGGCCGCTGCGCCGCTGCTCCATTGCCAAAGATTGCGAACTTCGCCTCGCCATCCGCGGCCTGCCCATTCCCGGCAGCGGTTACGTCGCCAAAGACCTGATCGTAGGTGCGGTTTTCCTTAATGACGTAGATCACATGGCGGATCGGACTCTCCCCCGGGAAAAGCTTTGGTACCGACAGGCCTAGCAAGCCGTCATTTTGCATGGTCTGCTGCGTGTAGCGCGCCAGAGCGGGATCGTCCGGCAGAGGAATTGCGCTGATGTTGCCGGACACGATCGAGCCACTGTACTGGCCCCCATATTCATCAATTGTTTTGCCAGAGGGGAATTTTTCATTGGGTGGGTTGGGTGTGCGTCCGCTCAGGTTTACGCGCATCGAAGACGGTTCAAATCCCGTCCCTTTTCCATTGCCAACGAATATCCGCCCGCCAGCGACGGCCACCGCCGCGGGATACTGCCCGGTTGGAATAAATCCTCGCACGCTGGACTTTTCGCGTCTTGCTGCCTTCGCTGCCGGCTTGGCGTCCCGCGCTTTATCGGAGAGGGCCACGACAGCGACGGCATTGCTGTGGGCATTGGCGGCATACAACGTCGCTTCATCCGCGCTCAGCGCCAGTCCCTCCGGGCTGGCGCCAATCAATGCATCCTCGGCCAGGCGCACCCCAATCCGCTCGATTTCACGGTCTGTTTGTGTATCAATCACGGACACGCTGTCCGCGTTCGAATTGACTACATAAAGCCGCGTTGCATTCGCGTTTAGCATCATCGCCGTAGGGTGCCGGTCAACAGAAATAAAGCGCCGCACCGCAGGCGACCCGCCTAGGGAAACAACGGCGATGGAAGCATCATTCCAGCACGAAACATAAGCGCGGGCCTGCCTGCCGCTCCCCACGGCCAGCACATCATAAGGATAAATGTCTTGCTCCTTCTTGTTTGCGTGGTGAAGATCCACGCGCTGCATGCTGCGCTTCCCACCCGGATTTCGGACAATCGTCAGGCTGTCACCCAGATTGTTCGCCGCCAGCAGTATCCCGCCATCCCGCGTGACGCCAAGGCCGGTCGGGTACAGAGCCGCCTTCCCGTCGTTATAGTCTTTGGGTGACTCCTCTCCAGGATTGCTGATCTGGATGAAGGGCGCTTGTACCTTTGTGTCCGGGCCCGGCGAGGCTGGTTGCAAAGGCTCGGCAGCTCTTGTATCAAACTGGAAAATCCAGATCTTGTTTTCGTATCCGCCGGAAACATACAGGTCGTAGATACCACCGGCTCTTGCCGAAGGGGAAAACGCGATGCCTACATTGGCGCTTTGTGGAGAAGGGAAGTAAACATTCTGAACGACAACCGGCTCCGGGCTGGCATTCAGATCGATCACCCCCACCGATTGTTGCGCTTTATTCGTATCTTCACTAAACGCCACGCCATAGCCGCTGAACATTACCAGCAGGTAACGTCCTCTGCCGTCCCGCCCCGTGCTGTCCGGGCTACGCAGGAAAACGGTTGGCAGCGCTCCCACTTCTGGCAGATGTGTCGCCGCATCCAGCACGAACGATCCTGCAGGAGTGATTACGCGACCTTCTCCCGCCGGCTCCTGTTGGGTCCACCCTACGGTGCAAATCAGCAAACACAGAATTGGAACTGCAGGGATGCACGTCTTTGTTTTCATTGTATAGTTCCTGGTTTTCCGCGTAGTTCAGGAAAATACCGCTTACTCTTTCTTTGCATGGAGAAGCGTGTCGCGCACGGCCTCTAACTCCTTCTTCTTGGCTTTGTCCACATCCGGGAAGGCCAGATCGAGTTCGTTCAGCGCTTGGATGATCGCCGAGGCTACCGCCAGCCGGGTAAACCATTTGTTGTCCGCCGGGATCACGTACCAGGGCGCATGCTTTGTGGCGGTGCGCTGAATCATCTCCTCGAACGCTTCCTGGTAATCTTTCCAGAAGCTGCGCTCCTGGACATCCGCCATGGAAAATTTCCAGTTTTTCTTGGAATCTTCCAGCCGTTCCAGAAACCGCTTCTTCTGTTCCTCCTTCGAAATATGCAGGAAAAACTTGCGGATCACCACGCCGTTGCGCGTCAGGTAGCGTTCGAACGAACGGATGTCCTCATAGCGCTCTTCCCAGACGTGCTTGGTGATCAGCCGGCCGGGCAATTTCTGCGCTTTCAAAAAGGCAGGATGCACCCGGACCACCAGCACTTCTTCGTAATAAGAGCGGTTGAAGATCCCGATCTTACCCCGCTCGGGGATGCACTTGTGAGCCCGCCAAAGATAATCGTGGTTCAGCTCCTCGTTGCTAGGCGACTTGAAGGAGAAGACGTCGCAACCTTGAGGATTCACGCCCGACATGACGTGCTTGATCGCGCCGTCCTTCCCGGCGGCGTCCAGAGCCTGGAAAATAAGCAGCAGCGCCCAGCGGTCCTGGGCATAGAGTTTTTCCTGCATGTGACTCAAAATTTCGGTGCTCTTTTCAAGCAGGCCTTGCGCTTGTTGCTTGTCTTTCAGGCCGTTGGTATCGGCGGGATGGTGGTCCTTCAGCCGGAATTTTTCGCCTTTGGTGATCTGGTACGGTTCAACGAGATGCGCGGCCTCTTTAAGAAGCTTGCCGTGTTTCATGGTTTCGGAAGTGTAGTACAGACGGGCCGCTCAGAACAGCGCGCCCAGCCCCCAACGGGAGGTCAAGAAAGGGCTTCGATCGGGAAAGCTGGACTTGTGCGAAAGAGGAATAGAGCAATCGAGACGAAGCAGATGCAGCGCGTAGTAAGAGCGAAAAGGAACGGACTAGCCACGCCTTCCACGCGGGCGAAACTTTAATCGCGCTGCGTTGACTTGGATCATTCCGGGAGACTAACATGCCCCGCCATGGCTCAGTCCCGCCGGAAGTTTCAATTGCCGCATCCCCAGCCGGTTGACGCGCTGGAATACGCCCGTTTCACGGGCATTTCGACGTTCATGCGTCTGCCGCACATCGCAAAACCCGAAGAATGGGAGATCGCGCTGATCGGCGTGCCGTTCGACGGCGGCACGACCTATCGCCCGGGGCCGCGCTTCGGGCCTCGCCACGTGCGCGCGCAATCCGCCATTATTCGGCCCTGGAATCCAGTGCTGAATGTGAATCCCTTTTCGAAGTACCGCGTGGCGGACTTCGGAGATCTCCCCGTGAATCCGCTTTCCATCGAGGACACCTTTCGCCGGATCGAGCAGGGAATCACTCCTCTGCTTCAGGCTGGTGTGCGATGCGTTTGCGTGGGAGGAGATCATTCCATCAGCCTCCCGATCCTGCGCGCCGTGGCGAAAAAACACGGACCGGTTTCGCTGATCCAATTTGACGCGCACAACGATCTGTGGGACGAGTACTTCGGCTGCAAGTACTCTCACGGCACGCCGTTCCGCCGGGCGTTCGAAGAAGGGCTGCTGCTGGATGGAGGCGTCTTACAAGTGGGCCTTCGCGGCCAGGTCTATGGGGAAGAGGACTTCGATTTTGCGCGCGCCCACAAAGTAAGGATGGTAACCGCGGAAGAATTTCACAAAAGGGGTTTGGCAATTGTTCAGCCCCATCTGCGCGCGTTTCGCGGCAAAGCCGTGTACGTCACTCTGGATATCGATGCGGTCGATCCCGCATATGCTCCTGGGACGGGAACTCCGCAAGTGGGTGGACTGACGAGCATCCAGATCCTAGAACTTGTACGCGCGCTTCGCGGCCTCAATATTGTCGGCTGCGACCTCGTCGAAGTCTCGCCGCCTTTTGACCCTGGTGAAATCACTTCGCTCCTTGCCGCCAATCTTCTTTTCGAATTGCTCTGCGTCCTTTAGATGCCTGTCCTCGCTCGCAAACTTCGGCCGCACGATTACTTTGCGCTGGCTTTCGGCACCATGGTCGGCACGGGCTGGCTCGTGCTGATGGACGACTGGCTGGGCCGCGGAGGGCCTGCGGGCGCGGCCCTCGGTTTCGCTATCGGTGGCATCCTGCTTCTCCCTGTCGGCTACGTTTACGGCCAGTGGGTCCAGCGCCTCCCAGACGCCGCCGGCGAAGCCGCATACACCGCTCAAGTTTTCCCGCCGATGGTCAGCTATTTCACTGGCTGGATGATGTTTCTCGCCTACTTTATCGTCTGTCCGTGGGAGGCCGTGGCGGTAGGAAAAATCGCCGCTTACATACTTCCATCGCTCGACTCTTTCGAGTTGTACCGCGTTGCAGGCCATCCCGTTTTCCTGCCACGGCTGGTCCTTGGAATTGCGCTCACGCTGTTCCTTGGCGGCCTCAATTACCGCGGGATTCGATTGAGCGCCACTTTCCAAAGGATCATGACGGGCATGGTTCTGGCGCTGTTCCTTGCGCTCGTGGGGATCAGCGGCGTGCGTGGCGCTCCCGTCCATTTTCATCCGGCATTTCGCGCGACGCCTTTCTTGTCCATCCTGCTCACGCTGCAGATCGTGCCGTATTTCATGACCGGATTCGAGTCCGTCCCCAAGTACGCGGAGGAATCCAACCCGGATTTCCGCAACAAGAGCTACATGCGGGTCATTGCGCTCGCGCTGGGTGTGGGTGCATTTTTCTACGCGCTTTCGATTAGCGCCGTGGCCTACATTACGCCGTGGCAAAGCCTGCTGGGCAAGCGCTTTGCGACCGCGATCGCCTTCGAGCAAGGCATCGGCGCACGCTGGCCCGTCGATCTGATTCTGTTCATGGCGCTCTTCGGCCTCTTCCAATGCTTCAACGGTAACTTTGCCGCTTCGACCCGGTTGCTCTTTGCATTTGCCCGCCGCGGCACCATCGCTCCGCGTCTTGCCGTCATTCACCCAGAATTCTCAACGCCATCCGCTGCCGTCATTGGCGTCACCGCAGGAACATTGCTTGGACTCCTGCTCGGCGACGCCATCCTCGTTCCCATTACCGAAGTAGGTTCGATGGCTTCGGCCTTCGGCTGGCTCGCGGCATGCTTGTCTTTCTGGATAGTGGAAACGCGCCTGCGGATGCGTTGCATCACCGGCCTCGGCATCGCCGTCTCCCTGCTGCTTCTTCTCATGAAGCTGCTTCCTGCCTTCCCGGGGCATTTCTCGCCCGCCGAATGGCTCGCCCTGGGCGTCTGGCTGGCTCTCGGTTTTTTCCTGCACTACCTGCGACCCTGAGCCGGTTTGCGTATTCCCTCGTGTATACTTTCGTGGGGATACCCTCACTTCTAAATGATTCCGTACTTACACCTTGGCCCGTTCACCCTTCCTACGTTCGGTCTGATGGTAGCAACAGCTCTGATCTGCGCGGCTTATATCCTCCAAGCGGACTTTGCTCGTCGCGGCCTGAACGCCGATGCCTTCTCCATGGCCGCCTTTGCCGGCCTGGCTGGAATGTTCGGTGCCAAGCTCTATCATCTTCTTGAAACGCCGGCCGAATTTTTTGCCGATTCCTGGCCACTGCTCTTCAGCCGTACGGGTTTTGCATGGTTTGGTGGTTTCCTGGGCGGTTTTGGAGTCATGGCTTTTCTCGCTTATCGCGCCAAGCTGCCCATGTGGGAATTTCTGGATGCTTGTTCGCCGGCGGCGGCCGTCGGCTATGGCATTGGACGCATCGGTTGCCTTCTTTCCGGCGATGGCGATTACGGCATTCCCACTTCACTTCCCTGGGGAATGAGCTTTCCAAATGGCATGGTGCCAACCACCGAGCGTGTGCATCCCACTCCGCTCTATGAATTCCTTATCTGGTCGGCCATCGGCGCTTTTCTTTGGCACATGGGCACAAAGGCCACGCGCGGCCCCAAGGCCAAAGGCGAAATTTTTAGCAATTATCTGATTCTCACTGGAATCGCGCGCTTCGTGGTCGAAATCATCCGCATCAATCCGCGCTCATTTTTTGGCATGTCCAACGCGCAAACAGTAAGCCTTCTTTCGGTAATTGCTGGAGGGGTGCTGCTGTGGCGCGTGAAGAGCCATTTTCACTCGCTCAAGAAGGAACATCGCATCGTCGAGCACATCTCCACGCGCGGCGATGTGCTTCAGCCGGAATATCACAAGCCCACGCGGGAGTGTCCGCATCCCGAGCGCTGGCGCATGTACGATTCGATGAGCGCCGAAGTCGAAGTGCTCGATTTTCTGAAATCACTCGTAATAACCATGAAACCCGAGCTGGTCGTGGAAACGGGAACATTTTCGGGGCTCAGCACCCTGCGTATTGCCGAAGGGCTGCAGGCCAATGGATTCGGCTGCGTCATTACCTGCGAATGGGATAAGAAAGTGTTCGACGCCGCGAAAAAGAGGTTTGCTTCTTCCGGATTCGGCCAATGGATCGACGCGCGCAACGAATCCAGTCTGGAAATAAAAGTCGACGGTCGCATCGATCTGCTCTTTTGCGATAGCGACGTGCCGCTCCGTGAAAAGGAAGTCCGGCGGTTTCTGCCGCAGCTGAATCCTCACGGGCTGATCGTCATCCACGATGCCAGCTCCGCCATGAAGAGCGTCCGCGAAGGTGCGCTGAAGCTCGAAGCGGAAGGGCTCATCTCCGTCCTGCTCTTGCCGACGCCGCGCGGCCTCGTCGTCGCCCAAAAAAGGGAGGGCCGCGCTTAGCGCCTTGCAGTGCCTGTGCTACTCCTGCTTGATGATCGTTCCGTCTTTCATGACGAATGACACCTTCTTCAGCGTCTGAATATTCTCGGCGGGATTTTCTGGAGTGGCGATAATGTCCGCGGCCATTCCTGGCTTCAGGAAGCCGCGCTCCTTGTCCACACCAAGCAGCCGTGCGGCGTTCACCGTCATGGCTCGAAGCGTATCCGTGGCGGGAACGCCCGCGTCGGCCCAGCTCTGAATATAATCGATGGCCAGCGTTCCCCGGGTTTCGCCCGGCAGCGCAATATCCACATCCGTGCCGAACGCCATGTTCGTCCCGATCTTGTAGGCACGCCGCAGCCGGTCCACCCAGATCTTGTGTTCGTTGGCATCGCTCAACTTTTCCGTGAATTCCGTGCCCACCAGCGTTACATTATTCTTCTTGGCGAGTTGCAAATCTTCGTCAGTCATCCGAAAGCCGTGCTCGATGGAATCGACCCCGGCCTCCGCCGCGTTGTGTGCGCCGGCATGCGTCCAGCAATGCGCCGCGAGCTTCACGCCCGTGGCGTGAGATTCCTCCACCATGTACCGGATATCGTCGGTGGAATAGATGTAACGCTGGTCGTCAACCACAATTTTTATGAATTTCGCCCCGAAATGAAGGTTTTGGCGGATGGCTTTGCGCATCTCGTCTCGTGTGTCAGCGAAGAGATATTCCGGCGTCGCCAAATCCTTTTTCTCCGGCTGCAGGTGAAACTGCCCGCCGTACGGCGCGATGATGATGCCGGCATTCACCACCGTGGGACCTTGCACCCATCCTTCTTCAATCGCGTGGCGAAGGTCCGTGTCCGCATAGTTTCCCGCATTGCCGATATCGCGAACGGTCGTAAAACCCGATTGCAGCATGGCCATGCCGTTCGCCACGCCTTCGATAGCGCGGTAGCCGTTGGTGTCCAGTAGCGTCGTAAAGTAGTAGTTGCCGTGATCGCGATTGGGGATCACCGTCAAGCACAGGTGCGTGTGGGCATCGAACAGGCCCGGGAGGACCGTGGCTTTCGAAAGATCGATGATCTTGGCTTCTGCCGGAATGGCGACGTTTCCGCCGATTTCCTTGATCTTCTTTCCTTCCACCAGGATGATTTGATTGGCGGTGGTTTTTCCAGTTTCCGGGTCGAGCAGCTTGCCGGCTTTGATCGCCACGATTTGCGGCGCAGGAGTCGCTTGCGCCAGGACGGACAGCGGAAACAACGCAAACATTAGGACACTAAGCCGTACAATCCGAATCTTCATGAATTTTCTCTTTCGAATGACTTAGAACTTTTTTCACTGTTCCTGCTTGTAGATTTTTCCTTCCTTCATCACAAATTTTACGTTTTCGAGAAGACGAATGTTTTCAAGAGGATCGCCTGATACCGCGATGATGTCCGCATACTTCCCGGGCCGGAGGGACCCAAGCAAGTCCGATTTGCCCAGCAAATCAGCGGCGTTGCTGGTGGCGGACTGGATGGCCTGCATCGGTGTCATGCCGTACTTCACCATGAACGCGAACTGACGGGCGTTGATTCCATGTGGGCAAACGCCTGCGTCGGTGCCGAACGACATCTTTACACCAGCGCGAACAGCTTTCGTAAAGTTGCGGCGATGAGTCTCACCCAGGTCGCGGTCGTGCTCCAGAAAATCCGCAGGCCTCTTGTTTTCCTTGGACGCATCCTGAATGCATTCCTCATCATAGATATCCATGTCTAGGTAGGTGCCGTGTTCCTTCGCGAGGGCGATGCCTTCGTCGTCGATGAGCGTTGCGTGTTCAATGGACGCGACTCCCGCGCGGATAGCGTTCTTGATCCCTTCGGCAGCGTGTGCGTGGGCTTCGACGCGCAGGCCAAAGTTGCGAGCTTCGTCCACCGCGGCCTGAAGTTCTTCGGGGGTGAACTCGACCGATTTCGGGTTGCTGCCGTGAGTGAGTACGGCGCCTGTGGCGAGGATCTTGATGTGATCGGCGCCGCGGTGTGCGAGCTCGCGGATTTTTTGCCGGACTTCCCAGGGGCTGTTGGCTTCACCATAGCGAAGGTCCAAAGGAAGCGAAATGTCCCATGCCATCCCGGTCATCGCGCCCGCGCCCTCGCTGATCGTGATGTAAGCGCCAGCCACAAACATGCGCGGGCCAATCACAATACCTTGGGCGATGGCATCGCGAAGGGCCACATCGCTGAAAGCGCGGTACACGCCGACATCGCGCACGGTTGTGAAACCAGCAAGGAGTGTCACGCGCGCGTTGGGGATCACAGCGTAAGCGCTCTCGGCGGCGGTTTTTTGCAGCACAAGCAGGGGCTCGGAGTCGCCGAGGTCGGCAAGGTGCGTGTGGCAATCAATCAAACCGGGAAGAACGGTCATTTTCGAAAAGTCGATGATCGTTGCGCCTGCAGGAACAGCCAAATTTTCGCCAATCGCTTCAATCTTGCCGCCGCGCACCAGGATAATCTGGTTATTTAGGACGCGGCCTGCGTCCACATCGATCAATTTCCCCGCGCGGATTGCGGTGATCTGTGCCGGAGGTTGGGCTTGCTGCGCTTGCGAAAAATCAGCGAAGCAAAGTACGAGAGCAAGGCAGAGAAGAGTATGTTTAGGCACGCTTGTCCTTTTTCACAGCTGAATTGCGCGTTCTGGAATGTAGTCTTGTCTATCCACGCCAGCGCTCCCCTCGCGCGGCGTCAAGGCAGCATTTGCCGCAGAACATACTGCAGAATACCTCCGTGCTGGTAGTACAAAACCTCGTCCGGTGTGTCCACGCGTGTGATGACGCTGAAAGTTTTAACGGTCCCATCCGCTGCTTTCGCGCGCACCGTGAGGAGTCCCCGTGGCGCGAGCGTCGTCACGCCCTCGATTTCGAATACTTCATGGCCCGTTAATCCCAGTGATTCGCGGGTCTCGCCCGGTTTGAATTCCAGAGGCAACACGCCCATGCCGACAAGGTTGCTCCGGTGAATGCGTTCATAGCTTTCCGCGATGACCGCGCGCACCCCGAGCAGGCGCGGTCCCTTGGCCGCCCAGTCGCGTGAGGACCCCGCACCATATTCTTTTCCGGCGAGGACCACCAGGGGCACGCCATTCTCGCGGTAGCGCACCGCCGCATCGTAGATGGGCATTTTCTCGCTGTCCGGCAGATACAGTGTCCAGCAGCCCTCCGTGCCGGGCGCCAGCTGGTTGCGCAAGCGGATATTCGCAAACGTGCCGCGCATCATCACTTCGTGGTTCCCGCGTCGCGCGCCGTAGGAGTTGAACTCATGCGGTTTCACGCCATTGGCGATCAGGTATTTGCCCGCGGGTGAATCCACCGCGATCGAGCCGGCGGGTGAAATGTGATCCGTCGTGACGCTGTCGCCCAGAATCGCCAGGACTCGCGCGCCGCGCACGTCGCTCAACGCCGCCGGCGTCTTCGGCATGTTCTCAAAATACGGCGGCATTTTGATGTACGTTGATTTGGCATCCCACTGATAGAGATCGCCTGCGGGAATCGGCATGGCCTTCCAGTGCGCGTCGCCTTCAAACACTTGGCCATATTGCTTGCGGTATTGTTCGGTGGAGACCGCTCCGCGAACCGTGGTTGCAATTTCCTGCGGCGTCGGCCAAATCTCTTTCAGAAAAACCGGTCTGCCGGCTGTGTCCGTGCCCAGAGGCTCGGTCGTCAGGTCCAGGTCCATTCGTCCCGCGAGAGCGTACGCCACCACCAGCGGCGGCGAAGCCAGGTAATTGGCGCGCACCAGCGGATGAATGCGCCCTTCGAAATTGCGGTTGCCGCTCAGCACCGCCACCGCGACCAGGTTATTTTCCTTGATTGCGGCGCTGATGGCCTCGGAGAGCGGCCCGCTATTCCCAATGCAGGTTGTGCAACCGTAGCCAACCAAATGGAAATTAAGTTTTTCCAGGTAGGGCATCAACCCGGCCGTGTTCAGATAGTCGGTCACCACCTTCGAGCCGGGAGCCAGGCTCGTTTTTACCCACGGCTTCACCTGCAAGCCGCGTTCAACCGCTTTTTTCGCCAGCAATCCCGCGCCGAGCATCAGCGAAGGGTTCGAAGTGTTGGTGCAGCTGGTAATCGCTGCAATCACCACCGCGCCGCTTGAGAAGTCAAACGAATCACCGTTGTTGCGCACTGAAACGTGCTTGTCCGGTGTGCCTTCAACAACTTTCTTGAAGGAGGCTTTCGCCTTGGTGAGTGCCACGCGGTCTTGCGGCCGCTTCGGTCCCGCAAGTGTCGGTTCCACGGACCCCAGATCCAGCTCCAGCGTGTCGCTGAAGTCTGGTGCAGGCGTTGCGTCGGTGCGGAAGAGCATCTGTTCTTTGCAATAGGCTTCGACGAGGGCTACTTGTTCGGCAGGGCGCGCGGTGAATTCCAAATACGCCAAAGTTTCCGCATCCACGGGAAAGAAACCCATCGTCGCGCCATATTCGGGCGCCATGTTGGCGATGGTTGCGCGGTCCGGCACACTTAGCGTTGAAAGGCCGGAACCGTAGAACTCCACAAATTTTCCGACCACCCCTTTCTTGCGCAGCATTTCGGTCACGGTCAAAACCAAGTCCGTCGCCGTCGCGCCTTCGTTCAACCGCCCATGCAACCGGAACCCCACCACTTCCGGAACCAGCATCGAGGATGGCTGGCCCAGCATCGCCGCTTCTGCTTCGATGCCGCCGACTCCCCAGCCAAAAACGCCGAGGGAGTTGACCATCGTTGTGTGCGAATCGGTTCCCACGACGGAATCCGGATAGGCCTCCATCCGGCTGCCTGTAGGCACGGCGCAAACTACCCGCGCGAGATATTCAAGATTCACCTGATGGCAAATGCCCGTGTCCGGAGGCACAACTTTGAAATTTCGAAAAGCGGTCTGGCCCCAGCGCAGAAAAGCATAGCGCTCGACGTTGCGCTGAAATTCCATCTCGGCGTTCAGCCCGAAGGCGTTTACGGTGCCGAAATGATCCACCTGCACGGAATGGTCAATCACCAGCTCGGCGGGGAATAGCGGATTGATGCGCTTGGCGTTGCCTCCCATTCGTTCCACCGCTTCGCGCATCGCCGCAAGGTCCACAATCGCGGGCACCCCGGTAAAGTCCTGCAGCAGGACCCGCGCGGGCATGAAGGAAATCTCTTTTTGAACTCCGCCGGGCTTCCACTGCGCCAGTGCGCGAATATCGTCCGCGCGCACGGAGCGGCCATCTTCGCACCGCAACAAGTTTTCCAGCAGAATGCGCAGAGAAAAGGGCAGCTTGGCAAGGTGGCTGACGCCTCTTTTTTCGAGGAATTCCAACCGGTGGATTTCGAACGATTGTGCGCCGACGCTAAGCTTGTCGCGCGTACCGAACGAATTTGCTGTGGAGATGGCCATCCGCCGTCCTTTCCCTGGCACTATGATAACCGAAGTTGACCGCTTCGCGGTCGCCAGCACTTAACCGCTAACGTGCTGCTCAAAAAATCACAATTGTCATTCTGAGGGTCCCGACTCTTGTCGGGGCCCAAAGAATCTCAATTTCAACTGTTTCACTCACCTAATGTTTGGACGTTAATCACGAGCAACCGCAAATCGCTTCCTCAAGTCGCTTTTTCAGCTCCCCGCTAAACATTTACAGGTGCGACCGATTCCGTGCGATGGGCGGCTATAATGGAATGAGCGTGAACATCGTTCTCATCTCCACCTACGAGCTGGGGCGGCAGCCCTTTGGGCTGGCTTCGCCCGCGGCGTGGTTGCGCAAGCGCGGGCACAATGTTGTCTCGCTCGACTTGGCGCGGCAAGACCTCAATGAATCAGCCGTTGCTAATGCGGGGCTGATCGCCATTTATCTTCCGATGCACACCGCAACGCGGCTCGCGGTGGAACTCATTCCGTCTCTGCGCAAACGAAATCCTCGCGCCAGTCTCTGTTGCTACGGCCTTTATGCTCCCATGAATGCGGACTACCTGCGAACGCTCGGCGTCGAAACCATCCTCGGTGGCGAATTCGAAGACGGTCTCGTTCACCTCGCGGATCGCCTTGCGAATACGCCGCAGACGCGCGTTGCCCGCTCTGCTGGCACCAGGAACAAAGGGCTTCTTCAAGCCGAGCCTCTGGTTTCTCTCGAACGTCTCGCATTCGAACTCCCCGATCGCTCGGGACTCCCCTCCATGGAGAAGTACGCGCATCTGATTGTTCCGGGCGACGGATACCGAATTGTTGGTTCGACCGAAGCCAGCCGCGGCTGCAAGCATTTGTGCCGGCATTGCCCGATTGTGCCCGTCTACAAAGGAGTTTTCCGCATTGTAAACCGCGACATCGTGTTGCAAGACATTCGCCAGCAGGTAGCGGCGGGGGCGCAGCACATCTCCTTTGGCGATCCCGACTTCTTCAACGGTATCGGCCACGCGACGCAGATCGTCGAAGCCTTTCATCGCGAGTTTCCCCAAGTCACCTACGATGTCACCATCAAGATCGAGCATTTGCGCAAGTACGAACAACACCTCCCTCTGCTCCGGAACACTGGATGCCTCTTTGTCATCAGCGCGGTGGAATCTCTCGACGATGCAGTGTTGTCGCTTCTTGATAAGGGCCACACGCGCGAGGATTTTCTACATGTCGTTCGAATGTTCCATTCGCTGGGCTTGACGATTCACCCGACGTTTTTGCCGTTCACTCCCTGGACGACCCTCGAGAGCTATCTGGATTTGCTGGATGTCCTGCAATCGGAAGGGCTTGTGGAGAATGTCGCGCCCATACAACTAGGAATCCGTCTGCTCATTCCGGAAGGCTCGCGGATATTGGAGCTGCAGGAAATTCGCGCGCTCGTCGAGCCGTTTGATCCGCAATCCTTGTTTTATCCCTGGAAGCATCCGGACCCACGGGTCGATGCGCTAAGTGAAACCGTGCAAGCCATTGCCGCCGCTGCCGAGCGCAACAAAGAGACGCGTTCCGAGGCTTTCCACCGCATTTGGAACGCTGCGCACGCCACGAGTGGCATTGTCCCACCCAGTTTGCCGCTGGCCAGCCAAACTTCCAAGCCGGTCCCATTTCTCAGCGAGCCCTGGTACTGCTGTGCTGAACCGACCCCTGATCAACTGGTTTCCATCGGTGCTCAGAAGCCGCTGGTGATAAATGCCGTCGCGAGTGCTGATGGCTTTGTTTGATCCCGGCGCGGAAACGCGCTTCTCTTGCCTTTGTAGGGCCCGACTTCTGAGGCGGGCCGCGCTTCATGAATAATGTTGGCTTCCAATGAAGAATCCGTCCAAACCCTTGCTGCTCTTTACGGCGAAACTGGGTTACCAGACGCGCAGTTTTGAAGATGCTGCGCACAAGCTCGGCGTGCAGTTTGTCTACGTCACCGATCGATGCCATCAGTTGGATGATCCCTGGGGTGATCGTGCCATCCCCGTACATTTCGAATCGCCGGAGGCCGCCGCGAACACCGTTCTGGAAACCGTGCGCGGGAAGAACGTCGGCGGAATTCTTGCCTTGGGCGATCGGCCGGCCGTCACCGCGGCTTATGTCGCCCGCGGCTTGGGCCTGCACTACAACCATCCCGCCGCTGTGGAAGCTTGCCGCAGCAAGTTGCGCCTGCGTGAAGTTTTTCGCGATGCCGGCCTTTCCGTGCCGTGGTTTCGAAATCTTCCCCTCCATCCCATCCCCGAGCCGGCTCTTCTTGGAATTGGTTATCCCTGCGTGCTCAAGCCATTCTCTCTTTCGGCAAGCCAGGGCGTGATGCGTGCCAACAACCGCGATGAATTCCTTGCCGCCGCGGAACGCCTGCGCCGTCTGCTCGATTCTCCGGAAATCCGCGCGACACGCGAGGCCAATCTCGATCAAATGCTTGTGGAAGGATTCATCGCGGGGAAAGAAGTAGCCGTCGAAGGCTTGCTGACCGAAGGGAGTCTTCGCATTCTGGCCATCTTTGACAAGCCCGATCCCCTGGACGGCCCCTATTTCGAGGAGACCCTTTACGTCACGCCTTCGCGCCTTCCCCAAACGCAACAGCAGGCCATCGAGAAGTGTGCGCGCGATGCGGCCCGCGCTTTAGGCCTTTCGCACGGACCGCTCCACGCCGAGTTTCGCATCAACGAAGAAGGGGTCTGGCCCATTGAAGTGGCGCCGAGACCCATCGGCGGGCTCTGCGCTCGTGCGCTTCGCTTTGTTCTGGAAGATTCGCGTGAAGAGATCGCTTTGGAAGAATTGCTCCTGCGTCACGCGCTGGAGTTGCCGGGCAGCGCCGCAGCCCGCGAATCGCCCGCCTCGGGCGTTATGATGATCCCCGTTCCGAAAAGCGGTGTTCTGGAAAAAGTGGAGGGGGAAGGACCGGCCCTGGAGACTCCCGGGATTACCGATCTACAGATCACCGCCCGGCTGCACGACTACCTTGCGGCTTGGCCGGAAGGATCCAGCTATCTGGGTTTCCTGTTCGCTCGGGGCGGAACGCCCGATGAGGTGGAAAATGCCCTCCGGGAAGCCCACTCGAAACTCCACTTCACGCTGACGCCGCGCTTGCCCGTGGAACATCCTGTGACGCGGCGCCTTCCTTCGGCAGGGAATTAGCCCGGATTTCTCACCACCAAACCGCGCATTCTCAAGGCTAGTCCCGCTGTCATTGTCATCCTGAGCGAAGCGCGCCGTTTGCGCTCCGGACGGTTTTGCGGAGCGAAGGATCTCACCTTATCGACATCTCCTCACAAACATCAGGTTGAGATTCTTCGAGTTCGACTTCGTCGAACCCTCAGAATGACAGCAATACTCATGGTTGTTGGCGGAGCCCAGAGAGATGAGATGGCGAGAATTCTGGGTTAGCTTTTGGCTTTGGGCGCCACGTAACCTTCCGGCAATTTTGCGCCTTCACCGAAGAAAAACTGTTCCAACTGTTCTTCCATGATTTTCTGGGAATTGGGATCCAGCGGATTCAGCCGGTATTCGTTCATGATCATTTTCGAATGCTCGATCCACAGCTTCCAGGCGTCTTTCGAAACATTTTCGTAAACGCGCTTCCCAATTTCACCCTTCCAGGGAACGCGATCCAGGCCCGGCAAATCCTTGCCGAACTTAACGCAGTGCACTAGGCGCGTCCCGGGTTGTGCCGGTTCATTCGACGCCGGTGTCGAACCGCAAGAATCGTTGGCCATCCCATCCTCCCTCAATGCTCTAAGCTCCTACCTTAATGCAACTTGCAGCAAATTCCTAGTTTCCACGCGGCTTCCGCTCACCCAAGGTAACCATTGTCATCCTGAGCGAAGCGCGCTGCCTGCGCTCCGGACGGTTTTGCGGAGCGAAGGATCTCATCTGATCCACACCTCGGTGCAAACATTAGGTTGAGATTCTTTGAGCTCGACTTTGTCAAACCCTCAGAATGACTGCACTACCCATGGTTGTTGGCGGAGCCCAGAGAGATGAGATGGTGAGAAATACGCGTCTAACCTCGGAATTCCCGCTCTGTTGGTCTACGCTTCAGGGTATCTTCGTTTAGCATCGAAAAGCTACTTTGGCGGCAAATGAATCCAATCGGGAGGGCGCGCGCTCTTGGCTGATATCACGACGTTGTTCTGGGATATCGGGGGCGTCGTTCTCACCAACGGTTGGGATCGCGAAGCGCGCCGCGAGGCTGCGCAAACCTTCCAATTGGATGCGGAGGATTTTCAAGACCGCCACGAGCTCTCCTTTCCTGCATTTGATTCCGGGCAAATTTCCCTCAATCAATATCTGGACCGCACGTTGTTTTACTGCCCGCGCCCATTCACCAGGGAAGAATTCACCGCATTTATGTTTGCGCAGTCGAAAGAGTATCCGGAATCTCGAGCCGTCCTGCGTGCCGCGGCACGCTCCGGAAAGTATCTCATCGCCGCGATCAACAATGAGCCGCTGGAGCTGAACCAATACCGCATTGAGGCTTTCGGTCTGCGCGAAGACTTTCTGCTTTTCTTTAGTTCGTGTTATCTCCATTCTCGCAAGCCGGAAGAAACCATCTACCGCGTGGCGCTGGAGGTCACCCAGCGAGCTGCGGAGTGCTGCGTGTTCATTGATGACCGGCCCTTGAATCTGGAGAATCCGCGCCGCCTGGGCATGCATGTGATTCACTATCAGAACCCGCGGCAATTGCGGTCGGACCTCAAAAAATGCGGTGTTGAGGTATAGTTCTATGGTTGTGTTTTAAACCCTTTTTGGCGTGCTGTTACCGGGGAGAAGCAATGGTCGAGGAAACCAGGCGTACCGGATCTGTTTACGGTGGAGCTGCCGACCCTTGTACCGTTGTCCTCTTCGGCGCTTCAGGAGACCTCGCCAAGCGCAAAGTGATTCCGGCGATGTTTGATCTTGCCAACCACAATGCCCTCGGATTACGCTACGCAATTGTCGGTTTTGCGCGCACCCCGATGACCGACGAAAGTTTCCGAGCAACCATTGGTGAAGCCGCAAAGAGCATCTCGGAAGTCGGGCCCATTGACCCGCAACAATGGAGTGATTTTTCCTCGAACCTATTCTACAGTCCTGGTGACTACAGCGATCAGAATGCCTACGCGCAACTTGCCAAGCGCCTTGCGGAAATCGACGCTGAGAAAAATCTTGGTGGCAATCGCCTTTTCTATCTCTCGACGCCGCCGGAAGTTTATCCCGCCATTGTGGAGCAACTTGGCCGCGCGGGCTTGGCGCGCCCTTCCTCGCCCAATTCCTGGGTACACATCATCATCGAAAAACCCTTTGGCCGGGATCTGGATACCGCCAGGGAATTGAACCAGATCGTTCTCAATGTTTTCGATGAAAAGCAGGTCTACCGCATCGATCATTACCTCGGCAAGGACACCGTGCAGAACCTGCTTGTGCTGCGCTTCGGCAACGGCATCTTCGAGCCGCTCTGGAACCGCAACTACGTGGACCACGTGCAAATCACGGCCGCGGAAACGCTCGGCGTCGAGCGCCGCGGCGGATTTTATGAAACCGCCGGAGCGCTGCGCGACATGATCCAGAGCCACGTCTTGCAACTCACTTCCCTGGTCGCAGTCGAGCCCCCGGCTTCGTTTGACGCTACCGCCGTGCGCAACGAGAAGCTCAAGGTCTTGCAGTCCATCCGCCCCTTTGATCTGGAAATGGTCGCGCAATCCGTGGTGCGCGGACAGTATTGCCCCGGGAAGGCCGGCGATAAACTGCTGGCTGGCTACCGCGAAGAACCCAATGTGAATCCCAACTCCCGCACCGAGACCTTCGTGGCCATGCGCCTGCTCATCGACAATTGGCGCTGGGCTGGCGTGCCCTTCTTTTTGCGCACCGGAAAGCGCCTCGCTAAGCGCACCACGGAGATCATGATTCAGTTTAAGCGCGCGCCGCACATCGTCTTTCGCGAGCGCGAAGTTGAACCCAACCGCCTGGTCCTGAATATTCAGCCCGATGAAGGGATTTCCGTCTCCTTCGGCGCCAAGCGCCCGGGAACCGAAATGCGCATCGGGAACGTCACCATGAACTTCAGTTATCTCGAGGGGTTTGGCGTAGCTTCGCGCAGCGCTTATGCCACGCTGGTGAATGATTGCCTGCGCGGCGATCCCACTCTGTTTGATCGCGGCGATAGCGTTGAGGCTGCATGGGCGCTCGTGGATCCTATCCTTGATGTGTGGAGCGCCGCGAAGACCGCTACCGTGCCGCAATATGCCGCGGGAAGCTGGGGCCCTCGCGAATCTGAACTTTTGCTCGAACGCGATGGCAGACAGTGGTACAACCCATAGTTCTACTTTGGCGCTGTGAAATGACAGGGGGCACAGGTGATTCTTGCGGGCGACGTTGGCGGCACGAAGTGCAATCTCGCGCTTTTTTCCGAAAAAAAGGGAAAACTCACGGCCGTTTATAAGCAGAGGTTTGCGAGCAAGGAGTTTGCGCAATTTGACCTCATCGTTAAGGAATTTTCCAGGCAGGCCGCGCCTCATCTCTCTTCCGATCGTGTGATTGCCGCTGGCTTCGGCGTGGCTGGGCCGGTCATTAACAATCGCGTGCGCGCCACAAATCTTCCGTGGACCGTGGATGGCGCAACTCTGGCCAGGGAAGTTAATCTCGATCACATCGTCCTCTTGAACGACCTCGGCGCCACCGGCCACAGCATCGAGTATCTTCCGCCGGAAGATTTCTGTGTCCTGAATGTAGGCAAGCCCGAGCCTGGAGGGACCCGCGCGTTGCTGGCCGCGGGCACCGGACTTGGTCAATCGTTTCTCGTATGGGATGGCGCGCGCTACCGCGTGGCGCCTTCTGAAGGCGGTCATTCCGATTTTGCGCCGCATACCGAGCAGCAGATCGAATTACTCCGCTTCATGCGCCGCCGCTATCCGCAGGTTAGCTGGGAGCTTATCCTCTCTGGCCGCGGCTTCCGCACCATCCATGAATTTCTGGCTCCGAGCGTCAAGCACCCCTCTTTCGAGGATCCCGACGCTGATCCCGCGCCGGAGATCACCAAGCAAGGTCTTGCAAGGACCTGCCCTGTTTGCGTCGAGACGCTTGACCTCTGGACCGCCATCTACGGAGCCGAGGCGGGAAATCTTGCCTTAAAAGTTCTTGCACTTGGTGGCGTCTATGTCGCCGGCGGGATTGCCGTGAAGATCCTGGACAAGATCAAGGACGGCGCTTTCTTCAGCGCTTTCAAGGACAAATGGCATTTTGAGAATTTGCTTCTCAATATCCCCGTTTCCGTCGTGCTGAATGAATCCGCGCCATTGATCGGGGCCGCCTATGAAGCATTGGCTGCGGCCAGGCCTTAGCCTGCAGTTCTTCGCTCCAGCTTTGCCCTCGGAACCCCGCACTTTCTTGGTAGACTAGCTTGTCCCCATTCTTCATCCAGCGAGCACTGTGCGCCGCACCCCGCTGCACGCAAGCGCCGAGGAGCAGAGTATGAGCAGCACCGCGACTTCTCCCGCCATCGATATCCAAAATTACATCGGCGGCGCATGGCAGCGATCCTCCACAACTGAATATCTGGACGTCACCAATCCCGCCACCGCCGAAATCGTCGCGCGCACCCCCGTTTCCACCAACGCTGACGTTGACGCCGCCGTGCAGGCCGCTGCCGCGGCCTTTCCCGCGTGGCGCCGTACGCCTCCAGGCGAGCGCATCCAATATCTATTTAAGCTGAAGAATCTTCTCGAAGAGCATATCGACGAAATCGCCCGGCTCATCACCGTGGAAAACGGCAAAACCTTTGGCGAAGCCAAAGCAGAAATTCGCCGCGGCATCGAAAACGTGGAAGTCGCCTGCGGCATCCCGCTGATGATGCAGGGTTACAACCTCGAAGATGTTACCCCCGGCGTGGACGAAACGCTGATTCGCCAGCCGCTCGGCGTTGTCGCCGCCATCACCCCGTTCAATTTCCCAGCCATGATTCCGTTTTGGTTTCTTCCTTATGCCATTGCCTGCGGCAATACCCTCGTGCTAAAGCCTTCCGAGCGCGTACCGCTCACCATGCGCCGCGCCGTGGAACTTATCGAGAAGACCGGGCTGCCCAAGGGCGTCGTGAATCTGATTAATGGCGGGCGCGTCGTGGTGGATGCGCTCTGCGACCACCTCCAAGTTCGCGCCGTCAGCTTTGTTGGCTCGACGCCGGTGGCCAAACACGTTTACATGCGCTCCGCGGCCAGCGGAAAGCGCATGCAGTGCCAGGGTGGCGCAAAAAATCACGTCATCGTCCTGCCCGACGCGGACATGGACCTGGCAAAACAAATCATCAGCGACAGTGCTTTCGGCTGCGCCGGGCAGCGCTGCCTGGCCGTTTCGGTGGCCGTCACCATCGGCGAAGCGCAGAAAACTTTTCGCGATGCCATCGCCAATGCCGCCTCCTCCATCCGCGTCGGCAACGGGCTGGATTCCGGGATTCAGATGGGCCCGGTCATTTCGCGCGAGAGCAAGCAGCGCATCGAATCGCTCATCGCCGTCGGTGTCAAAGAAGGCGCCAAGCCCATCGTCGACGGCCGCGGTGCAAAAATCCCCAGCTATGAATCGGGCAATTTCCTGAAGCCCACGATTCTGGACGGCTTGCCTTCTTCGAGCCAGCTTGCCAACACGGAAATTTTTGGCCCGGTCCTCAGCCTCGTCCACGCTAACTCCATCGATGAAGCGATGGACTTCATCCGCAAAAGCCCCTACGGCAATCAGGCGTCGCTGTTCACCACCAGTGGCGCGGCCGCCCGCAAATTCCGCTACGAAGCGCCTGCCGGAAATATCGGCATCAACATCGGTGTCGCCGCGCCCATGGCCTATTTCCCCTTCAGCGGTTGGAAAGACAGCTTTTTCGGAATTCTCCACGGCCAAGGCAAGGATGCCGTCGAGTTTTATACCGAATCGAAGATCGTGATCGAACGCTGGTCGCGCCAGGAAACGCGCAAGTTCTAGGTTTTGGTGGCACAGCCACTCTTGGCTGTGCTCCTTTCTCATTTCCGGGGAATGAAAGAACGGCACTATCTGCAATGATCACCAAACCTCTCCATCTCGGCGTCAACGAACAAATCGAAAGCGCGCAGACCCTGGCCTCGCGCTTCTACACGGATCCCGCCATCCTTAATATTGAGAAAGCGCGCATTTTTTGCCGCACTTGGCAGCTTGCGGGCACTCTCAGCCAGGAGTGCGGGGAAGTGAACGGAATGAAACGTACCATCGCCGACCCGGAAAGCTACTTCACCGTGGACGTCGCGGGCGAACCGGTTGTTGTCGTGCGCGACAAAGAAGGCACCCTGCGCGCGTTCAGTAACGTCTGCCGCCACCGCGCGGGCCCCGTGGCTCAAGGCAGCGGCTGCAAGAACGTGTTTCGCTGCGGATATCATGGCTGGACCTACACCCTCGATGGCCGGTTGATTGGCACGCCGGATATCGATGGAGTCGAATTCTTCGATCGCAGCACCATGGGCATGGTCCCGCTGCGCCTGGAAACCTGGGAGCAGTTCATTTTCGTCAATTTCGATCCGCAAGCTCCGCCTCTTGCTGCATTTCTCGGCAACATCCCGCGTCAAACCTCTGGTTTCGACTTCCGCGGAATATCCCTCGCGGAACGCCGCAACTACATCGTGAATTGCAATTGGAAGGTTTACGTCGACAACTATCTTGAGGGCTATCACATCCCCATCGTGCATCCCGGGCTGATGAAAGAAATCGACTACCCTCGTTATCGCATCGAAACGTTCCGCTACTATTCCCAGCAGCTTGGCCCTGTTAAAGACCTCAAGCCCGAAGACACTGAACGCGTCTATCCTCCAGGCTCTGGCCTTCCAGAAGCGCTGTACTTCTGGATCTTTCCGAATCTCATGCTCAATTTTTATCCCGATAACATTCAGACCAACATCGTCGCGCCCCTCGCGCACGACAAGACTCTGGTGATCTTCGACTGGTATTTTCACCAGGCGCAGTTACCGCAGGCGCGCGAGCGCGCCGCCAAAGCCATCGCTTTCAGCGACACCGTCCAGCAGGAAGATTCCAGTATCTGCGAAGCCGTGCAGCGCGGCCTGCAATCTTCCACCTACGACCACGGCCGCTACTCCGTAAAACGCGAAAACGGCGTCCACCACTTCCACATGCTCCTCGGCGAATTCCTCGGCCAGGTCTAGTACCTCCATTGTCCTGATGCCACAGCCTGAGAAAATCCCGGAACCATGGAATTCCTTTCTCGGCGAACTCGACCCGATCAGGGCATACAACTGCCGAAATTCACCAAGGAGTGAAGAGAAGAAGGTGCCGCAAGGGTTGCCGTTGTAGATTCTCTCTTCCAGATCAAGCAATTTTTCTGTTCAGAAGAGAATCTGGCAAGGTTTTAGGTGCTGACGGGAGTTGATAGACGCAGGCTCCGTCGTAGGGCTGTTGGGAGCGGAACATGCCGTAGAT
>JBGOTL010000013.1:0-45221 GCA_041476465.1 Candidatus Acidiferrum sp. | reverse complement strand
TCGGGATCGAGCTTCACGGAACTACCGTTAAAGTCCTCCATGAACTGAGCGGAAGCCTGCCCGCAAAACAAAAAAGTAGCAGCAAGGACCCAGAAACATGGTTTTGGAAGGGAGCATTTCATGAGAAGAAACCTCCAGGCTTAATTTGCAGAGCGGGGATGGCGGGCCTCGCGAATCGTTTTGACGAGTTGTTTTGCAGCCTCGACGATTTCCGACGCTTTTCCTTGGCGCAGTGCCGCGAGATTCACCAAATCCGCTCCCACACCGAGAGCGAATGCACCCGCAGCAAGATACTCGGCTGCGTTTGAGAGATTGACGCCGCCCGTGGGGATTAAGGCGGCCTGCGGAAATGGCGCCTTGAGCGCTTTGAGATATTTTGGACCGCCCACACTTCCACACGGAAACACTTTAAACACTTGCGCTCCGGCATCGGAAGCGGCGATTAGTTCAGTTGGAGTAAGAATCCCCGGTATGGCCAACTTTCCGCGAGCCTCCGCAGCTTGAAGTACGGGGACGCTCAAACCCGGGCTGACCAAAAATTCCGCGCCGGCATCCAAACACTCGGCTGCTTGCCGGGAATTCACCACGGTTCCCGCGCCGACCAAGACATTTTTTCCATGCTCGGCAATTATCGCCCGGATCACCGCTATGGCGTCGGGCACGGTCATGGTGATTTCAACGAGCGGAATGCCGCCAGCACAAATGGCTTCCACGGCCTGGCGCGCTTCGTCCACGCTGCGCGCGCGAACCACCGGAACAAGACCAATATCACCGATCTTCCTCAATGCTTCATATTTGTTCATGGCCCTTCCCGCAGGTTATTCGCAGCAATCTTCAAATACCGTTCTTGAACTCATCCACAAGCTGAAACTAGCGCGCGATTCGGGCCGTCTGGCGTTTCATGACCTGCAAAACTTCGGGCAAAGTGGCCATGCTGGTGTCGCCGGGGGTGGTCATGGCCAGAGCGCCATGCGCGGCGCCGCACTCCACGGCCCACTGCGGATCGTGTCCAGAAAGGAAACCATAAATCAAGCCAGAGGCGAAAGAATCTCCGCCGCCCACGCGGTCGTAAATCTCAAGATTCTCCCGTTTTGCAGCTTCGTAGAATGTGCCCTCACAATAGGCTATGGCGCCCCAATCGTTGAGGGTGGCTGTGCGGGCGTGACGCAGCGTCGTGGCTACCACCGCGAGATTCGGAAATTGCTTTCTGACATTCTCTATCATGTGTTTGAAACTGGCGGGATCGAGTTGCGAAAGGTTTTCATCGGCGCCGCTCACGGGAAAACCCAGGGCGGCGGAAAAATCTTCTTCGTTACCGAGCATGACGTCAACGAACGGCGCAAGTTCGCGGTTTACTTCCTGGGCCCTGGCCTTGCCGCCGATGGAATTCCAAAGAGAGCCGCGGTAATTCAAGTCATAGGAAACAATCGTTCCCGCTCGTTTCGCGGCTTTGATGGCCTCCAGGCAAACCTTTGGAGCGATCTCCGACAGGGCGCAATAGATTCCACCGGTGTGAAACCAGCGCGCGCCATCTTTGGCGAAAAGTTCCCCCCAGTCAATTTCACCCGGCTTGAGCTGAGAAATAGCGGTGTGGCCACGATCGGAGCAGCCCACAGCGGCGCGCACGCCGAATCCCCGGTCGGTAAAATTCAGCCCGTTGCGCACAGTACGGCCCACGCCGTCGTATTCCACCCAGCGAACGTAGCTTTGATCCACGCCGCCCTGACGCATTAAATCCTCGACCAGCCGCCCGACGGGATTGTCAGCGAGGACGGTGACGATAGCAGTGTCCATCCCAAAGCAGTGTTTCAAACCGCGCGCGACGTTGTATTCGCCGCCGCCTTCCCAGGCGCGAAATTCTCGCGTGGTGTTGATGCGGGAATCGCCGGGATCCAGGCGCAGCATCACTTCGCCGAGACTCACAAGGTCCCAACGGCATTTTTCTTTCGCTTTGATGTTCATCGCGGTCACGATTTTTCCGGCAATGGAGGCTGTACGCGGACGGCAGCAAGGCTTTGCTCCGGATTCACGAACAGCCACGCGATGGCCCCAAGAGATGACAACGCTGCAGCGACGGAGAAAGAAGCTGTCCAGCCGAAGCGCTCAGCAATCACCGGGGTCAGCAATGCGGTAAGGAATCCGCCCGACTGAGCGCCCATGTTCATGAAGCCGGAAACGAAACCCGAAGAACCGGCGGCGATATCCGCGCTAACCGACCAGAAAGAGCTTTGCGCAAGATACAAGGAACCCGCGCCGCCCGCCAAAACCAGGCTGGCCACGCGCGCACTTTGCACATGGGATCCGGAAACGAGGAAGGCGGCGGCAAGAGCCAGCGCGAACACGGCTATTCCACAACGTCCCCTGCGTTTGCCGTAAAGCTTTGTGAGTCTATCGCTGGCTACGCCACCCAGCAGGCTGCAGGCGACCATCGCCAGCGGCGGAAGAGTACTGTAGATAGCGCTCGCTTTCAAATCCAGACCTCGGACCTTTACGAGATAGATGTAAAACCAACTGAAAAATATCCACGCAACGTAACCGAAAGAAAAATAGCTGAGAGTGAGGGCCCATACATTCTTGCTGTGGAGAATGGCGCTCCAGGAGATACGAGCCTCCACACCTGATTTGCCTGCGCGGGCTGATGCGGAGGTTCGCCCCGCCTGAATGTGCCGCAACTCGGAAGAAGAGACCTGAGAATGTTCTTCCGGTGAGTCTCGCGCCGCAAGAAACCAGACGGCGCCGACAAGCAAGCCGAGCATGGCGCTCATCCAGAAAGACGAACGCCACCCGTAACGCAGCATCACATAGGTAATCAGAGTGGGAGCAATGCCCGCACCCACTCCCACGCCGGCAAAAATCAATCCATTGGCAATCCCCCGCTCCTGTGTTGGAATCCAGCGTGAGACGAACTGGTTCGAAGCGGGATAAATGACGGCTTCCCCTGCTCCCAGGAGGAACCGCACCAGAACAAACAACCAAATGGCATAGCCGATTCTTGGAGAGACGGTCGCGGTGAGCGCGGTGAAAATGCCCCACCACAGCACGCCCACGGCAAGCACCCGACGAGGCCCCAAACGGTCCGCAAGCCAGCCGCCTGCTGTTTGAAAAAGCGTGTAACCCAATAAGAAGGAGCTAAACACCCGCCCCAACTGCACATTGCCGAGGCCGTATTCCGACGCAATTGCGCTTCCGGCAATGGAAATATTAACGCGATCCAGAAATGCCACCGAGCTCAGGATAAAGAGCCAGAAGATCAGAAACCAGCGCACGCGGCCCTGGGTTTGCTCCGTCATACGAGCGCCACAGAGACGCGGGAATAAAACGGCTTGCGCCCGGAAATGAGGATCTTACGACTCACGCTGCATGAGCCTTGAGAAGCTCGAACAGTTTTTCGGCGACGATCTTTTCTTCGCCGGGCTGCAGCATGAAGGAGTTCATCGACAGCCCTTCCCCGCTGTCGCCGGGAGAGAGAATGATGGAAGGCTTCGAACCGCGCAAGGCCTTGCTCACTTCACGAGGCGTAAGGGAAACACGTTTTGCGTCTAATTTAATGTTCATATGGGGAACGTGATTGGCAACGTCCGGCACAGAGAACGACGTGGTTACGCCTGGAATCTTGCTGATGCGGCTGGAAATATAATCCAGACGGCGTTGCCATTCCTTGTTCAAAGCTTCTTGATCTTCTTTCAAATAGATTTCCAAAGCTTTGACCATGCCGACGATTTCCTCCTTGCCGACTTTCTGGCTGCGGCCCAGGGTGTCTTCGTGCGGGCTGTTGTTGAGCAGCGCGTTGGCTACGAAATTCTGCTTTCCGATCAGCAGGCCGGTACACTGCGGGCCGCGAATGGCCTTGCCACCGCTGAATGCGATCAGGTCATAGCCCATATAGGCGTAATCCCACAGGTGCGAAACCGGAGGCGTATCGGCTGCGGCGTCGATGAATGCAGGGATGTTATTTTCATGCGCGATTTTCACCCACTCCTCGACCTTGATCTGGCCGGAGGCGTTGGCGAAATTCGAGAAGTGCATCATGGCCGTTTGGGGGCCGATGGCCTTCTGGAGCTCTTCCCGCGTTTCAATCACCACCAGCTTGACGCCGGTAGAGCGGAGTTGATGATCGAACCCATTTCGGTGAGACTTCTGGATAATGACTTCCGTCTTCATGCCGGTGAGATCGGGAAGCTGTTCGATAAATTTTGGATTGTCTCCCGCGAGGATTCCAGCGAGACCCGATTGCATCCCGGCCGCAGCGCCACAGGTGACAAGTGCGGTATAGCCTTCGGGCAGCTTAAGCAATTCGGCGATGCGCTTCCCCGCTGCAACTTCAAGTTCGACAACCGGGACGAAATGTTTCCCGGCCAAGGCCATGACCGCTTCCACTTCGGGCCGCATGAGAGAGCCCCCAAGCACGGTCATGGTTCCTTCGGTATTGATGACGGGGGTCACGCCCAATTCATCGTACACATTGCCGGTTGCGCCGAGGCCGGTGAGCATGCCTGCCGGAGAGCCGGCAGGAGCGGCAGCTCCAGCAAAGAGCTTTCTCGGGCTCAGGATGGCAGCCGCGAGAGCGCCGACAGTTCCCAAAAACGACCGGCGATTCCACTTTTCGCTGAATACCATGGACTACGTGCCTCTCTTTGCAGCGCGCACCACTGCCGCTGTACAGTTCACTTCGACAAGAGACTCTCCCGGAAGCGTGGAGAGGGCTACACAAGTCCGCGCGGGTCCGCCGTTCGGAAAGTACGTCTTGAAAACTTTGTTGAACCCGTCGTACTGGTCGATATTGGTCAAAAAGACGGTGAGTTGCAGGATGCTGTCCATGGTTCCGCCGCCCGCTTCGACGCAAGTCTTCACATTCTCCATGACCATCTTCGCGTGCATTTCAATCGTTGGCGTCTTTCCAGCGTCGGAGTTGTCGCCGCGGGAATGCGCGCCTTGACCGGCAATGTAGATCACACCGTTGTGCACGATCACTGGGGTGATGAATCCATGACCGCTGGCGGGCTGGCCCTTGTCATCCAGCTTCTGAACACCACCCTGATCATCCGCAGCTTCGGCTTTGGTTCCAAACGCCAATCCCGCGAGGCCCAGACCCGAGAAAATGGAGGCCAGGCTGGCGGCAAATCCCCTGCGCGTACTGAGCATTGACTGCCCCGGCATGGCCGGGATCTTCGACTTCGCGGTCATATTTACAATCGTCTTCATATCTCGTTCCTCCTTGGAGCAAGCTGATTTGAAAGCTTACGAAACTTACGGCAAACCAAAGACAAATACATCACTTCCCGCGGCAATGGAGACAAACTGTTTGCCATTGACCGCATAACTCATCGGCGAGGCTTGCATAGATTGGCCGGTATTGAAATGCCAGAGCGGCTTGCCGGATTGCGCGTCAAGCGCTTCAAAGGATTGCGCATCATCGCCGAAAAAAATCAGGCCGCCGGCCGTCGTCATCACTCCAGCCGCGGAATGGCCTCCGCTCGCCTGCACATAACGCCACGCTGGTGTTTTCCCGTCAAGGGCGTAGGCCAGCAGAGTTTTTTGGTGGCGATCCTCGGGACTATGGCGAGCGCCGGTGGAGTAGTACATTTTTCCGGGAGCAAATTCCTCCGGCTTCAACACGAAAATGGTGCAGTCCGATTGCGCGAGGAAGTAGAAGAGTTGCGTTTCTGGATTGTAGGCGGGGGCATACCAGTTGGTCCCACCGACGAAACCAGGACACACCCGCGTGCCTTCCGGGGTAGGTTGCAAACCGCTACGTATGGGGCGTCCCTTGTCGTCGATGCCTTTCGCCCAATTCAAGTTTTCACTGAAAGGCACGGCGGAGAGGAATTTTCCATTGGCGCGGTCGAGAACATAAAAATAGCCGTTGCGATTGGCTTCCACCAAAAGCTTTCGGGGCTGCCCCTGGTAGACAGCATCAATGAGCACGGGAGTTTCCGCGGCGTCGTAATCGTAGAGGTCGTGCGGCGTGAACTGAAAATACCATTTCAGCTTGCCGGTGTCGGGATCCAGAGCGAGAACGCAGTCGGTGTAAAGATCGTCGCCGGGCCGCGGGCCGCCGTCGAAATCTGGAGCAGGATTGCTGGTGCCCCAGTAAAGGGTATTGAGTTCGGGATCATACGTGCCGGGCATCCAAGTGGTGGCGCCGCCATGTTTGTACATATCACCGGGCCAGCTCTCAGAACCAAATTCGCCAGGGCCGGGAATTGTCCAGAAACGCCACGCTTGTTTTCCAGTGTCCGCATCGTACGCGGCGAGGAAACCACGGACGCCATCATCCCCTCCGGAAGTGCCCACAATCACTTTGTTGTGAACGATCAGGGGAGCGCCAGTTGCGCCATAATTCCTGTTTCCATCGGTGTAGGCAACATCCCAGAGCAGATGACCGGATCGCGCGTCCAGGCAAAGCAGGTGTGCGTTGTCGGTCAGCATATAAACCTTCGATCCCAGCACACCAACGCCGCGATTGTGGTGCTGCGAAGCATCGTCGATGAGACCTTCCGTGATCGGCCGCGAATAATGCCAGATGACGCGGCCAGTTTGCGCGTCGAGAGCGTAAGCATCATTGGCGGAAGTCACGATCATCAAACCATCAACGGCCACCGGGGTAACTTCCAGCGCGCGGGAATTCGGGGCATGGAAGACCCATTGCGCGCGCAGTTGCTCTACGTTCTTTCGATTGATCTGGTCGAGTTTGGAATAACGACGCCCGGTGTAATCTCCATTGTAGGAGAGCCAGTTAGCGCCAACGGGCTGCATGGCCAGCGCTTGTGGAGACACGTTGACGGTGGTGGAGTTTGCGTCTGCGCGCGCATCCTGCGCAAGCGCTGGGGAAGCCAGGCGGCAGCAGACCAGCATCACTCCCAGGGCCATGAGCCGTCTGCGCATCTGGTTAGGACTCTCTATCCAATCCAAGGATACAAGCTTCTCCAAGCGAACCCCTATCCAACCCCATCTGGTCAATTATGTGCACGGAAACACGCGCAGCGCAAAATCCAGAGCAAGTTCCAAACGCCGGGCTTTCACTACTTCCCTCTCGATCAAAGCCTGCCAAATTTCTTAACACCCTCGACGATGGATTTCAACTTTTCTATCGTCGCGTACATGGAATGTTCCTTGAAATCCATTTCCTGCGCCAGGACCAGGACCTGCGGCGCTGTAGCGCGCGGGACCACTACTACACCATCCGCGTCGGCCACGATAACATCGCCGGGATTTACCGCGACGCCGTCGCAACGCACCGGGATATTCTCGCCGGCAAAGCGGTAATGACTGACCGAGGTGGAAGGCACTATTCCGAGCGAGTAAACCGGAAAGCCAATTTTCTGAAGATAGGCGGTATCCCGCACGCCGCCATCAATCACCGCGCCGGAAAAATTCCGCGAATACATCGCGGTTCCCATCAAACCGCCCATTCCGGCGATGTCGCCACCATCCTCGACGACCATGACGTAAACGGAATTTGCAGAGCCTTGATCGATGGCCGAGAGCATCCCCGCGAGGGCATTGGGATCTTGGTTTTCCTCTTTTTTCAAATACACGGTCAGCGCAAATCCGGCGAATTTCGTGGGGAAAATAGGCCGCATGCGGTGGGACATGTACATTTTGCGCCCGGCGATTTGTTCCAGGGCATCCGAAACGGATGCAACTTCCACGTGGCGAAAACCACTCAGCAAGGCCGCGTCGTCTTTTGCGGGGGGTTGGTCTTCAGCCGTGGAGGAGGTCAATGCTCTGGCCGCGACGCCGAGAAGCAAAAGCGTTGTTACCAGAATGCCGGCAATGATTGGACGAGAAGCAACACGCGATTGTGAATTCATGGAAATCTCCCTTGCACCCGTTGCGCGGGGACTCTAACATTGTTTCACGCGTATAGGGAAGCGGCATGTTGAAGGAAATTGTTAGAACGCGAAGGGAGAGGGAGGAGTTTTGCAGCCATTCAAACGGTTTAGGAAACTGGTTGACAGCGTCCATGCAATGGGATATTACGACGTGCCATCGGGGCTGCGTATAACAAGCCATAACTTATGACCAATACGACTTTTCCTGTTACTTCTTTTCTTCGTTTCACTTTTGCGATTTCTATTTTTCTAGCTGTGACTATTTCATTCGTTTATACCCAAGCCCACGGAGCAAACCAACAAGACAGGCAGAATCAGGCCGCCAGCGCCTCCTCCTCGGACGGGCGCAAAGTCTTCGAAACCACTTGCGCGGCTTGTCACGGATTGGACGGCCGCGGCGGGGAACGCGGTCCCAACATCGTGACCCGCCAGGAGGTGCTGCGCCGCTCGGATGCGGAGTTGCTGCATCTTCTTCAGGAGGGGCTTCCGGAGTCAGGCATGCCGCCATTCGAATCGCTGGGCGCAGCCCGGCTCAAGTCCGTCCTCGCGCACTTGCGCTCGCTGCAAGGAGCCAGCAGGGCTGCTTCTCTTCCCGGCAATCCGCAAAACGGCAAAGTCCTTTTTTCCGGGAAAGCGCGCTGCACGGAATGCCACATGGTCAGTGGCCGCGGCGGCTTTCTTGGCTCCGACCTGACTTCCTATGCGGCTTCTCGCTCCGCGGAAGACATGCGCGAAGCGGTCATCCAACCCAACAAGTATCTCGACCCGAAATTACGCACGATCGTCGCGACCACCCGCAATGGACACAAATTCACGGGCATCGCGCGCAACGAGGACAACTTTTCGTTGCAATTGCAAACGGCAGACGGCGCGTTTCACCTGTTCAACAAAGCGGACCTCGAACATCTGGAATATCAACCCACGTCGCTGATGCCGGCGGATTATGGAACAACGCTGAGTCCCGCGGAACTGGACGACCTGATTTCTTATCTGGCGAACGCGGCGATAACCTCGAAACAAAATGGCGACCTGGCAAAGGCTTGGGAAGACGAAAATGACGATTGAGCGCTGCATTACCGCGTTCCGCTAACTCAGAGTTTCAGAACTGTATAGAGGTATTGTTAAGCCGGGAATCCACAAAACATGAAAAAAAACACATTCCTTTCCGCGCTGACGCTGCTCCTGATTGTTTCTCTCACGCTCTTGAAGGCGGCTGTTCCGGAACGGCGCTTCGAATTGCTGGCGGAGACGGCGCAATTCTGGAAGCTGGTGGACCACGACGCGAAACTCGCCACGGTGGCTGGGGGGTTTGGATTTACGGAAGGGCCAATGTGGGATTCCTCCGGGTTTCTGTATGTGAGCGACGAAACTCAGAATAAGATCTTTCGCGTATACACGGCCGATGGCCGCAAAGAAGAGGTGGTCTCCCTCGGAGATCCCGATGGAAATACCTTCGACCAAAAGCATCAGTTAATCGATTGCGCCAGCGTCTTGCGCGCCATCGTTCAGGTGGACCCGGACGGTCATTACAAAGTTCTTGCCGATCGTTTTGAGGGGAAGCGCTTCAACAGTCCCAATGACGTGATCATCGGCCCCGATGGCGCAATTTATTTCACCGATCCGACGCTGGATCTGGTTGCCGGTGAGAAACAGGAGATTCCCTATCAGGGTGTTTACCGCCTCGGCACGGATGGCGAAGTCCGCTTGCTGACGAACGAGCTGACACAGCCCAATGGCCTGGCGTTTTCTCCCGATGGTAAAAAGTTCTATGTGAATGATAGCGCACAGAGAAATATTCACGTGTACGATTTCACTTCAGAGGGGACGCTGGCTAATGGACGAATTTTCGGTTCCGAAAAATCTAGCCTCGGCAAGGGCGGCGTCCCCGACGGAATCAAGGTCGATCAAGAAGGCAACCTCTACGTGACCGGGCCCAAAGGCATTTGGATTTGGGATGCCCAGGGGAATCACTTGGGAACCATCGCCATGCCCGAACAACCCGCAAACCTCGCGTGGGGCGACGCTGATTACGGTACGCTCTACATTACCGCGACTACGTCCGTATATAAACTGCGCACCAAAGCGCGGGGCTTCATCCCCTACCTGAAACCCGCCAATCACTAGGCAATACGAACGGGCTGGGAATCTCGCCTTGGGGGAAAATCACGGTTTCGCTTGAAAGACGGTCTTGCCGCCCACCATGGTCCACAGAATTTGTGTGCCTTTGAGGTCGTCCGCGGGAACCGTCAGCACATCGCGATCCACCAGAACGAAGTCTGCTTGCTTGCCGGGAGCTATGGAGCCGATCTTGTCGAGCTGGTTCATGGCTATGGCGGAATTTCGCGTGTAGGCGTAGAGCATGGCTTCGCGCGGCATGCATTCAGCAGCGTTCAAAACTCCTTCCGGCCCCTTGCGCGTTTCCGCCTGATAAATTGCCTGAAACACGTTGGGAGTAGAGACCGACCAGTCGCTCGCTCCCGAGATGATTCCACCAGCATCCAGAATGGAGCGCGCCGGATATTGCCAGACGAAAACTGCCGGGTCGATATACGGTTGGATCAGATCAATGGCTTCCGCGTTGGCGTTGGCCCAGAAGAGCTGGTAGGCCGAGATCACTCCAAGCTGTTTGAACCGCGGGAAGTCCGAAGGAACGACAAATTGCAAATGGGTGATGGTGTGAGGCAGACCGCTGTTGCCGTTAGCCTTGCGCGCCGCTTCAATGCCGTTGAGCGACTCGGTGACGGCCTTGTCGCCGTTGGCGTGGATATGAATGATCAGGCCCTGCTTATCCGCGGCGATGGCCAGCTTGGCGAAACGCGCCGGATCAAATAGCAGGTCTCCATTCTTTCCGGTGTTTTTGTAGGGCGAAGACATGTGCGCGCTTTGCGATGGATATTCCACCACGCCATCGGCAAATATCTTGATTCCGGGAACCGTCAAATTAGCGACACCACTGAATTCCTTGCGCAAGGCCTGGACTTTTATCAGTGGATCCACATCGCTGTTGAATTTCACCTCGGGAAACGCCGCGACGTGAGCGGTTAATTCCCCGCGTTGCGACAAATCGCGATACGCCGTCAAGATGGGAGCGTCTGCGAGCGGGTCCAGCCAGGAAGTAATGCCCAGGCTGTTAAGGTAATGAACGGCGGCGCGGCCGGCTCCGAGGAGATGCTCCCGCGACGGTTTTGGCAATGCGGCTTGTATTTTTGCCAACCCTGCGTCCACGGCAAACCCATTCGGCTCCAAATCCAGCCCTACTCCGAAATATTTTCGCTCTTCTCCCGTGAGGTGACTGAGAAAGTCTTTGGTGACTCCCGCGCGAAGGCGCAAAGCGCGATTGGCCCACCCGGTGTGCCCGTCTGATCCCTCAAGATACACGGCCTGGTTCTCGAAAACTCCCGTGTTGAACCGGGCATTCAGCTCGTCCGTCTTGGACCAGAAGGTCAGCGGCATGCCGCTGATGTACAAGATGTCACCACGCATTCCCTTCCCGGTCTTTTTGGCATCGGCGGCAAAAACGGCCAGATCCGCGATGCTTTGCACTTTGTCACCGATATCCGCCGAGATGAGTGAGTCACCCGCGAGGACCGTATGGACATGGCTGTCAATTAAGCCGGGAAGCAGCGTCTTACCGTGAAGATCGATGTTTTCCGCATTCTTTCCGAGCGATTTTGTCACTTCGACCCGGTTGCCCACGGCCACGATTTTGTCATCCTGAATGGCCACGGCTTCCGCGTAAGGATGCTCGGGCTCTCCGGTGAAGATCTTGCCGTTATAAAACACTTTTTCCGTTGTGGCATTGCCATCAGCCCAGGCAGTGGAAACCAGAGAAAATAGCGCTAGCAAAATTCCGGACATGAATTTCCGCATCGTCGTTTCGTTCCTCCAACCGCAGACTCCGCTCTACATCAAACACCTGGCCATCGCAACCATGATGCGGTCTTGAACAAGGCAGAATAGGGACTTCTATATCACAGTGAACGGCCAAAATCGAAAACGAAATGTTGGACTGCAACTTACAATTCCAGGGGCCGCGACGTGGGGCGATTACTTTGCAATATGCGATAGGCGAGCCATGCGACGGTGGCCAGCATTCCTAGCCAGCCGATTACGCGCATCGCGCGGCCTATGGCCTGATCCTGCAATAGCAATCCCCATTGACCGAAGAGGATGCTCCAATCACTTTCGTCGCTCCCGACAAGGGGAAGGACTCCGGCACGGGCGTCGGCCATGTACGTGCCGATGTAGGGGAAATTCTCGAAAAACCAAAAACTGCAAAACGTGAAGCCATAAGTTTCGCGCTGGATGAAAAAATAGCCGGCACAGAGCAGCGGCACAATGAGTTCGCCGAGCGTGCCGCCCAGAATCATAATGGTGTGGCCGAACCAGCCGAAAAAGAAATGACCGCTTTCGTGAATAATCAGGTTGACGTAGTCGGGAAACAAAAAGCCGGAGCGGTTGGCTGCGGCGTAGAAAAGAAAAAGTCCATAGGCGCAGAGCCAGGCGATGCCGGCCATGCGTGATACGGGCTTCCAGTCGCCAAATTGTTCACCGAGGAACGCCACGACCGAAGCGTACCAAGCGCTATTCGCCGGCGGAAGAGCCCCCTGTTGCGGTGTTTCGCAAGGAGCAGGCGCTAACGGCCGTCTCCTGAAGGGGGCATCGCCGAGGGCGTTGACAGCGAATCCGTGGCCGCGTCGCCGGTGATGAGGCGCGCGCCGCGACTAAACGTAAGGTATTCAAATCCCCATTGCACGAAGACCAGCACGCGATTCTGGAACTCCACGATGTACATCAAATGAATGAAAAGCCAAATGAGCCAAGCGGGAAGTCCGGAAATATGAAGCCCGAAGATGTTAGCGACAGCGGCGGCGCGGCCAATCACGGCCATCTCACCCTTGTTCAGATAGTGAAATGGCGGAAGCTCCTTAGCGCCGTTTAGTCGCGCACGAATCGCTTTCGCGGCGTAACTCCCTCCTTGGATCGCGACTTGCGCGACGCCTGGAAGCGGCTTGGCGTTATCGTCCATGGCGAGAGCGAGATCGCCAACGATGAAAATGTTCGGATAATTTGGGGCCGTGAGTTGTAGCGTAACCTTGATGCGGCCGCTGCGGTCGGTTTCTGCCCTGGTGCGCTGCGCCAGCATTCTGCCGAATTCCGTGGCCGTGACTCCGCCAGCCCATAGCACGGTTTTCGCTGCGAGCCGCTCGACGACTTCTCCCCTTCTGTAGGTGACGCCCTCGGCATCAATGTTTGTGACCATCACATCTTTTGCAACTTCGACGCCGAGACCTGTGACGAGTTTTTCCGCCTTGCCACAAAGGTCTTCCGGGAATGCGCTCAGAACCCGCGGGCCGCCTTCCATTAGAACAATGCGGGCTTCCTGAGGATTGATCCTGCGAAAGTCGTGACGCAGAGTCTCCTTGGCAATTTCCGCCAGCGCACCCGCAAGCTCCAGCCCCGTTGCGCCCGCGCCCACGATCACAAATGTCAGCCACGCACGCGCTTCTTCACGTGTGACAGCGCGCTCCGCGCGTTCAAAAGCAAAGAGAATTTTGTGGCGGATGGCAGTGGCTTCTTCCACGGTCTTCAGGCTGGGCGCCCACTCGCGCCAGGCATCGTTGCCGTAATAGGAGGATTGCGAACCGGTGGCGACAACGAGCGTGTCATATTCAAAGACGGCGCCATCGCGCAGAGTCACGCGTTTGGCGTCCGGATTCACGTCGCACGCCTCGCCGAGAAGAACCTGCGCGTTTTTCTGACGGCTGAGCACGCCGCGCAGAGGCGCAGCAATTTCACCAGGCGAAAGCGAACCGGTTGCGACTTGGTAGAGCAGCGGCTGAAAAAGATGGAAGTTACGGCGGTCGATCAACGTGATGTCAACGGGCGCGCGCTTCAACTTTTGCGCGGCGATTAACCCGCCAAAGCCACCTCCCAGAATGACTACTCTGTGCTTCTGGCCCATGCTGCCTCCGCCGCAACCTTCTCAATGCTACAATTATCTGACTGCAGAGAAAATAATCATTGGTCGAGCCCCGACGCACCATCGATCTTGAACGAAACACGCTGCGGCTATTGTGCGCAGAGTGCCTCGCTGCGGAAAGGCGCAACGCGCTTTGCCGAAGGTTGCAACCGGAAGTATTTCTCGACCATCTCCACCGCGTCATCTTTGAAGAAATTTGCGCCTTGCACGCAACGGATGCACATCGTTTGCGTGAACTTTTGGCCGCGCGGATCACGAATCGGGGTTTTCCCGACGCTGACCTGGAAACATTCCTGAGCGAAGAAACTGTTCCGACCGAGACACTCGGCGAATGGTTGCGCTGCGCAGAATCGCTTTCGGCCAATCGCCGCTAGAGATTCAGGTGTCCGAACTTGCTTTGAATGCTGGCGTCAAATGAAGCGCTGGGGCGCGCATTCGTTGCCCAGACTCCAGGAATTGCGCAGCCACACTTATGACACGCTCCATCGCGCAGCTTATCTTCCAGCACGCTGTGCCAGGAGCGGCGAATGAGCAGCGTTTCGCACCTGGGACATAGCGTGTTCGCGCCATCGCTGTGGATGTTGCCTTCGTAGATGTAATGAAGTCCGGCGTCGCGCGCGATTTTTCTGGCGCGGTGCAGTGTTTCTGGCGGCGTGGGCGGCTTATCCTGTAACTTGAAGTCGGGATGAAACGCGGTGAAGTGCAGCGGGACGTCTGGCCCCAGGTGCGCCAAAATCCAGTCCGCGAGTTTGCGGGTTTCTTCGGGGTCATCGTTGAGTGTCGGAATCATTAAATTTGTAATTTCAAACCACACCGGCGTTTCGTTTTTCAGCCATGTGAGGGTATCGAGAACCGGCTGGAGGTGGGTGAGCGTGGTCTTTCCGTAGAATGATTCGGTGAAGGCCTTCAAGTCGATGTTGGCGGCGTCGATGTTGTCGTAGATGTCGTGGAATGCTTCGTAGGTGATGTAGCCATTGGAAACCATGACCGTTTTCAGGCCGTACGGCTTCGCGGCCTTGCAGATGTCGATGACGTATTCGCCCCAGATGGTGGGTTCGTTGTACGTGAAGGCGATGGAATCACAACCGTTTTGCAACGCGAGGAGCGGTACTTCCTCGGGCGGGACATTCTGCGAGTGGACCTGATCCTGGTGCGATTTGGAAATATCCCAATTCTGACAGAAGAAGCAGCCCATGTTGCAGCCGGCGGTACCCAAGCTGAAGACGCGCGTGCCAGGCAGAAAATGGTTCAGCGGTTTTTTTTCGATGGGATCTACTTGTAACGCAGCGGGGGCGCCATAGCCGAGGCTGTACAATTTGCCATTCTGATTGGTGCGAATGAAGCAGAATCCAGCCTGGCCGGAATGGATGTGGCAATGCCGCGGACAGAGATAACAGTGAACGCGCCCGCCGGGTTCGGCTTCCCACCAGCGCGCTTCGTGCAATGACTCTGTTTTCTGGAGGATCTTAAGCGCGGTCATGATCCCCCCTCCCTGCTGTATTGAGTATAGCGCTTGTGCGCGGCAAGTGAGCGATGTGATGGGTAGCGTTTTGGGAAGAGAGGCAACCCCTCAGGCGTGGCGACGCTGGGCGCGGCGGCGTTCGGCGGCCCAATTGACGAAGTCCTCGAATTGCGCGCGGTATTTCCAGGCGAGCTGGAAGAATTTACCGGCATCCAGGTCCGCGGCTTCTTTTCCAAGAAAAGTTTCGAGCCGCCAGCGCAAATAGGGGCTTTTCCAGGGTGTCAAGCGGTAGCCGCGAGCAGCCAACCAATAATACTGCAGGCTCTTGAACATAGGGCGTGCGCAGGCTCTTCCGCCTGCCCCTCCTTCAGAAACAATTAATGGCTGAGCGGCGCCGACAAATGTTCATGCACCAGCAGCCATTTTGCGCCGTGTTTCTCCCAAATTCCGGTATAGCGGATATCTAGTTCTATCGTTTTACCGTCTTTTGTTTTATCGGTTAAATGCATAGGTACATTGGCCCAGGCGACGTTTCCGTGGCGCGTGACTTTCAAATCCTTCCCAGCAGTGAGTGTGGCGCTCGAAGCATTGTCCAGGAATTCCTTCTGCACTCCGACGCGGTATTCCGCCCAACCACGATAGGAAAACGGGGCTATGTCGTAAAAAACCAGACCTGTATCCTGGGCATAAAACTTCGCGGCGTTATCTACATTGCCGCTGCTCCAGGCGGCGCAGTAATCGTCGACCAGCTTGCGGAACGTAGAGTCATCGGTGGCCTTCTGCCCGGCCCGGGCGCCCGCGAAAGTGAGTAACGCACCGGCAAAGGCAATGACGACATACACGAACCAATGATGCCGCGGACCGCTTCTACGTCCCGTGCTATCGATATGCTGAGACATGCACATTCCTCCACTCGGTTTAAGGATCCATGGGGCCGGACCGTTCTGGCTGTGCCGCATACCCTATGTAATATGGAGCGATTTTGCAAGCGGAAGGTGTGGCCTGAGGCCCGGCAAATCAGGATGGAGGCGTAGGAGGGCGCAGCGGTGCTGCGCCCCTACAAGAGTCCATCGAAGGCGAGGGGAGCGGGATTTAGGCGGGCAGGCGGCGCACCCAGATGCGGGTGGTTGCCGGTTTGCCGAGGTGCATGGTTTTTCCGGCGGCGCGCAGGGTCATGGTTTCGTCGTACTCGCGCTTCAGAACTTCAATGGTTGTGGAAGGCCGCAAACGGAGCCCCTCGAGAAACTCCAGAAACTGTGCGTCCTTTTCATAAACGCAGAGGATCTCGGCTTTTTCTCTCGGGCGCAAGTCCGCCAGCGGTACGGCGCCCTGGCGGCGCAGCTTGGCGATACCGCCGTTCATCGGGACGCCGTGCGGGCAGGTTTTCTTATCCGCGAAGCGCTTGAGGAGAAGCGCTTCGACCTCCGGCGAAATGGCATGCTCCATGCGTTCCGCTTCGTCGTGGGCTTTGGCCCAGGACAAGCCGATCACCTCGGTGAGCAACATTTCGGCCAATTGATGGCGCAGCGCCAAGCGTTCCGCGACCTGGCGGCCCTTGCGGCTCAGGTCGATGCGCCCGTTGCGATCGACGCGCACGTGGCCATCGCGGGTCATGCGTTTTAGCGCGGCGGTAACCGCCGGAGGTGTGACTTGCAGTTCTTCCGCCAGTCGCGCGCTGATGGGCGTCTGGTTTTCTTCGAGCATCTCCCAGATCGCTTTCAGGTAATCTTCCTGCGATACGCTGGTTCTGTCCCTGCGCAAAGTGTCTCCTGTGAATCGTATGCAGCGCCTAGCGCGCCACGGTGACCTGGACGGGGGCCTGAACTGGGGCCTGGCCGATGTGCGCTGCGGCGAGGGCTAGAAAGTGTTGGTGCACCGTGGGGTCGTCCGTCAGCTCCGGATGAAATGTTGCGGCAAGTATATTTTCTTTTTGCACCAAAGTGGGCTTACCAGCGTACTTCGCAAGAACTTCAATCCCAGTTCCCAAGCGCTCAATGATCGGGCCGCGGATGAAAACCATCTCCAGCGGTTGTTTCTTCAGAATGCTCGGCGCGCTGACCACATCGCTGGCAATTTGCCGGCCGTAGGCGTTGCGGAGAACGGTCATATCGAGCAGCCCGAGTGATGCCTGCGGCGGATTCTTGACTTCGCTGGCCAAGAGAATGGCTCCGGCACACGTTCCGAAGATCGCTCCGCCATCCGCGGCAAATTTCCGAATGGCATCGAACAGCCCTTCTTCCCGCAGGAACTGCAACTGCGTGGTGCTCTCGCCGCCGGGGAGGATCAAGCCGTCGCAACCTTCGAGATCCGCCAGTGTGCGTACTTCGGCGGTTTCGGCGCCCAAGCTCGAGAGCATCGCCGCGTGCGCTGCGAAATCACCTTGTACGGAGAGAATGCCAATTTTCAACGGTGATAACTCCTTAGATCGAGGGGCGCAGCGGTGCTGCGCCCCTACACTCGTAAATCGAAAACAATCGACCGCCGTTTACCAGCCGCGAGTGGACAGCATGTCTTTTTCGTCCATCTGCCGGATGTCCAAGCCGGGCATGGCTTCGCCCAGCTCTTCGTGGGCTTCCAGGACGGCCTTGGGGTCTTCAAAGTGTGTGGTGGCCTTTACCATGGCCTTGGCGCGCGTTTCCGGATCGCTGGACTTGAAAATGCCCGAGCCGACGAAGACGGCTTCCGCGCCGAGCCGGCGAACCAGGGCCGCGTCGGCCGGTGTGGCAATGCCACCCGCTGAGAAATTCGGCACCGGGAGCTTGCCGGTTTTCGCCACCAGACGAATCAGGTCGAGCGGCGCGCCGAGCTCCTTGGCTTCATGCATGAGTTCGTCGTCGCGCAGAGTGGTGAGCTTCTTCATCTGGCTGACGATGGTGCGCATGTGACGCACAGCTTCCACGACGTTGCCGGAGCCCGCTTCGCCCTTGGTGCGAATCATGGCCGCGCCTTCGGCGATGCGCCGCAGCGCTTCGCCGAGATTCCGCGCACCGCAGACAAACGGGACGCGGTAATCATGCTTCCAAATGTGATTCTCTTCGTCGGCGGGAGTCAGCACTTCACTCTCGTCGATAAAGTCAACTTCCAGGGCTTGCAACACGTCGGCTTCCGCGAAATGACCAATGCGAACTTTGGCCATCACGGGGATGGTGACGGTCTTCATGATCTCGCGCATCACTTTAATGGAAGCCATGCGAGCCACGCCGCCCTCTTTGCGGATGTCGGAAGGCACGCGCTCCAGCGCCATGACCGCGCACGCGCCGGCCTTTTCCGCGATTTCGGCTTGCCTGGCGTTGGTGACATCCATGATCACGCCGCCCTTGAGCATCTCTGCCAGGCCGACCTTCACGCGCCATTCGTTTGTGCCACTTGCTGGGTTGCCGCTGCCGTTCACTTTCTTCGCGTCCATATTCCTCTCTCCTGTATGCTCCTCAACTCTTCAACAGATGTTCCGCCGATGGGTTCTGCGGTCTACTTCTGCCCGAGCACCACGAATCTCGCTCTGCCCCGGGCGAGTATTTCGCCCGCAGCATTTCGAATTTCGCCCGCTTGAAACAGATTTCTTCCCTTCTGCTCGGTTTCAAACGCTTCGACAACAATTTCCTGGTCCACGCTAACCGGCTTCAGATATTCCACGGTGAGTTCCGCGGTCACCGCGCGCGCATTGCGAAAACGGCAAACCTTGCCCATGGCTTCGTCGAGCAGCATGGCGATGATGCCGCCGTGGGCCATTCCTCCACCACCCTGATATCTCGAGCCCAGAACGAATCGGCCGACAATCCGCCGCGTCACGTTGTTCTGTTCGAAGGTCAGCTTCATTCCAGCATCATTCGCGCCGCCACAGCCGAAGCAGGCATTCGTCGAATTGGGTTCCAGCCGTATCGTCTCGTCCAAGTTACCTCACACCAATGCGACGCGGCTGCGTTCTGCCCGGCGCACTCCTCTTTGCCGCTTGCGCATTTCCACAAGGAGGAGTTCCGCCAAGGTGGCCACGCCGCGGGCGATCTGCTTCTCATTCAGGCTTGCGAATCCCAGCCGCAGACTATTGGGGAGCGGCGACTGGACATAGAAATACCGCCCCGGAGCAAATAATACGCCGCGCTCTTTGGAATGGAAAAGCAGCTCGGTGGCATCGAATCCGGGCGGCAGCTCCATCCACAGGCACATGCCGCCCTCCGGGAGCGTCCAGCGTGTTCCCTCGGGCATGTGCTTGCGCAAAGCCTCATCCAACGCCGCCAGCCGTGACGCGTAGACTTTGCGCATCTTTGCCAGATGTTTCGTGAACCAGCCACGGCGCAGGAACTCCGCAAGGGTCGCCTGCGCGAGTTGATCGGTGTGCAGGTCCGTGGTTTGTTTCACCAGACGGAGGCGCTCGATGGCCGCCGGCGGTGCGACGATCCATCCCACGCGCAAACCGGGGAACGCTACTTTGGCAAAACTGTCGATGTGCAAAACCAGATTGGAGCGATCAAGCTGCTTGAGCGAAGGGAGGCGTTCCTCGCGGGCGTGAAGACGCGCGTAGATGTGATCTTCCACAACCGGCACCTGGTGGCGGCCGGCTAGTTCCAAAACCTTGCGCCGGGAACTAAGCGGCATGGACGTGCCGGTGGGATTCTGAAAATCGGGCGTGAGCACGATAAGCTTCACTCGATTGGCCGCCAGCGTGGCTTCGAGGGCCTGCAGATCGATTCCCATCACGCTATCAGGTTCTGCGTGCGTGCAAACCGGCACGCCAAGGCACCGCGCCCGCGCGCCATGAAAGATGGCTACGGCTCCGGGATACGTGGGGTTTTCGAGGATGACGGAGTCGCCCGGGCGCACAAAGGCCTTGCTGATCAGGTCCAGCGATTGCTGGCAGCCATCGGTGATGAGAAGATTTTCGTCCTTCGCCGGGATGCCGTCGCCGTGGAGCATCTCCAGCAAGGCCTCTTTTAACGGCGGATAGCCATCCGAAGGACCAAGGTTCAAAACATCGGTGGTTTCGCGCCGCAGGGCGGTGTTCACGCAGGTCAGCAGCTCGGCGACGGGGAAAAACTCATCGGCGGGCCGCGCCATCATGAAAGACAAGGCATCTACCGGGGCGCTCGCCGTGAGCCGGCTGAGAATTTCTTCGCCGCGTTCATCCGCGAAAAGCAATTCCCAGCGAATGCCTTTGTTGCCGTTCAGCACCGGCGGGGCCGCTGGTGTGATCTTCAGACCGTTGCCGTTGTGCGTGATAAATGTGCCGCGGCCGACGTGGCCTTGGATCAGGCCCTCGGATTCCAGTTCGGCATACGCGTTAGCCACCGTGGTGCGGTGCACGCCGAGCATATTGGCCAATTCGCGGCTCGCGGGAATGCGGTCGCCGGGGTGCAAGTCCCCGGCATGGACGAGCGATCGCAATTGATCGCGTAGCTGGATGTACAGGGGGACGTGGCTCTCAGGTTGCAAATGCAGAGGCAGCATTGTCTCTCACCTTCGGTCAATTTTATCAGATATTGGCCTAGTGCAAGAGCCAATTTGTCCGCTGCTAAAATGATCTTCCTGAAGCACGTCCGAGCAGCGCTCCTTCCCGCCCTGCGAGGCTCTCGTCTCTTACCGTACCCGCAGGCGTGCCTGGGACTTGTTCAGGTTTCCCGGAGCTTGAATCGCTGAATTTTCCCGGTGGCGGTCTTCGGCAACTCCGCGCAGAAGCGCACCTCGCGGGGCGTTTTGTAAGCCGGGAATCGCGCGCGCACATGATTGCGAATCTCCTCGGCTAGTTGTCCTGTGCCCTGTACTCCCCCGCGTAAGACTACGTACGCCAGTGGATACACCAGCCCCTGAGAATCTGTAGCTCCGACGACCGCCGCTTCCGCAACGCACGGATGCCCTAGCAAGGCATTCTCCACCTCCATGGGAGAAACCCACATACCCGCCACCTTCAGCATGTCGTTGGCGCGACCGCAGTAGTGGAAGTGGCCGTCTTCGTCACGAATAAACTGGTCACCGGTGACCACCCAGTCTCCGCGTTTGGTGTTCGCCGTCAACTCGGGCAAACCCCAGTACTCTGCAAACGCGCTTTCGCCGCCCACCCATAAATTTCCGAGGGTGCCATCCTGAACCGCTTCTCCCAGACCATCAACTACCTTCGCGTGGTATCCAGGAACCGGGACCCCACAGCTCCCCGGCCTTGCCTGGTTGGGGCGGTTGGACAGGAACACGTGCAACATCTCCGTCGAACCGATCCCATCGAGAATCTCCATTCCGGTTCGCTGCCGCCATTGCGTAAAGACCTCCGCCGGCAAGGCCTCCCCTGCAGAGATGAACCTGTGCACCGAAAAGAAATCCAGTTTGATCTTTCCCGCCTCCGCGTCGCGCAGCATCGCCGCGTAAAACGTCGGCACGGCAAAAAATATGGTCGGCCGATGGCGCGCAACGATCTCCATCACCCGGTCGATTTTTGTGCGCTCGGGATTGACGACCGTCCGAGCGCCCACGAAAAACGGAAAGTACATGCCATTTCCAAGGCCGTAAGCAAAAAACAATTTTGAAACGGAGAATGTCACATCATCCGCACGCAGCCCCAGGACATCCCGGGCATAGGCCCGGCTGGTCACCAGCATGTCCTTGTGCTGGTGCACCGCTGCTTTGGGTGGTCCACCGCTGCCGGAGGTGTAAAGGGAAAACGCGCTGTCGTTGAATGAGGTATTTGCGGCAGTCAAGCTATCCTTTGCCGCACCGGTCCAGGCGCTCCACTTCAAACATTGGATGCCTCCCGTTTCCACCGATTCATCGCCAACCAGTACAATCGGCATCTGCGGCCGCTCGCCGGACGCCGGCAGGAATTCATGGATCGCCAGCGAATGCACAATGGCCACACTCGGCCCGCTATCGTTTACGTAGTGCGCATAATCCGCGGCTCGCGCTGAGGGATTCACGGGGACCGATAGCGCGCCGATTTTTGCCGCCCCAAAAAACGCCGCCATGAATTCCGCCGAATCTGGCAGCACGATCAGTACACGTTGCCCTCGTGTAACACCCAAATCGAGCAGCGCGTTTCCCACGCGATTCGCCAGCGCCGCAAGTTGCCCGTAGGTCACCTCACGCGGTTCGCCGAGTATGGCCACGCGTTCCGGGTGCCGCGCCGCAGGCGCATCCAGAAATTCCGTTGCGAGATTAAACTTCTCGGGAATTGTTACATTCATTCCCAATACCCTGTCAGCTTCCATCCAAATCGCGGATCGTATCTCTTCATTGTGGCGGGCGATAGCCGATGCGCCCGTTTTTTTCCCCGGCAGCGAGATCCCGAATGCACAGCTTCGTCAGATCACGCTCATCGCACTGGTAGATTTCCTTGAGTGGCAGATCTTCATCTTGCACTTCATATACACCCGCACCCATATCTTCGGTGTCGTCCGGCATGGAGGTCACCAGCGGGCTGTCCGGCAGGACGCGCACCCGGAATTGTTTGGACGACGGCTCGTAGTTTCCGTAGGTAAAGCAATGGCCGATGCAGGCCCGGTCCACAACATGGCTGATAAACAAAACTCGCGAATCAGGCGGAGCAAAGATGGTGGTAAGAACCCGCGTGCCATAAGGTAACTCGCGCGCGATCTTTTCTGCGTGGTTCTCCAAGCGGGCGACAAAACTTGTGTCCTGGTATAAAAACACGAAAAATACCGCCGCAGCAGCCGAGAAGCCGGCAAGATGCCATTTCCTTGGCTTGAGGTAATTCATCACGCAGAGTCCGAAAATGGCGGAAATTATGGTGAGCCGCGTGACCAATAATCCGACCCACGCCGCGTCAGCCGATGGCCGCAAACTCTCTGGCAACAGCGAAGTCGCCCACAGCGAGACCAGATATAGTTCCAAGAGAAGTCGCAGCGGCTTCCAATAAGACACTTCCCTGCCGCGAGACCAGACATCGAGCGCCACGCAGAATACTCCGAAGAGAAGCGCGGCCCCCGCCAAGGTGATATACCTCCCGCCATACAACGCCAGTTGATCTGCGCCATTGTAAAGGTAGAACGGATCAGGCAGCCAATCCGCCTGGCATTCAGGATGATGCGTTATGTACCAGCGCACGGCGTAAACGCTCGCCATGGCCCCGGCAGGCAAGCTCAATCGCGTCCATGGCCCTAGTCGATTCCACGCCTTGACGTAGAGCAGCGCCCCCGCGAGCCACAGAAACCCCAGCGGGTGCGCGAGGAGCACCAGCGGCGCCAACGCCGCACCGATGAGCAGATCGATGCCGCGGCCCCGCCACAGCAATGCCAGGCTGAAACAAGCAAGGCCGATGGAAAGGTAATAATTGAAAAACCCCATGTTAAAGACATAGCCGTAAGCGAGCATGGTGATGCACGGGGTAAGAAACCAGGGCAATCGCTGCGTGGCCGCAGTGAGTAGAGCAAACACTCCCCAGAAAAAAATCAGCGCACAAGCAGAAACAACGGCCTTCTCCGCCGCTGAAAACCCGATTAGTCTTGCGATAGGATCGAGAGACCAATCAAAAAGAACATTGTTCCATTGCCGGTGCAGGTACAGCCCCGGGGCCTGGCCTTTTTCAATGAGTTGCGCAAGCCATGCATTGTAAACATGACTCCCGAGGTCACCCGCTTCGACGTGCCGATGCCAGAAGCAAGGAAGAAGCACCAGCGCAGAGAGCATGCCAGCACGCTGCCAATACTTCCTCAGGAACTGAATCGCGTCTGGTAGAAAACTTCTTGACGGCTCTGCCGACGCCATTCCGGGGACCTCCCTGATTCGCATGGATTGCTTCTGCGCTTAGGAGATTCTATCCGAAGTTGCGGGGAGATGATTCAGAAAGAGCCAGTAGGGCTATTCTTAACCGCGAGAATACTCCCGCTGGAAAGAATAAGAGCACCGGTCAGAGTGTGTGTTCCGAACGAGAAATTACTTGGAAAGCTGGCTCTCGCCGAGGCGCTTGAGGCGATCGCGCAAACGGCGTTGCAGTGGTGTTGGCGTGTTGGGATTGAATGCCACCAGATACCAGAGCGGTTGCGTCTTGTCCTTGCTGAGATAGGTGAGCGTTGCCGCGTCGGCGTTGGGATGGCGCGCAACATTCTCGCGGATCGCGCCGTAAGGGTGCTTGGCCAGCCTATTCAAAGTCTTGGCGTTGGCACGCGGATGCTCGCTGATGAGGCGCAGCAGGTAGAAATCTTCTTCCGGCGCCTGCTTGATCAGCTTTTCCAGCATTTCAGGCTTGGCATCGGCGCTCAGGACCAGGCCAATCTTTTCGTCCCAGGCGGTGTTGATCTGGTTCAACTCCCGGGTACGCGCGTGGATTAACTCTTCCAGATAGCGGCGTTCCTGTTGCATGCGTGCGATCGGAAGTTCCGTGCCCTCGAGCGAATCGAGCACGCGCAGCAGGTGCTGCCGCTCGCCAAAAACGATTTGCGAGGTGCGCGTGCTGGCCCCTATCTCTTTCTCTTTGTGCTGCACCAGGTCGGAACGTCGCATGATTTAATTGCTCCAGGCTGGCCCCTTCCCAAGTTTCTCGAGGGGCCGGACATCAGACCGCGCTGCCTTAAACTCACGCCTCAGGTTCGGCAGAAGCTGCTTCTTATAGCTTGAGCAAATTATGTTCCGGGTGCCGCATGCGGTAAAGTTTACTGCGAGGCAGATGTGCCCGATGTGCAACTCCGGTTTCGGGAGTCCTGTGGACTCCACCGGAGTCCAAACACCGGACCGCCCGCGCCGGCCCCCTGCGCAAAGCGTTTACGAGGGATGTGACGCATGACCGCATTTCAGGAACATAAAGAAGAACTGGAGCGCTACGAGCAGATGTTTGGCCGCGACCGCGGCCGCCTGGCCGTGTCGCTGGACCGTTTGACCAACGCTCTCGTTCTGGTCGGCCAGCACGGCGTCTACTGCAGCAGTCAGCGCAACCCGGCGCTACCCGCGATGGACCTGCGCATCATCACGCAGGAACTTGCGCATGCCAAGGAACTCGTGCAATCGGTGATGGAGGAACTTCGACGAGCCAAGGGGGAATCAACCAAATAGGGGCGGCGCTCTCAGACCAGGAAGGGATTCGAGTGGCGCTCCTGACCAATGGTTGTGCCGCCGCCATGGCCCGGATGCACGATTGTTTCATCTGGCAACTCCATCAGCTTCCCTACCAGGGAATTCATGATTTGCTCAAGCGAACCGCCCCAGAGATCCGTGCGTCCAATGCTGCCGGCGAAGAGCGTGTCTCCCGCAAGAAGATGCGGCGCGGGGAGTGTAATTCTTCCCGCGTCCTTGGGAAGATAAAGGCAAACGCTCCCGGGAGTATGCCCCGGCGTGTGGATCACCTGCGCTTCGAAACCGCCCCATCGCAGCGCATCCCCTTCCTTAAGCAGGTGGTCGATTTCGGTGAGTTCCGGCGGCGGCGTCCCAATGAATGCCGCCTGCATGTCCATGGCCTGATACAGAGGCAGGTCGTCGCGATGCATCATCACCGGCGCACCGGTGTATTGATGCAACTTGCTGAGGCCCCCCACGTGATCAATGTGCGAGTGGGTGCTGACGATAGCTTTTACACTTAATTTGTGCCGGCCCAAGAGATCCAGGATGCGGCCAACTTCATCGCCGGGATCGACGACAATCGCTTCGCGCGAAGCCGGGTCGCCGATGATAGTGCAATTGCACTGCAGCAAGCCTACGGGAAGCTTGATGTAGATCATCCCCTGCGCGGAAGCATCGAAAGATGGCGTCGTTCCCATCATCATGGAATTATACCATCCGCGGGAATGCTGCTCTTGAAAAGGCGGGCGTAAACAGATGCAAGCACTCTGCTAAACTATCTTCGTAACCATGACTATGGAATCCACCGCGGGGGCGCACCTGGAATCACCCCTTACGGAAGTCCACCGGCGCTCTGGCGCGAAGATGGGCGTGTGGTTCGGGTGCGCGCTGCCAGACCATTTTGCTGGCGCCGCTAGCCGCGGCGACTTTGGCGACTGGCGGGCCGAATACCGCTTCGCGCGGGAGAGCGTGGCGCTGACCGACAAGAACTACCGGGCCTACATTTCGTTTACTGGCCCCGACCGCGTGCGCTACTTGAACGCCATCCTCACAAATAACATCAAAGACCTCGGCAACGGCTGCGGAGTAGTTTCGCTGTTGCTGAATCCCCAGGGCCACATACTGGCCGAGATTGAGACCTATGTTCTTGGTGCCCGCGAAGCGGGCAACGCGCTGGCGGATAAATTGTTTTGCGTCTCTTATGCCATGATCCGCGAGCGGCTGTACGAATGGCTGGAGAAGTACATCATCATGGACGACGTCACGCTGACCGACGAGACGCAGCGCTACGGTACGCTGGCGCTCGAGGGGCCGAGAGCGGCAGAAGTGGTCCAAAAGGTAGCTGGGGTTGATCTCGCTCAACTAGCGAATCTTGCCTGCGCCAACGCTGAGGTTCTTCGCTCGCAAGAACCGCTCGCTCAGAATGACAGTGGTGTAGCGGATGGCGAAGTTGGCGTGATCCCCTGCCGGATTGTGAAGCGATCGCCCGGCGGCATCACGGGTGCGGAGTTTGTCGTCGAGCGCCAGCACTTAGAGGCGCTCTGGTTTACCCTATCGGATGCGGTGCGCAAGCATGGCGGTGGCTCGATGGGCTACGCCGCGCTGAACGCACTGCGGCTGGAGCAAGGCGTGCCCTGGTTTGGCTACGACTTCGGTGAGAAACACATTCCTCACGAAGCAGGGCTGCAGGACTCGCACATCAGCTACACCAAGGGCTGCTATACGGGGCAAGAAATTGTCGAGCGCGTACGTTCGCGCGGCCACGCCAACCGCGTGCGCGTCGGTCTGCGGTTTTCAGGTGAACTTTCACCTGCGCCGGGCGCCCCGCTGACAGCTGGCGGGATAGAGGTGGGCTACGTCACGCGCACAGCATTCTCCCCCGCCCTTGGGGTTGCGATTGGAATGGGATACGTGCGCCGCGAACACAGCGCCGCCGGGACCGAGTTGCAGTGCGCGAATGGTTCGGCGTGTGTAATCGTGTTGCCTATCACACTGTAAGTTGCTCCAGCGAAAGGAGGCATTCCAGAAATTCACCGGCACATGCCTTCATCAACCTCAAGAAATCAGGGATGACAACAACGCTGGCTATTTAGAATTCACGACGAGGAGTTGCCTGGTCGGGGCCTACGCGTCCTGCGGCGATCTCCGCCTGATGATAATTTTCGCCGTGAATCGGCGCACCCGCCAGGCGGCGCAGCATGGTGAGCTGCCCGATATGGGTGAGCGCATCGGCGATCGGTCCCTGAAACAGTTTTCCTGCTGAATCGTGGAGTGGCTCGCCGGAAGCTAAGTAATCATCAAACTTTTTCAGTGCCGCAAAGAACCGGTCCACCTCGTGGCCCCATGGCAGCGGCTGAGAATCCTGCCATTTCTGCTGGCCGCTGGCGATGGATAATGCCCAGTCGAAGAGGTCGCCCATGTGGGCAAGGATTTGCGCCGGAGTGCGGCTGCTCTCTGCGTTGCGAAACGCCGCGAATGATTCAGGCGCGCCGCGCAATGCTTTGCCGCCGCGATAGGCGACAGTGCTCACGGTGTGGCGGAGAAGTTCACGCGCGGGGTCGTGTGCCGTGTTCATGATTGTCACTCCTCTTTTCGTGGCGAAGGTTACTACCGCTTTTGGTACACGCGAACATAATCCACGAGCATGGTTTGCGGGAAGACAGTGGTGTGATCGGGTGATCCGGGCCAATCACCGCCTACAGCGAGGTTCAAGAGGATAAAGAAGGGGTGATCGAAGGTCCAGATGCCGCCGGCGGGCCACTGCTTGGAAGTAAAGGTCGCATATAGATTTGCGTCGACGTAGAACCGAATCGTGCCAGGTTCCCACTCCACGGCGTAAAGATGAAAGTCATCAGCAAAATTCTGGCCTGCGGGGAGGCTGAACGGCGCGGAGAGATCGCTGGTTTGACTGACCGTGCTGGGGCCATGCAAAGAGCCATGGACCATGCCCGGCTCCTTGCCGATGTTTTCCATGACGTCGATTTCGCCACACCGCGGCCAGCTGACAGCAGAGATGTTGCTGCCCATCATCCAAAAGGCGGGCCACGTTCCCTGTCCCGCGGGAATCTTGATGCGGGCCTCAAAGCGGCCGTAGGCTTGCGCGAACAGGCCCAGGGTCTTCAGCCGGGCGGAGGTATAGCTCCGCGTGACCCCGTCAGAACCCTTATAGTTTTCTTGCTTCGCGGTGATGACCAGATTACCGTTCTCTATCCAGGCATTTTGCGGACGGTTTGTGTAGTACTCCAGTTCCTGATTGCCCCAGCCATCACCACCAATATCGTAGATCCATTTCGAGGAGTCGGGCTGCGAACCGTTCGCGCTGCTGAATTCATCGCTCCAGACCAGCGTATAGCCGGAGGCCGCGGGAGGCCGCGCCACGGCAGCTTCTCCGGCGCGACTCGCCACCCAAATTGCCAGCGTGCTGAGAAATGCGATGGAGAGAGCTGGTATTCGCGGTTGACGCATCAAGAACGATTCCCCCCTATGCTGAGGGTATCGCAAACTCAAGAAGTGGGTTGTGATATTACGCGAGATTTAAAGCGCGCTTGAAGGAACCCTTTTCGCCGTCGATCTTTTTCTGAAGCTGGAGAATGGCGTAGAGCAGCGCTTCCGGCCGCGGCGGGCACCCGGGCACATAGACGTCCACGGGAATCACCTGATTGCAACCCTGCACGATGGCGTAATTGTTGAAGACACCGCCGGAAGTGGCGCAAGCGCCCATGGAGATAACCCACTTGGGCTCGGGCATTTGATCGTAGAGCTGGCGAATGACCGGGGCCATTTTTTGCGAGACGCGGCCCGCGACGATCATCAGGTCCGCCTGGCGCGGCGAGGGGCGAAACACCTCGGCGCCAAAACGCGCCACGTCGAATCGCGCAGCGGCCATGGACATCATCTCAATCGCGCAGCACGCCAAGCCGAACCCCAGCGGCCAGATGGAGCTCTTGCGCGCCCAGTTCACGGCCTTGTCCAGCTGCGTGAACAGTATGCCTTCGTCTTCGAGCAGGCTGCCGAAATCGTCCGGCTTGGTGAGTGTGACGCCTTTTCCCAAAGATACGCTCATGGAGTACCTCGTCCACTGACCTTCTTAGTTTCGCATAGCCGCGTAGTGGAAACAAATCGCGACGCGTGAACCGGTGACTGGCAAAAGCAGGCCCTGTGGGGGCACGGCATTGCCGTGAACGCCGCCGTTAAACGCTCAGGACAACCTTGCCAAACTGTTTGCCCTGCTCCAAGTATTCATGGGCTTCCGCGCAAGAAGCCAGGGGCAGGATGCGGTCTACGACGGACCTAAGCCGCCCCGCGGCGACCAGCTTCATCACCGTGTGCAACTCGCTCTTCGTTCCCATATAAGAACCCAAGAGAGAGAGTTGACGGCTGAACAGGAAGCGCAGATCGATTTTGGCGTCGTGACCCGTGGTTGCGCCGCAGGTGACCAGGCGGCCCCCGGTGGTGAGGCTGGCAAGGCTTTCGTCCCAAGTGGCGGTGCCCACGTGTTCGAATACCACGTCCACGCCTCGCTTATTGGTGATGAGGCGGACTTCCTCGCGGATTTTCTGGGATTTGTGATTGATGAGGTGGTCTGCGCCAAGCCGGCGCGCTTTTTCGAGTTTTTCCTCGCTGCCGACGGTGGCGATTACGCGCGCGCCGAAAGATTTTGCGATTTGGATGGCGGCACTGCCCACTCCGCTGCCCGCGCCTAGGATGAGCACGTCTTCGCCCGGCTGCAGCCCCGCGCGGCTGACCAGCATGTGCCACGCCGTCTGGAAAACAAGCGGTACGGCGGCGGCTTGCTCGAACGAAAGGTTTTCGGGGTATGGAAGGCAATTTACTTCCGGTGCGCGGACAAATTCCGCGCAGCCGCCATTGATCATGTAGCCAAGATTCGTAAATTGCCTGCAAAGATTGTCCTGGCCGGAAAGGCACGCGGCGCATTTCCCGCAACTGACGCCGGGTGCGAGGACAACTTTCTGTCCCGCCTTGACGGTGGTGACACTGGCGCCGATTTGGGCGATTTCGCCCGCCACATCGCTCCCCGGAATGTGCGGCAAGGGGATAGCAACGCCGGGGATTCCCTGGCGTACCCAAAGATCGAGATGATTCAACGCGCAGGCTTTTACGCGGACCAAAACTTCGTTCGCGCGCAGAACGGGCTCAGGTGCATCCGTATATTTCAATACCGATGGCTCGCCGTGCTGATGAAAAACGATTGCTTTCATTCGGGCTCCTTGCAGAAGATCACGTTCTGGAAATTAGCATCGTGCGAGAAAAGTGTCCAGAATACAGCTCGCGTTGACACCGGCTGCAGCGCGCCGTAGGCTGAGGGCTGAGGTTAGGCGTGGACCTATTCGAAGAAATCGTGAAGATGCGGCGTGCGGGGCAGCGCGGGGCGCTCGCCACCATCGTGCACACCAATGGCTCGATCCCCAGCTACGAGAGTTCGCGCATGCTGGTGCGCGAAGACGGTTCGATCGCCGGGACCGTCGGCGGCGGCTGCGTGGAGGCCGATGTATGGGCTGCGGCGAAAGAAGTGATGCAGAAGGAAGCGCCGCGTAAGATGGTCTTTCATTTGAACAACGAGGCCAGCTACGACAACGGTTTGATCTGCGGCGGCACGCTCGAGATTTTTGTCGAGCCTATCCTGCCGCAGCCCATCGCCTATCTCTTCGGCGGGGGGCACGTTTCCATGGAACTAGCCAAAGCGGCCAGCGCGGCAGGCTTTGCCGTCGGCATCGTGGACGACCGCGAAGCATTCGCCAATCTCGAACGCTTTCCCATGGCCCAGGAAATCTACACCCGCTATGAGGATGCCTTCGAAAAAATCAAGCCAAACGCGGGAACCTATCTGGTGATCGTCACGCGTGGCCACAAGGAAGACATGCGCGTACTGGCCTGGGCCGTCCGCACCGAAGCGCGCTACATCGGCATGATCGGCAGCAAACGCAAGGTTTTCTCTGTCTATAAAGCGCTGGAAAACGAAGGCTACCGCGCCGAAGAGTTTGCGCGCGTCTACGCGCCGATGGGGCTGGATATTGGCGCGCTATCGCCCGAAGAGATCTCCATTAGCATCACCGCCGAGCTGATCGCCGTTCGGCGCAATGTCCAAAACGCCGCGCACAAAAAAGTACAGCTCGAATTTCGCTCTGCGGGCAAGGCGCTCTGAAAGAAATATGCTCGCCGCCGTCATACTTTCGGGCGGCTCGTCCCGCCGCATGGGTTCTCCCAAAGCGCTGCTTCCCTACCAGGGGCGGCCATTTCTGGAACATCTGCTCAGCGTAACCAAGCATTCGAAAATCAGCGTGCGTCGCATCGTTCTGGGCGCGCACGCTGAACCCATTGCCAGGGCCGTTCCGCTGGCTGCGGATGAAATTGTGATCAACACCGAATGGGAGAAGGGCCAACTGAGCTCGATCCATGCTGCGTTACGCAGTCTGCCCCCAGACACCGACGGCATTCTGCTCTGCCTGATCGACCATCCCTTGATCAGCGCGCAGTTGGTCTCCGAGCTGATTCAAAAGTTTTATGCAACGCACGCTCCGATTGTTCTGCCGGTCTACGAAGGGCGGCGCGGACACCCGGTGATTTTTTCCGCAAGCGTCTACGACGAATTACTGCGCGCACCCCTGGAGCAAGGCGCGCGGACCGTCGTCTGGGCCCACGCCGCGGAGGTCTGCGAGGTGCTCACCACCGAAGAAGGCTGCATCCTGAATTTGAATGATCCCGACACTCTGATGAAAGCAACCGGGAAACTGGCTGAGTAGCCCGGCTTTCTCACCGCCAATCCGCGCATTCTCAAGGCTTGCCCCCCTGTCATTGTCATCCTGAGCGAAGCGAAGGATCTCATCCGATCCACACCTCGGATAAACTTTAGGATGAGATTCTTCGAGTTCGACTTCGTCGAACCCTCAGAATGACAGCATTACTCATGGTTGTTGGCGGAGACAAGAAAGTTGAGATGGTGAGAAGTCCGGGCTAACGCGAACTGGAAGCGAGTTTCTGGAGCAGGCTCGAAAGCGCGTCGGCGGCTAGCTGCGCAGCATGAAACGTGGCTGGAGGCAGACCTCCTAGAGTTTCCGACAGCGATTCCGGCGTGATCCCGCGCATTTTCGAAACGTCGCTCCCGGTTAATTGTTCGGTGAGCAGCGACGCGCAAGCGATTGCGGTTGTGCAGCCACGGCACAGGAAGCGCGCTTCGATGATACGCCCGCCCACGACCTGCGCAGAAAGCTTGAGCACGTCACCGCAAACAGGGTTGCTGGTTTCGACGACGACCGTGGCGCCAGGCAGTTCTCCCACGTTGCGCGGATTTTGGAAGTGATCGAGTACGGCCTCGCTGAACATCCCCGCCCAAGTCCTTCCTTACTTCACCGTGGTTTTCTTCGCCGGCAGATATTTCTTTTCGATGGACGCCACCACAACGTAGTTGGGATCAACCATTTCATTCAGATGAATCTTGCCCACCTTCGAGAGCAGTTCGTAGGCATCCAGATCCGAAAGGCCGTAGTCCGCGTGGATCCACGCAATCAGCTCGGTAAACGCAATGCGCACGGCATCGTCCACCGGGCGGTAGATTCCCGCCGCCATGATTTCCTTTTCGTTTTCAAAGCGTGGCCAGCCCGTTCTCTTTCCTTTCACCACGTCAAATTGTAGACGCGCGCGCATGGGCACTTCGATGGCGCTGCCGGCAATTTCACCGTCACCCATCGCGGCGTGGCCATCTCCGAAGTAGAACAGCGCACCGGAAACATTCACGGGCAGATACAACGTGTTGCCAGCCGAGACTTCCGGGGAATCCATGTTGCCGCCGAATTCCGCTGGCACAATCGAGCTGCGTGCTTCTCCATTCGCCGGTGCCACGCCAATGCAGCCCAGGAACGGATGCAGCGGAATCTTTACCTTGTAATTGGAATCGAGCGCCTGAAACGTCGCGGTATTCTCCGCGTGGTCGATGGGATAGAACCAAATCTTGCTCGGGAGCGGCGGGTTGAGCATGGGCGTGTAGTTTGTGGAATTGAGCGCGCCGAAGCCTGGAGAGAACGTGCCCACGCCTTGATTGCCATCCACCTTCAAATCAAGAATACGAACGATCAGCGTATCGCCCGGCTCCGCGCCGTCGATGAAAAACGGGCCGGTGAGCGGGTTATCGCCCTTTACCAAATCCATGGTGTCACCCGGCTTCTGCAGCGCGTTGCCAAAGCAATCGAGGGAATTCGCATCCAGAATATTTCCGGGGCGCAGACGCGCGACCGGCGGAGCCACGCCAAAGACGTACTTCACGTTATCAATGCTGGCTTGGAAATGAACCACGTCGGCTTTGGACGGCGCGGTCGGCGTCTGCGCCGCAAGCGGCAGCGACCAAAACAACAGGGAAAGGAAACGAATCACGCGCACAGGAGTCCTCCAGAAAATAGCGAATCCGAAGTCCAACACACTCGTGCGAAGCTGTCAATCAATGAGAGCCGTGAGACAGGCACTTCAGTCGGCCTTCCTTTTTCTCCAGCGCGCGCCCGAGGCCTCCCCCCAAGTCTGCTATTCTCTAATTATCGATAGAAGTGCAACGTGAGTGTGCAACGAGATGCGAACTGTCGTGGCGGCAGTGATCGAGCGCGCAGACCGGCGATTCCTGATCGGGCAAAGGCGGAAGAATGACACCTCTCCGCTGAAGTGGGAATTCCCCGGCGGAAAGATGGAAGATGGCGAAACGCCCGAAGCCGCGCTGGCGCGCGAATTATGCGAAGAGTTGAGCGTAACTTTGCGGCAAAGCGTGGAAATTGGGCGCGTGAGACACCAATACGCCGCGACGACTGAAGAACTCGAGATCCGCTTCTTCGCCGCCACGATTGAGGAAACCGATGTGGTGCCGCACAGCTTTGAGAAAATTACCTGGGTGCTGCCGAAAGAGCTGGGCGATTACGACTTCCTCGCCGCGAATCGCGCCTTGATCGCGCATCTCGCCACCGGGCGCATCAAGCCAGCAGAGATTCTAGAACGAGAGCAAGGAGGACAGGCAGGAATGCCTGTCCCACCAAGGGCTTAGGAAACGACCGGGTTCGGCTTGTCGGGGTTGATACCCAGGTCTTTGATGGCCCTATCCACCACGCTGCGCTCGATCTGGCCTTCCTGTAACAGCTCGTGCAGCGTGGCCAGCGTAATGAACCGCGCATCGACCTCAAAGAAATCGCGCAGTGAAGTCCGCCCTTCGCTGCGGCCAAAGCCATCCGTGCCGAGCGACGCCAGCCGCCGCGGCATCCACTTGCTGACCATATTCGGGAGCGTCTTCAAATAATCCGTCGCGGCCACCAGCACACCCGGCGCATCGGCCAAACATTTGGTGATATACGGCACGCGCGGTTTCTCGCCCGGGTGCAGGCGGTTCAAGCGCTCGGTTTCGATGCCGTCGCTGTACAGCGCCTTGTAGCTGGTGACGCTCCAAACATCAGCGGCGACGCCGTACTTCTGCTCCAGGATTTCCTGCGCGCGTAACGCTTCGTTCAAAATCGCGCCACTTCCAAACAACTGAGCGCGCAGTTTGGACTTCCGGTTCGCCGCGGCGCGAAAACGATACATCCCCTTCAGGATTCCGTCTTTCACGTCACCCGGCATCGCCGGCATGGCGTAAGGCTCATTCATCACCGTGATGTAATAAAAGAGGCTTTCACCGTCTTTGTACATCCGGCGAATGCCATCCTGAATGATGACCGCGATCTCGTAGGCAAATGCGGGGTCGTAAGCGCGCAGGTTCGGTACCGGAAGCGCGAGCACGTGGCTGTTGCCATCCTGATGCTGCAAGCCTTCTCCGGAAAGCGTGGTGCGCCCGGAGGTGCCCCCCAGCAGGAATCCGCGCGTGCGCATATCTGCCGCGGCCCAGATGAAATCCGCAATGCGTTGGAAGCCGAACATCGAGTAGTAAATGAAAAACGGAATGGTATTGATCCCGTGCGTGGCATACGCCGTACCCGCGGCGATGAACGACGCCATCGATCCCGCTTCGGTAATTCCCTCTTCCAGAATCTGCCCGTCTTTCGCTTCCTTATAGTAGAGCAGCGTGTTCACATCGACCGGTTCGTACTGCTGCCCAACGCTCGAATAGATACCCACGGTGCGGAACAGCGACTCCATGCCAAAGGTGCGCGCTTCGTCCGGCACAATGGGCACCACCAACTTGCCGATTTCCGCATCCTTCAACATTTTCCGGAGCATGCCCACGAAGGCCATCGTCGTCGAGACTTCCCGGCCCTCGCTGCCATCATGAAATTCCTTGAACAACTCGTCGTGGTCGGCCACCAGCGGCTTCGCGCGCACGCTGCGCTTTGGCGTGTAGCCCCCTAAAGCTTCCCGCCGCGCGCGAAGATACTGCAGCTCTTCGCTATCCTCCGCGGGGCGGTAAAAAGGCACCTCGATGCAGTCTTCATCATTCAGAGGTATTCCAAAGCGTGAACGGAATTCGCGCAGCTCATCCTCATTCAATTTTTTCTGCTGGTGCGTAACGTTCTTGCCTTCGCCCGCTTCGCCCAGCCCATAGCCTTTGATGGTGCGAGCCAGGATGACCGTTGGGCCGCCCTTGTGTTCCACCGCGGCCTTGTACGCCGCGTAAACCTTGCGCGGATCGTGTCCCCCCAGACGCAGGCGGCGCAGCGCTTCATCCGGCAGCGGTTCCACCAACTGCAGCAGGCGCGGGTCGGAGCCGAAGAAATGCTGGCGCACATACTCCCCCGAGGAGACCACCAGTTTCTGGTATTCGCCGTCCACCAGCTCGCCCATGCGCTTGACCAGCAAGCCTTCGGTGTCCCGCTCGAGAATCGGATCCCACTCGCTACCCCATAGCACCTTGATGACGTTCCAACGCGCGCCGCGAAACGCCGACTCAAGTTCCTGAATGATCTGCCCGTTCCCGCGCACCGGCCCGTCCAGGCGTTGCAAGTTGCAATTGATGACGAAGATTAGGTTGTCGAGCTTTTCGCGGGAAGCCAGCGTGATGGCGCCCAGCGATTCCGGCTCGTCAGTTTCGCCGTCACCCAGGAATGCCCACACCTTGGCGTCGCTGACCGGTTTTAGGCCGCGATTTTCCAGGTAACGATTGTAGCGGGCCTGATAAATCGCCATCAGCGGGCTCAGGCCCATGGAAACCGTCGGAAACTCCCAGAAATCGGGCATCAGCCACGGGTGCGGATAGGACGAGAGGCCGCCGCCTGGTTTTAATTCCCGGCGGAAATTCTCCAGTTGCTGCGCCGAGAGGCGCCCTTCCAGAAAGGCCCGCGCATACATCCCCGGAGCCGCGTGCCCCTGGAAGTAAATGGTGTCGCCCTCGATCGCATCTGTGCGCCCGCGGAAAAAATGGTTGAAGCCGACTTCGTACAGCGTCGCCGCGGAAGCATACGTCGAGATATGCCCGCCGATGTTGTGCTCCACTCGATTCGCGCGAACCACCATGGCCAGCGCGTTCCATCGAATCAGGCTCTTGATGCGGCGCTCCAGTTCCTGATCGCCCGGGAAGAGCGGCTCCAGCCGCACGGGAATGGTGTTGGCGTAGGGAGTGTTCGCGGTGAACGGCAGATCAATGCCGCTGACGGTGGCGTGCGCGCGCAGCCGTTCGAGGATTTCCGTGGCGACCTCTGGGCCGCTCGACTCCAGGACGGAATCCAGCGATTCCAGCCACTCCTGAATTTCGACGTCGTCCATGCCCTGCGGTCTTGCGTAAGTCTCGTTGTCCATGACTTCGGTGGGCCCCTCTGATTTCAAATTCACGTGCTTCCCGCGGCAGGCGCGGTAAAGTCATTCGTCCTAATAAGCTAAATAGAATACACCGCTGCGCGAATCTCTGCACCCCAGGATTCCACGGAATGAAGATCGCTACTTCCGAAAACTGGAGAAGCCGGAGCGATCTATAGAGTGCGGCCGCCGTCGAGGACCAGCACTTGTCCGGTGATGAATTCCGCATGGATGAGAAACGACACCGCGTCAGCTACGTCCTCGGGTGTGCCCGTACGGTGCAGCGGCGCGCGGCGGATAAAATCTGCTTCCCATTCTGCGGGATCACCCGGCATGGTGATGGTACCGGGGGCGATCGCGTTTACGCGCACGTCCGGAGCAAGCGCCTTCGCGAGAACCTTGGTCAGCATCACCACGCCGGCTTTCGAAACGGAATGCGGAATATAACCAGGCCAGCCAAGCAGGCCACCGCTGTCGGCGAAATTAATGATCACCCCGCGGCCGCATTGTTTCAGCAGGGGCGCGGCGGCCTGCGCGCAGAAGAACGGCGCCTTCAGATTCGCATCCAGCGACGCGTCCCAGGCCTCCTCAGTGGTCTCCGCAAATTTCGTCTCAATAAAATTGGCAGCATTATTGACCAAGATGTCCAGCCGCCCGAATTGCTTTTCGGCCTGCGAGAAGAGGCGCTTGATCTCCGCGACATCGCAAAGGTCAGCGCGAATCGCCACTCCGCGCCGGCCAAGCGCACCGATTTGCGCTACAACCTCCAGTGCCTCCGCCTCCGATTCGCGGTAGTGCACGACGATGTCCGCACCCTCTTCCGCCAGGCGCAACGCCACAGCGCGCCCCAAACGTTTCGCCGCGCCGGTAACCATCGCCACTTTACCGTTCAATTTGCCATTCATGCTTCCCCACGGTAGCACATCACCAGCGCGCCCTTATATGGAGTGCGGCAGCCGGGCTGCCGCTTTTCCGATTGAGCCGGCTATGCGATCGCAAAGCGGGAGCGCGGCTCCCGCACTCCACACGAGTCACAAGTCACTAGTCTCCAGTCACCAGTCACCTTACAATCTTCACCCAGGAGCCATTCCATGAAACTCGACCTGCTCGCCATTGCTGCACACCCCGATGATGTTGAACTCACCTGCGGCGGCACGCTCCTGAAGATGGCGCAACTCGGTTACAAGACCGGCATTCTGGACCTGACGGCGGGTGAAATGGGCTCGCGGGGCACGCCGGAAATGCGAGCGCGGGACGCAGCCACAGCCGCAAAAATTCTTCGCGTTAGCTGGCGAAGAACCCTGGGCGTCCCGGATACGGATGTACAACCAACTCGTCACAATAAATTGCAACTCGCGAAGATCATCCGCGCCACGCGGCCGCACACCGTTATTCTGCCCTACTGGGAAGCGCGCCACCCGGACCACTATCATGCCTCGACGCTGGGCTACGAGGGCTGCTTCCTCGCCGGCTTGAAACAATTGCCCCTGGAAGGTGAACCTCACCGGCCGTTCAAGATTATCTATTCGACCGCGTTCGCCAGCGTGCGGCCCACGTTCGTTGTGGACATCACCGCGCAGTATGAAAAACGCCACCGGGCGATTCTGGCATTTGCGTCGCAGTTCCGCCCCGGGAAAGGCGCAAATAAAGGGAAAGTGTTCTTGGCCATCGACCGCCTCGAAGACGAAATGAATCAGCTCGCGCGGCACTATGGCCAGTTGGTCGGAGTGAAATACGGCGAGCCCTTCCTGACCAAGGAACTAATGCAGGTTCACGACATCGTCAAAATGGATGTCCGCTCGCTCTAAGCGGCCGCTGGCAAATTGTCCGTCGTTGTCATCCCGAGCGCAGCGAGGGATCTGCTTTTTGCGAAAACGCCAGGGAAACGCAGATTCCTCTTCGCCTGCGGCTCCTCGGAATGACACGAGTGGGAGTTTTTCAGTAGTCTGCTAAAGGTTTTCGTCTTCAGTGGCAGGAGAAAATCCGGGAAGGGTCTGGCCGGCCGCGCTTCGTTCCACGCGCACACGGATCAACGCCTCCCCTTCCGAGCCAGACTTGCGCAGAATGGCCATGGTGCGGAGCGCCTCTTCATACACGCGGGTAACCAGGTACGTGTCGCCCGTACCGTCTTTCTTCCATAGCTGCCCAATCTGAATTTTGTGCACGCTCATGAGTTCAGCTTCGACTCTAAAGTGCCCGCCGAGGAGTGTCAACTGTCCCCTGGTCCAGAAGAGGCACAGAAAGAAGGAGAACAACGATGGCGAGACGCGGGCCGCCGGGCTGCGAGAAATTTACCACAAAAGAAGCCAGCAATTGCCGCCGGCCCATAAAATCAAAGGAAACCTTCTTTCCGCCTTTTACATCACATTCCTAGTGCAATCTGGCAACCCGCCTCAATCGCGCGGGTGTATAATCGGGGAGTACGGGGAGGTGAATGTAATGAGACTACTAACTCGGCCAAGCTTGGGCTTCGTGCTCGCCGGCTGCCTGGTGGGAGTTTCGGCCTTCGCCGTTCCGCAAAGCCAGCCGCAGGGCCAGGACCCCTCCCAGACCCAGCCGCAACCGCAGCCTCCCGCGCAATCGCCACAAAAGGCGCAGCAGCCCGGCGCACAACCAGTTCCCCAGCAGCCCACGGTTAATCCAAAGAATTCCAAAGAAGATGTCAGCGCCATTGGCAACCGCAACGTAGGAAAGGGCCTCAACTTTTACTCGCTGGAACACGATATCGCTGCCGGAAAACAGTACGCGCAGGAAGTGGAGCGCTCCTCGAAGCTGATTGATGATCCAGTCGTCGTGGAATACGTCAACCGCGTGGGCCAGAACCTGGTGCGCAATTCCGATGCGCGTGTCCCTTTCACCATCAAGGTGATCGATTCGGATGAATTCAACGCCTTCGCTTTGCCCGGTGGATTTTTCTACGTGAATAGCGGCCTGATCCTGCGCGTGCAGGAAGAGTCCGAGCTGGCCGGGGTCATGGCGCACGAGATTGCGCACGTCACCGCGCGCCACTATGCCAAACAGGAAACCAAGAGCACCCTCATGCAGCTCGCCACCATCCCTCTCATTCTGCTGGGCCCCGGCGGCTGGACGGGTTATGGCATTTACCAGGGCTTGAACGTGGCCGTGCCCTTTTCGTTTCTCATGTTTTCGCGGGATGCCGAGCGCGAAGCGGATTTTCTCGGCTTGCAGTACATGTACAAGGCCGGATATGACCCGAACTCGTTTGTGACCGCCTTTGAGCGCGTCCAGGCGGAAGAAAAGCGGCGACCCGGCTCGATTCCCAAAATCTTCTCGACGCATCCGCCAACGCCGGATCGCATCGAATCCGCGCAAAAAGAGATTGCCCGGATCCTCCCCGCGCGCCAGGAATACATCGTCACAACCTCGGAATTTGACCAGGTGAAAGGCCGCCTGCGCAACATCATGTTCACGCGCAAGGCCCAGGATAACGGCCCCGGAAAACCAACCCTGCGGACACGTACCGAACAAACGGATAAACAGAAGACCCAGGCCCCCGGCACCGACCCAACCACCACCGACGACGACCGGCCGACCCTAAAGCGCCGCCCCGATCCGCAGCCGTAGTGTTTTCTAGCAAAAATGTTTGGTTGTAGCGCCGGGCTTTGCCCCGATTTCTGGGGATCCCGACGGTTTGTGTCGGGAAGCCCGGCATCTTGGTTGCTCTCATCCCTATAGGGGCACGACCGCTTTCTGAAGCGGTCCGCCAAGTAATGAGTCATCCCCGGAGTTCCAACATGGGTAGATAATGAATAGATTAGCATGCATCAATTTTGGCCGAGATTATTGATTGGCGAGGGTGTTGCGTTAGCGGACCGCCTTCCCGACGCGGGAGTCGGGATAAACTCCAGGCGGTCCCTACAAGGGCCTTAGATCGACTAGCGCGCCTGATTGCGGCGATGCTCTTCCGGGGCGGCGGCAATCCCCATGCGGCGCAGTTCTTCCGCATAATACTTCCGGAAAAGGAGGTCCCACTCTTCGCTGCCTTCCAGAATCTCTTTCTTTTTCTGCGATGTGATGCGCTTGCGAACTTCTATTTCCGCCTTCTCCTCTTCGCGAAGCGTGGCGGTAAGGATTTGCACCACCTGCTGGCGGATGGTGTCGCGGTCTTCCACGAATTCAACATCATCGCTGGAAACCAGTACGTCAGTGATTTGATGCGATATGCGGACAATTTTTTCGCGGCTGAGACGCATCGTGTCGCTTTTTCTCCAGGTGAACTCTTGTGAAGCCCGCTTGCCACATCCGGCGCTTCGGCGCTCATCAGTTCTGGCGCTTCAGCGTTTATCAGTTCTGTCGTTTCGGCACTACTTCTTTACCGCAAAATCAGCTTGCGGTCGCGCGCAATCTGCCCCTTCACCTTCTTGAACATCTCCTGATAGGAAACGCTCGTGCGGCGCATTTCTTCCTGATGTTGCGTGAGTATCTGGCGCACTTCTTCGTTGACGCGATCCTCGAGGGTAATCTCTTCCATCATGCGCTGGCGAACGCGCAGCGCCACTTCATCCACCTTCTTCGTCTCAATCAGTTCGCCTTCCACCAGCTTCTTAACCACTTCCTTGGCCATGTACCCGACGTAGTCTCGTTGAATCAGCATTCCTGTGCGTGTCCTTTGCGCTTCGGCAAGAGAAGAAGTTTACTGGCTGGCTCAACAAAGTGCAAGGAAAGCACGGCGCGCCCGCTCCTGGCGGCCTTCTTTTCTGCGGCTCTGGCGGCAATCACACGATCCAGGACGACACTCCTTGTAAACCCCTGGCGCGTGCGCGTTGACGCTGCCCACTCCTTCCTGTAGGATATTTTAAGTAGGGCGCTTAGCTCAGCGGTTAGAGCGTTCGGTTTACACCCGAAAGGTCGTCCGTTCAAATCGGACAGTGCCCACCATCCGTGCGCATCACCCTTCAGCGGGGACGTAGTTCAGTTGGTTAGAACGCTGCCCTGTCACGGCAGAGGTCGCGAGTTCGAGTCTCGTCGTCCCCGCCATTCCTTCTTAAGGAGTTATCGGACGTGACACCGAAAACTCCTACCCACAATCCCACCCACACCTTCTACTGAACGCTCCCAGATTCAAATCCCACGGCATCCAGAAACTTTTCCTGAGCCGCCATCATCTCGTCGAGGTCTTCGTCCGTGTACAGATCGAGCGTGGTCTGAATCCGCGAATGACCCAAGATGCCCTGCACTGTCTTCGGGTTCTCCTTCGCTTTCTTCACCAGCCAGTTCGTCAGGACAAGACCTCTCCCGCTTTGCAACCAGAGCACGTAGTCCTGCGCATCGCTACTACAGACCGATTATCGGAAATTATTGATCAGGATAACGTCGCTACTTTCGCTGCCTCGCGTCAGAGCCAGCTGCCTGCCGTCATGCGACCAGTCAAAGTCGAAAATCATTCCCGATTCAAAATTCGTGATCTGTTTCGGCGCTCCGCCTCCTAATTTCTGTCGCCAGATGTTAGAGACGCCGTTCCTGGTTAACGCATATTCAACGGCGTCACCCGCAGGCGCCCAACGGGGAGCATTTGCTGAGGCTGGCCAGTCGAACTTGTACAAGTCGGCTCCGCCATCGGAAGGGATTACCTTCAGTTGATATGGATTGGATGCGGAGGGAGAACTGGGGTTCTCAGGAGGTTCGGGCGAGGCGAGATACATGATTCGCTTTCCGTCCGGGGAGATTCTGAGAGGATAGCCAAAATCAATTTCAAATTCAAAGTCCTGTGCGAGCACCTCTGGAGGCTTCGCCCCCGTGATGGGAACTTTTACCGGGGTCCAGGAAGGCCCCCGCAAATAGACCACCCACTTGCCATCGGGGGAACATTGCGGGCCTCCGGCAACTGTCTCGTCAGCGATGCGCGTGGGGTTTGAGCCGTCCGCATCCATGCGCCATATCCCTTGCTTCTGTTCCCGATAGGCGGCATAGACGATGTAGCGCCCATCGCCACAAACCGACGGGTCCCAGTTGGGACTATCATCGGGCGTCAGCCGACTACGCCCACTCCCATCCTGATTTACCGCGTAGAGATTGCCATCCTGGCTGTCAAAGACGATGCGGCCGTTGGGCATCCAAGAGAATCCTCCGACAACAAACTCCTTCGTAGTGATTTGCTTAGCCTTTGCGGTGTTTCCCGCCGACGTGAGCCATAAGTCGGAGACCGTTGCTAGCTCGGTGTCGACAAGGGTCTTGCCATCCGGCGTGAGATCCAGGCAACAGAGCTGGTAATCCATCAGGTCATTGGTGAGGCGGCGTGCCTCACCTCTGGGATAGGAGATGAACCAAAGTTGCCCGCGAAACGCCTGACCAGCGTTCCCTATGGGAGCCAAGAGACCACTTCCGTCGGGCAGCCAGCGCGGACGACCGATGGCGTCCGGTGTTGAGTAGATTTCACGGACCGATCCATCGGCGACCGATACGGCCCAAAGCACAGAACGAAGTCGTTTCGTGGCCTCCGAGGTTGTGAACGCGACTGTCTTGCCATCGGGAGACCAAGCGACACCAATAAACTCGTCACGGTAGGGTCGTGAAGCGAGCAACCGTTGATCAGTCCCGTCGGCTTTGGCAATCAAAATATCAGCCTTGCCAATGTCCGAGTTTACCCGCAAAAAAGCGAACTGCCGACCATCTGGAGAGTAACTGGATCCGAAGTCGATCCCCCCCTGCATCGCAAGGTGTGGTGTTCCGCCGAGCGCGGGTATCCGATAGAGAAAGGTGTCCGTAAAGTTGGGCTTCTCGGAGCGGACAAAATCAATGTAGTTGGCATCCGGCGAGAAGGTCAGGCCCCATATCCAAACTTCATCCGGCGGTAGAATCTGCACATCGCTGCCGGTAGCTACTTGACGAACGTTGAGGCTCTGTTTTTCCCCCTCACGCAGAGCGTAGACCACATAACGCCCGTCCGGTGAAATCGCGACATTGGAGGCATTCCCGCTCTGGGTAACTCGGCTGATCTTCATAGCCTGCAGGCCCCACTCATTCCTGCGTTCGTTCAGCCTGGACAAGTAAATTCCTAAACCAACAATCAGCGCCGTCAAGACAACCAGCATCAGTGCCAGAACTCCCTTGTGGCGCCTTGCTTCCGCGAGCAGGACTGCTCGGCTGGACGGTCGCACGTGCGTCGAAGAACCGACTGCGGCGGAACTCACAGAGGCGACCGCGCTCGTCGTCTGCGTGCTGCTGGAATCCGAATCCCGCTTCAGCGGGTCCAGATCGCCGCGGACGTCGGCAGCGTGCTGATCACGCGGCTCCGCGGCATTCTCGGGCGCAGTCGGTTCCGTTGAATTGGGCACGTGATCGACCCGAGCGATGAAGCGGTAACCACGCCGTGGAATCGTCTCGATGTAGGTTGGGTCTGTGGCGGAATCGCCGAGTGTCTCGCGCAGCCGGTTCACTGCAGCGTTGAGCCCATGCTCGAAGTCGCCGAAGCTGTCCCCGGGCCAAAGCTTTCTTTGGAGCTCTTCCCGCGTCACCAGCCTTCCCGCATTCGAGGCGAGCATCAGCAAGACGTCAATCGCCTGACCAGAAAGCTTTAGCCGCTGACCATGCTTGCGCAGTTCGCTCAATTCGGGCGACAGCTCGAAATGGCCGAAGTGCATTGAGCCCATCGTCTTGCGGGGCTTCGACATTGCCCCACCCCCACTTGGGCCACGATTTTATCATCGTTTCCCCGCTGAGCATTCCCGCGCCGGTTTCCTATTCATCAACTGCTACCTCACCGATCTATCAACAAGTTGCGCAATGATCCCGAAATACCTAATTTGGACTTTGCGAGCATTGAGATAGCACCAGGCGCAGCCCAAGCTCGGTGGCACCGACGAGGTGACCACCATGAAAGCGAGCTTTCTGATCGTAGTTCTCTTTGCCGCCTGCGCGGCACAAACACAAACCCTTCGCGTCGTCCCGGTCGATCTTGAAGGGACTGCCCAGACAGCCAAGAATGTCCAGTTCTTCTGCACGCAGGACTACAACCGCGATGAGTGCCACCAACATGCACTGGAGCTGCGACGGGCGCTCATGGCTTATCCGCTAGAGCGGCTCGGAATGTGGTCTTTTGCTCTGGTGCCATCCGAGAAGTGGAAGGATCTCATACGCGCCCTCGGTGGACCTACCCACAGTCCGGCTTTCACCATCTTCGAGCAGCGTACGACGGTGATGGAGAGTAGCCTCTTTTCCCCAACTGCAACCCGTAGTGCAGAATTTCGGCGCGTCTTTGGTGTGACAGGAGAAGCTTTGCTTGAGT
>JBGOTL010000012.1:0-45810 GCA_041476465.1 Candidatus Acidiferrum sp. | reverse complement strand
GCGACTTGCATCGCTTGAAGCCCCGTATGCCTGCTCAAGATCATCTGCAGCTGCGGAGCCGACCGCAGAATGCGTTCTAGCGCATTTCCCATCATTCGGAAGCCATCGCCGGCGATTTGAACTATTTCACGCACTGAACTTCTGCTCAAGCCCACTGCCAATCCTGCCCCAACATAGCCCTCGTTCCCCACTACACCCACTTCCACGGTTCGACCGTCTTTGGTCACTACAACCTGAGAAACCATTCCTCGGTTCGGAAAGTAGACGTACTCGATGTTTTGCGTCGGCTCATGAAGGCTAAGATGATCCGGCAGATCGACGTACGTCAAGTCAGGACGCATCAACTGGTATTCATTGTCGGGCGTTGCCAGCAGTACTTTGTTCGTTACGTGTTTTCCCTCAACATTGGTCCGTTGGCCTGACTGCGCGACTCGAAGGTTTCTCATGTCAATCCTGAAGGCAGCAAGCTGCCTTGCATTCATTAAATGAAGCTTCATGGGCTCTGAGATTCATGTCAATTCAACCAAAAGACGCGTCTAACAATCTGTGCGAAATGGGACACTCTCAAAACCTAGGTGGAGCGAATCATGCGGCAGATCGATGCGCGTTCGCCGGGGAATCCGGTACCCTTAACCGCGGATTTGCGACGTGCTTGGACTAAACCTTCTCCGCGCGCGCATGGCAGCCAATAAGCCTTCTCCACGGAAGAGACAAAAGGAATCGACGCAGCGACCGTGGAATGGTATGGATGTCCTTGGTCTTGTCGTCAAATCCAATTGGAGCTGTGCTATGAACCCGCGAACCCGTAAGCAATGCACCAGGATTTTTTTCTGCCTGGTTTTTTTCCTGTGCATTTTGCCGCTGCGGGCCGGCACACCGCCGGCATCCTTCGACGTGGTCATCATCAACGGGCACATCATCGACGGCACCGGCTCACCGTGGTATTCCGGCGATATCGGGATTCGAGATGGAAAAATCGCGGCCATCGGCAATCTGAGCGCCGCCCCGCGCCGGCGCACCATTGACGCGAAGGGCATGGTGGTGGCACCCGGCTTTATTGACATGCTCGGCCAATCGGAAAAAACCATTCTTGTTGATCCTCGCCTGCCATCGAAAATCTTTCAGGGCATCACGACGGAGATTACTGGAGAAGGGGGGTCCGCGGCGCCGCTGAACGATGCCCTGGTGCGTGCAGGCCGCGTTTCTTACGAGCACCTGCACATTCAGGCCGACTGGCGAACTTACCGCCAATACTTCGCGCGCCTGGAAAAGCAAGGCATGGGGATCAACGTCGCGGATTACGTGGGCGCCACGCAGGTCCGCCGCATGATTCTCGGCGATGACGACGTACAACCCACGCCCGCGCAACTGGAGCAGATGAAGCAGCTGGTGCGCCAGGCCATGCTGGACGGCGCCGTCGGCGTCTCCACGTCTCTCGAATATGCGCCCGCTCCGTACGCCAAGACTGAAGAGTTGATCGCGCTCTGCGCCGAAGCCTCGCGCTTTGGCGGCATCTATGCCACGCACATACGCAGCGAGAGCACGTCCATCCTGCAGGCTCTTGATGAAACGATTCGCATTGCGCGCGAGGCGCACATTCCCGTGGAAATCTGGCACCTCAAAGTCGGCGGCAAGCAGGTCTGGGGGCGCATGCCGGAAGTGGTGGCCAAAATCAACGCCGCACGCGCGCAAGGCATCGACATCTCGGCCGACACCTACGCCTATACGGCGTGGTCCAATGATTTCTCCGCGTTCATTCCGCCGTGGGCCCATGATGGCGGAAACAACAAGCTCATTGAACGCCTAAAAGTTCCCGCGGCGCGCGAACGCATCCGCAAGGATATGCTCACGCCTTCCGACGAGTGGGACAACGAGTGGCAGGAAATCCCCGGCCCGGAAGCGGTGCTCATCACCGAGGTGCAAAACCCCGCGCTGCTTCCATTGCAGGGCAAGACGCTTGCAGAAATCGCCAAACTTTGGAACAAAGACGCGATGGACACGATTTTCGATCTTTTGATCCAAGACGAGGCGTTTACCTCGGTAGCGGTCTTCGGCATGTCCGAGCCGGACGTGGTTCTCGCCCTGCAACAACCGTGGGTCTCGATCGACAACGATTCCTCCGGTGCTTCGCCCGAGGGAATTCTCGGACAGGACCACCCCCATCCTCGCGCCTACGGAACTTTTCCGCGCATCCTGCGCAAATACGTGCGCGAAGAACACCAGCTCACGCTGCCCGACGCTATCCGGAAATTCTCAGCGCTCCCCGCGCAGCGCTTGCGCCTGGAAGGCCGCGGCGTGCTCCGCTCAGGCATGTGGGCGGATGTGGTGATCTTTGATCCCGAGTCCATCCGCGACGTCGCCACCTTCGACAATCCCAACCAGCTGTCGCAAGGAATGAACTACGTGCTGGTCAACGGCGTGCCGGTCATCGAGGAAGGGAAAATGACCGGCGCACTTCCCGGCAAGGTGCTCCGCGGCCCTGGGTACGCGCCGTAGAATCGGCAGGGCGCGCATCGCCATGCCGCCCGCAAATCGTTCATAATAGCGCCGGGTTTGTTGCCCTTAACAGCCGGACAGTTCTGGGCAGTTCCCCGGGAGGCGCCATGGCGGATGGTCTGGAAGATTTTCAGAAAATACGCGCGGACTTGAACGAAGAAATTCTCGGGTGCGGGCACCTGGGCATGAAGCGTTTTTTCGCGCTGGACCACCAAGCGTATGAGCCGGGGCCTCTCGGCGCCAAAACAAAAGAGCTGCTAGGCCTGGTGGCTTCCGCGGTACTGCGCTGCGACGACTGCATCACTTATCATCTTGTACGCTGCGGCGAGGAGGGCTGGAAACGCGAGGAAGTGATCGACGCGTTGAACGTAGCGCTTATCGTGGGCGGCTCCATTACTATTCCGCACGTGCGGCGGGCATTCGCGCGCATGCGCGAAATCAACGGGCTAAAATCCTGAACGAAACACGATGAGCCAGACCGCATCCGCATCCACGGAGAATACCGGCAGCTTCGGCACTCGCTTGCGCAACTTCGCCATAGGCGCGCTTTTTGCTTTTGTGCTGCTAGCGCCAAGACTTCTGCAGTTGGGCCGCAGTGAGCGGGCCTGGCTGGCGTTTCGCATCGTCCTTGGTATTTCCGGCGCGGCGCTGGTGGTGCTGCCGCTCAGTTTGTGGAATGGCTGGATGACGGCCCTCGCGGGCCTCCTTTTCTTCATCACCGCGATCCTCTTGCCGCCCGCGAAACCCGACATCAACGCGGATGACAAAGCAGTCGAGCTTGGTGCTGTGACCGTCTTGAATGGCGGCGAATATCAGCCCGGCAACGCACAGGCCGCAGCCGTGCGGCTTTTTGTCGGCGCGGAACATATCTGGGCGCTCGACCGGCTTTTGCAGCCCCTGCTGGTCATCCCTGCCGGAGAAATTTCTTCCGTGCATGCGGACCAGCGGGAGGGCCGCTGGATTCTTCGGATCTGCTGGGCCGGCCACTCGGCGGAGTTTTCCTATGCCGGCATCTTTGCGGAACGCCTGGCTCGAGCCGCTGAAGGCAGCATTCGTGGGGTAATGCGCCCTGCTCTTCCCGTCCTGCCAAAACGCCGCGCTGCCAGCGCCTGATGTTTCTTACCGCCATGCTTACAGGTTAAGTACCCACGCGCCGGACAAACTGTGCCAAACTATGGACATGGCACGCGGCTGGGAAAGCAAGGACGTCGAATCCCAAGTGGAAACCAAGGAATCCCCTAAAACGAAGTCCAAACACGAAGCCAAGAGCGAAGAACAGTTGCGGCGCGACCAGGAGTGCCGGGACCTGCAATTGTCGCGCATCCGTATCGTGCACGACCTTGAATCCGCTACGCATCCCAATCACCGCAAGTCACTGGAAGCCGCTCTGGCGCACCTCGACAAGAAAATTGCCGGCTTGAAATAACTCGCGGCTCTTCGGCAGGCTCAGGGCCAGCCGGCGTTACAAACCTTCTTTCGATCCTCAGCGAATGAAATCTCCCGCAACTCCGCAGGAATCGTTGACCACTTAGCGGTCACCAGGAACGTTGACCCAATAGCGCGAAAGCACGCCGCCAAAAAGGTTGGAGACTCCCTGGCAATGCGGGAACTCGTTCTAGATTTTCTTGCCACCCGCCGCGGTTATGAAGGAGAGAGGAATTTTTCGAGTAGCAGGCGGGCGAGGCGGGTGGAGTTGTGGCGCAGGACGCCGTGTTCTTCGAGGAGATTATCAAGAGCGACGCGAACACGGAGCTTCTGGACTTTATCGAGATCGATGGTGACGGGTTCCGCGCCCTGGGCGCGGTAGCGGCGGGCCACTTCCGGAGAAACGGAGCGGCGATTGGCGACCACCCAGTCCATGACGCGGCGCGGAACATGACGCTGGATGGCGCGAAGATGTTCGGACAGGGTATACGCCGTGGTCTCTCCGGGCTGGGTCATGAGATTGGCAATGTACACGCGCGGGGCCTTGGAACGTGCGATGGCCTGAGCAATTTCGGGGATTAGCAAGTTGGGGATGACGCTGGTGTAGAGCGATCCAGGCCCGAGAAGAATGAGGTTCGCTTTTTGGATGGCTTCGATGGCCTTGGGAAGCGGGCGCACCTTGCGTGGAGACATCTCGATTTTCTCGATGGGTGTGTGGCTGGCGCTGATGCGCGTTTCGCCATGGACCCGGCGCCCGTTGACTAGGGTGGCGACCAGGTGAACGTTTGAAAGGGTCGAGGGAAAGATGCGTCCGCGGATGGCAAGGACTTCGCTGCTTACGCGAACAGCTTCGGCAAAATCCCCGGTAACATGGGTGAGCGCTGCAAGGAATAGATTGCCGAAATTGTGCCCGCGAAGTCCGCGGCCGGCCTGGAATCGGTACTGGAAAAGGCGGCTGAGGAGGGCTTCGTCCTGGGAAAGCGCAACCATACAGTTGCGGATGTCACCGGGCGGGAGGATCCGGTTTTCACGGCGAAGACGGCCGGAGCTGCCGCCGTCATCGGTGACGGTGACGATGGCAGTTAGATCGGTTATGGGGTGCTCGGCTGTTGGATGCCCATCGCTGCGGCGGACCACGTGCTCCTTCAGGCCGCGGAGAAGCGCGGAGAGTCCAGTACCGCCGCCGAGGGCAACTACGCGCAGGCCGCGGGAGAGAGCTTTAGAATTGGGGGCGCGCTTCTTCATATCTTACTTCTGGTGAACGAACCAGGCAGGAATCTTCGATCGCTCCGCACAAGCTGACAGTTTGTACGGCAGACCTGGCGCTGGTTCAGCCGGCGGTGCCGTCTTTCTCCGGATAGAGAAGCTCGGTGAAACGCGGGTCTTCTTGGAGGAAAGCGAAATCTTCATCGTTGCGCGCGTGATAGCGATTTTCCGGGCGGAGCTGGATGGCAATCTTGAGATTGGCCATCGCGGAATCGGCTTCGCCGGTCAGACAATCCAGCGCCGCGAGCGCGTAGTGGATATGGTCGGCCTTGGGCGCATATTTGCGCGCTTTTTCCAGGCTTTCCCGGGCCTCGTCCCAGCGGCCGAGGTTCATCATGGTTACGCCGCGCTGATAATGTTCTTCCGCGCTGCGCGGATTCTGCTCGTGGCTGGGCTTCATGCGCTGCTCGGTAATGCGCAGGTGCATGCCAGCGCGATCGATCAGTTGTTTGCTAGGGCCTTCCAGGACTTTTTCGAGTTCCTGCTTGGCCCGAGCGAATTTTTGCTGATGGAAGAGGGCCAGCGCCTCGTCGTAAAGTTTCATCTGGGCCTGAACGCGAGGATCGACCATCTCCACACCGCCGCGTTGCGGGGGCGGGGGTGGCGCTAAGCTCTTTTTAGTCTTGGACTTAGCCTGTGCCCGCGCCTTGCCATGGCTTCGGCCTGAGGACCTTGAAGAGGGCTTATGCGCTTTTGCCATGTGGCGCATGCTAGCAGAGGCTTTTCCCCACGTCAACGTGGGTAAGAAAGGTGACGGAAAGTACATGTGTTACCTAACAGCGGCACAAGCGAAAAATATGGTACCGCGATTCGCGTTTCTCGCGGACACTAGAGTCGAGTAGCCGACAGGTTACGGATTTTGCCGGGAGGCTGGCCTGCTCTCCCTGCGTGTGCTATAAGTTTTAGGCCAAACTCTGGTTAACGACACGTGCCTTTCATCAACTTTCCTGCTCGCGAAATTAACTGCAAGCTGGTGTACTACGGTCCAGGTCTGGGCGGAAAGACCGCGAACCTGCAGTGGATCTATGACCACACCGGACAGAACCAAAAAGGCAAGATGGTCTCGCTGGCCACGGAGACCGACCGCACCTTGTTCTTCGATTTCCTGCCATTGGATTTGGGGACGGTGCGCGGGTTCAAAACGCGCTTCCATTTATATACCGTGCCCGGTCAGGTGTTCTATGAGGCTAGCCGCAAGCTGATTTTGAAGGGCGCGGACGGCGTCGTCTTTGTGGCGGATTCCCAGGAAGAGCGGCTGGACGCGAATTTCGAAACCCAGGAAAACCTGCAGGAACACCTGAAAGAGCACAATCTAAATTTTCCGACGATTCCCTACGTGCTGCAATTGAACAAACGGGACCTGCCGAATGCCATGCCGGTGGCAGAGTTGACCAAACAGCTGCAGAAAAAGGGCGAGCCGGTGATCGAAGCGGTGGCCGTGACCGGACAAGGCGTTTTCGACACCCTCAAGGAATTAGCCAAGCTGGTCCTCGCCGACTTGAAAAAAGGCGGGTAGTTTTCTGTCCAACGAAGCATCTAGCCGACACGGCCAATCCGCGACTCACCTTCCCCGAACGCGCTTACAAGAAATCACCGAAATGGCCTAAAGGTAACTTGCACGTAAACCGTTCAAGCTAGAAACCCGCGAGGGCGGCGGCTTCGGTTTCGTAGGTAGGGATGGCTTCGACGAGGCGCGTGACGGTGAGGGCGTCGCGGACGCGGCCCGCGCCGCTGACCAGATGCAGCGCGCCGCCTTCGCGAGCCAGCGCAATGGAAATGCGCACCAGCGTGGAAATACCCGAGCTGTCGATCTGCGGAATGTTATTCAGGTTGATGATGATCTTGCGGACGCCTTTCTTGATCATCGCCTGCACCTGTTCGTTGAGATGGTCGCTGGGATCCCCAATGGTCAAGCGGCCCTGAATATCCACAAGACATACGCCTCCGGCTTCGCGGACGGTAATCTCCAGTGGAGGGTGCTGAGCCATCGCTGCGTCTCTCTGCTTTCTCCCGGAAAGTGTGACTTGCTGAAGAGAGCCACTCCTCTCAAGGCTTCCGCATTATACGATGGCAGAGGTTCCGGGCAAGAGCATGCTTTTGAAAAAAATGCATTCGTGGAAGGTCACGCCCACCGAGGCCAGGGAGATTCAACTGGCCTTGCGCGAGCGTTGGGAAGGCGCCGATCGCCTGCCACGAATTCGAACGGTGGCGGGGGCGGACGCGGCGTTTGTGCTGATGGGCTCGCAAGCTTTAAAAAAATCCAGCCGCTGGCAGGCGCTGCGAAAAGCGAACTGGGCGATTGGCGGCGTGGTCGTGTATCGCTTCCCGGAGATGGAGGAAATTGAGCGCGCATACGCGATTGCGCCGCTGCGGTTTCCCTACGTGCCGGGACTCCTAAGTTTTCGGGAGTTGCCGGTGCTGCTGGCAGCGCTGAAAAAGTTAAAACAGATGCCCGACCTCATTTTCTGTGATGGGCAAGGCTACGCGCACCCGAGACGCCTGGGGCTGGCGAGCCATTTGGGCGTGCTGCTCGACCTGCCGACGATTGGCTGCGCAAAAAGCATTCTGATTGGGACGCATGGGAATCTGGGAAGCAAGGCGGGGAGCTGGACGCCGCTGGTGGACGAGAAGGCAGGCGGAGAAACCATTGGCGCGGCCGTTCGAACTAGAAACGAGATAAGACCAGTGTATGTGTCGCAAGGCCACAGAGTAAGCCTGGAGACGGCCATCCGGCTGACCTTGGAAGTGAGCGATGGATTCCGCATTCCGCGGCCGACGCGAGATGCGGATCATTATGTGACCTGCATAAAGAAAAAAACTTTCGGGTAAACGCAACGAAGCGAGTATCGGAAAAATGAATCGAGGGAATAAAAATTTCGCCCGATGGGACCAGCCGGTGGCGCGTATAATTCTGAAGCAGAAATGGCCATCAGGCAGCAACGGAGACCAAACAAAGCAAAGTGGAGAAATCGATGAAGCGCATGGCTTGGAAGTGTTGTCTGCTCTGGACCATGGTGCTGGTCACTCTCCCCCTCCTCGCGAGACAAACTTCTTCCTCCCCGCCTTCCCCCTCCCCGCAGACCGCCGCAGCAACTTCTTCTTCAGCCAACGAAATTCCAAAATCCGTAAACGAAAAATTAACGCAATTAGACCAGCGCGTAGCTGCGGCGCAATCCTCCGCGGACAACGCGTGGATGCTGGTGAGCGCCGCGCTGGTGCTGCTGATGACCGGGCCGGGGCTGGCGCTTTTCTACGGCGGCCTGGTGCGGCAGAAGAATGTCCTTGCGATCATGATGCAGAGCTTCGCGCTCATGGCGCTGATTACCGTGCTCTGGGCGCTGGTGGGATACAGCCTGTGTTTCGGCGGAAATGGGCCGGTCATTGGAGGATTCGAACACGCATTCCTGCGTGGCGTCGGCGCGGAGCCAAACCCGGTCTACGCGGCAACGATTCCGCAGATGACCTTCATGATCTACCAGCTGATGTTTGCGATCATCACCCCGGCGCTGATTACCGGCGCGACCGCGGAACGCATGAAGTTTAGCGGCACGGTGTTGTTCATGACGTTGTGGTTTCTTGTGGTCTATGCGCCTCTGGCGCACATGGTCTGGGGCAAGGGTGGAGTCTTAAACGCTTCGCTGGGCGGAAGATTCCCGACGCTGGATTTTGCCGGAGGAACGGTAGTGCACATTTCTTCCGGGGTTTCGGCGCTGGTGTGCGCGCTGTACCTCGGCAAGCGCACGGGTTATCCCAGGCAGCCGATGCCACCGCACAGTTTGGTACTGAGCTTCATCGGCGCATGCCTGTTGTGGGTGGGGTGGTTTGGATTCAACGCGGGGAGCGCGCTGGCTTCCAATGCATTGGCGACGAGCGCTTTTGTGGCCACGCATTTCGCCGCGGCCGCTGCGGCGCTGAGCTGGAGCGCGGCGGAGTGGCTCAAGAACGGCCGGGCCAGCGCGCTGGGTGCGATCTCTGGAGCAGTGGCGGGACTGGTCGCCATTACGCCGGCGGCTGGCTTCGTCGCACCGATGCCTGCGCTGGTGATCGGTCTTATTGCGGGAATGCTCTGCTACTGGATGGTGACGAAGGTAAAGGCAATCTTCGGATATGATGACGCGCTGGATGCCTTCGGCGTGCATGGCGCGGGTGGGACGATTGGCGCGCTGCTAACGGGTGTTTTCGCACAGCAAGTGATCAACCCTATCTTCGGAGCGGGAAAACCTGTGGGTGGGCTGGACGGACATTGGGGACAAGTCTTAAACCAGCTCGCCGGCGTGCTGGTGGCGTGGACGTTTGCGCTGGTGGGAACGTTCGTGCTGCTGAAGATTGTGGATTCGCTCACGGGCTTGCGTGTGGACGAAGAGCAAGAGGTGGAAGGGCTGGACATCAAGCAACATGGTGAAGAAGCGTACAACCTGGAGTCGTAGGTTCTGGGGTAATAAGCAGCATCAGGCGGAGCGCGGGAGCAAACAATTCCATGATGAAACTTGAAGCGATTATTCAGCCCTCACGGTTTGAATCCGTGAAAGCTGCCCTGATCGAGATCGGTATTGACGGGATGACCGTAACGGAAGTGCGCGGGCACGGGCGTCAGAAGGGACATACCGAGGTGTATCGCGGACGCGAATACACTGTGGATCTCCTGCCAAAAATCAAGCTGGAAATAGTGCTGCCGGACGGGCTGGTGAATCGCGTGGTGGAAACGATCCAGAAGGCGGCAAAGACAGGAAAGATTGGCGACGGTAAGATATTCTTGTCGCGCGTGGACGAAGCGATTCGGATCCGCAATGAGGAGCGCGGTGAAAACGCGCTTTGACATGGATGACACCCGCCGTGCGCCACGGTCTTGATCCAGGAAACAAACCGAAAAAGAACATGGAAGGTTTTCTTACGCCCTTAGCAGTACTTGGCCCGCAGTGCGAAGCCGAACGGCAGCGAATCCGCAAACAGTTTGCGAGTGGTTCGAGCGCGCGTGAAACGCTGCGCGCGTTGTGCGAGCTGGCGGACCGCAACATCCGGCAAATTTTTGCAGAGCTGCTGCGCGTGCACGGCGCACCCGAAGAGGGGCTTTGCTTGCTGGCGCTGGGCGGATACGGCCGCGGGATGCTGTTTCCCTACTCCGACTTGGATCTTCTTTTCCTTTTTGGAAGCGAAAAATCGGAGGAGGAATTCCGGCCGCTGATTTCCGAGTTTTCCCGCACGCTCTGGGACCTGGGCTTCCGCGTGAGCTCCGCGGGCCGCACCATCGAAGAGTGCAAGCGAATCGAAGAGGATAACGCGGAATTTCACCTGGCGCTGCTGGACCGGCGCTTCCTCGCGGGAGACAAATCCCTGTTCGAAAAGCTGGACACCAGGATTTTGCCGGCCTCGGAAAAACAAGCGCGGCCGTATCTGCTGGCGCAACTCAACAAGTTGACGAAGGAACGCCTGGCGCGTTACGGCGCGACGATTTTCCATCTGGAACCAAACGTGAAGGACGCCCCGGGCGGCCTGCGCGACTTTCAAGCGACGGTGTGGCTGGGACAGATTACCGGCGAGAAAAGCGCTCCGGGGAAAGGCGCCGCGAACGAGGAAGAATTAACGCTGAACGCGGTGAACTTCCTGAGTGCCATCCGGTGCTTCCTCCACTACCGCAACGGGCGCAATGACAATACCTTGACTTACGAATTGCAGGCAGAAGCCGCGGAGCGCTCGTTGGGAATCGCGGATGGAATCGAACGAAATGCAGCGGAGTGGATGCGGCTGTATTTTCGCCATGCACGAACGCTGCATCGCCACCTGCTGCGCTACATGGAACAGCGCCCCACGCCGCCGCAAACGCTGCGGCAAAGACTCATAAACGCGGCTCGTGGAGCGAGAGCGGAAGCGGTGAGCGGAAAAGCGTTTGCGGTGCGCGATGGCCTGCTGGAAGTCTTGGACGAACCGGCGCTTTCCGACCGTGCGGTAACTTTTTCTCTGTTTGCCGAGGCAGCGCGAACCGGAATCCCGCTGAGCCGCGACGCTGAGCGCGCTATCGCCTACATCCTGACGCATCCGGAGTTGCCGCAACGGAATAAACGTATCACCTGGGCCGCTCTGAAAGAAATTTTGGGCGCGGACTTCCCTGGCGTGGCCTTGCGGCCCATGCACCGCCTGGGGCTGCTGACCGAAGCCCTGCCCGAATTTCGCGCGATCGATGCACTGGTCGTGCGTGACTTTTACCACCGCTACACGGTGGATGAACACTCTCTGCGGACCATTGAGCACCTGCAGGAGCTGGCGGATCCCCTGGATGCACGCGGTACGCGTTTCGCGCCGCTGTGGCGGACGGCGGAGCATCGCGACCTGTTGATTTTTTCGCTGCTCTTGCACGATGTGGGTAAGGGAACACCATGCGAGAATCACGTAACCGGAAGCCTCGAAGCGCTGGAGACCGCTGCCGAGCGGCTGCAACTCTCGCCGGAAGAAATTACGGAAATCCGCTTCCTGATTGCGCATCACCTGGACATGTCCGCGACGGTGCAGCGCCGCGATATTTTCGATCCCTCCACGATTTCCTCCTTCGCCAATATGGCAGGCACGCAGGAGCGCCTGCAGCGTCTTTGCCTGCTGACCTACGCGGATATTCACGCTGTGAATCCGGAAGCGCTGACGCCGTGGAAAGCGGAGATGCTCCTGCAGCTCTTTGTAGCTACGTCCAATCATTTCAGCCGGACGCTGGACCGCGACCGGCTGCATGCTTCCGATGAAGCAATGGTCCTGGAACAGATCAGCGAACAGACCAAGGGGGCGAAAACAGAACAGATCGAGCGATTCCTGGAAGGTTTCCCGCGGCGGTATCTTGCGGTCCATTCGGCGGCGCAAATCGCATCACACTTCGCGCTGTACCAAAAGCTGGGTGTGGAACCCACCCAGACGGAAGTAGAGGTAACGGGGCATGCGTTTTCACTGACCCTGCTGACGGCGGACCGCCCGGCATTATTTGCAGCAATTGCAGGAGTGTTGGCGGCCTGGGGAATGAACATCTTGAAAGCCGAAGTGTTCGCGAACGCCGCGGGCGTGGTCCTGGACACGTTCCATTTCGTTGACCTGTACCGCACGCTGGAACTCAACCCCGGGGAGATGGCGCGATTCCGGCGGAGCATCGCGGATGTGGTGAACGGCAAGGCGCCACTGGAGCAGATGCTGAAGGGGCGGTTACCTGCGGCGCACGCAAAACCACCGAAGGTGGCCATGCCGACGACGATCCGTTTCGACGATGCTTCTTCCGAGCAGTGCACGTTGATGGAAATCGTGACACAGGATCGGCCGGGATTACTCCACGAGATTGGCGCGGCGCTGGCGCAGCGCATGTGCAACATCGAGGTGGCGCTGATTGATACGGAAGGCCAAAAGGCCATCGACGTTTTCTATCTTACCTCACAGGGATCGAAGCTCACCGCGCAGAAGCAAGAACTCCTCCGTGAAGTGCTGCAAGCTACCGTCGGATAAATTTCAAGTATGGCGATGTTTCATGTCCAACCGCAAAGCTTCCAACTGGTTTAATCAAATCAATCTTTGGTATATGAGTCGCAACGATTTTTGCATCTTTGGCATGTTGCGGAAACTGCCTTGAAGAACATAGAATGTCGCGCGGGGCTTTACGCCGCCACGGGATTTCTGGAAATGGGCATCGTGTTTTACCCCGCGCTCGGTCGAAGCGCGGGTCGCAGAGGAGGAACACCACTTATGCGTAAAGTAACCGCAGTCCTGGTCCTCGCTGCCGCAGTTTTCTTGATTGCCGCACGTCCGCAATCTTCCGGTTGGAAACCGCTGTTCAACGGAAAAGATCTCTCCGGCTGGAAGCACGTGGGGCCCGGTGAAATGACCGTCGAGGACGGTTTGATCCGCACGCACGGAGGTATGGGCTTGCTGTACTGGACTGGCGGGAAGCTGGGTCACTGCCGCATCCGCGTGGTCTACAAGATGCGCGATCACAATGACAATTCCGGCGTTTACATCCGCATTCCCATCGAGCCGCGCGAGCCCTGGATGCCGGTGCACTACGGCTACGAAGTGCAGATCGACAACGAGCCGGAAAAATCCGGCGAAGACGAATACCATATCACCGCGGCGCTGTACTCCATGACTAAGCCCCTGGCGAAGCCCGGGAAACCCGGCCCGGAATGGAATACCATGCTCATCACTCTCGATGGCCCGCACACCATCGTAGTGCTCAATGACATTAAGGTCACCGACTTCACCGAAGGACAGCCCGTGCCGGAAAAGAAATTTGATTTCGAGCCGGAGCGCGGACGGCGGCCCGACGAAGGTTACATCGGTTTGCAAAACCACAGCGACAACGACATCGTGTTTTTTAAGGAAGTCAGCGTCCAGAATTTGCCGTAAGGATCGTGCCGGATAAAACAAATCGACTGTGAGGAGAGTGTTATGAGAAAGAATCGTGTTTCACGCCGTGAATTTTTGCAAACCAGCGCCGTCGCCGGTGGCGCGGCGATGGCTGCGCGTACTGTCATTCTCGATCCGGAGCGCATTCCCGCATCCTGGCAAAGCGTCGCGCCGAGTGACCGCGTGCGTTTCGGCATAATCGGCATCGGCATGCAAGGCTCCGGACTGCTGACAGCGGCAATTCAGTTGCCGGGTGTCGAGTGCGTCGCGGCCTGCGATCTCTACGATGGGCGGCACGCCCTCGCCAGGGAAATCGTTGGCCCCAAGCTGCCTGCCACGCGGCGCTACAAGGAATTGCTCGACAATAAGGAGATCGACTGCATCATCGCCGCCGTGCCCGACCACTGGCACAAGCAGATCGTCGTGGACACCGTCAACGCAGGAAAGGATATCTACTGCGAGAAACCCATGTCGCACACCGCCCCCGAGGGCGTGGAGATGGTCGCTGCCGCAAAGAAAACCGGCCGCATCGTGCAGATCGGCTCGCAGCGCGTCAGCTCGGTCATTTGCGCGAAGGCCAAGGAACTGCTCGCCCAGGGCATCATCGGCGACTTGACTCTTATCGAAGGGTCGCTCGGCCGCAATGACCCCACGGGCGCATGGGTGTATCCGCCGCCGCCGGATCTTTCGCTGGCAACTTTGGATTGGGATACCTGGCAAGGCACGGTTCCCAAGCGCGCCCTGGACGGCAAGATCTTTGCCCGCTGGCGCTGCTGGAAGGAATATGGAACCGGGGTAGCCGGCGACTTATTGGTCCATCTCGTCAGTGGTATGCAATTCATGATGGGATGGAATGAACCGCCGAAGCGCGTCATGGCCATGGGCGGCATCTTGCGCTGGAAAGACGGGCGCAACATGCCCGATGTGCAATGCGCCCTGTTTGAATACGGGAACGTGCCGGTCTATCTGCGTTTGAACCTCGGTGGTGAAACACCGGAGATTTACCGCTTCATGGGCTCGAAGGGGATTCTCGAGGTGACCGAAACCACCATCACTTACATGCCGCAGACGGGCGAGGATGTTACGCCGAGCTACTACACGGTGAGTTATCCGCGTGAACTGCGCGATGCCTACAACAAGAGCTGGCACCAGGAGCATGATCCAGCGCCCGGAAAAGAACCTACCACCGAAGGCTTCACCTATCACGGCGACTCTTGGGATGACGAGCGGCCCCACCTCTGGAAATACTTCCAGGCAGTAAAGAGCCGGCAGCCGGTAACAGAAGATGCCGTGTTTGGCCACAACGCGGCGCTGGCGTGCCACATGGCGAACGAATCGTACTTCCGGAGAAGCGCGGTCTACTGGGACGCCGCCGCGCTGCAGATTAAGAGCTAGTTTTCTTTTCCGGCCTGGCAAGCGGAGCAAGCCTGCATCCAATTAATCTTGCGGGGAAAAATTGGTGGACGTGACCCTGGACTCGAATCCCCATCACTATTTTGCTGCGCATGTGTCCGCCGGGACGGTGACCGCTACCTTTCCCTTGCCCATGGCCCCCATAGTCGTGAACGGGTCAAACGGCTTGCCGATCAATTTTCCGATGGTGCTCGGCGAAAACGGCACCGCCTTCGTCTCTTACGGCGCGAATGTCGCGTCGTTCAATCTCAACTCTGGCACTCTCAACTGGAACTACCCGAATGGCCAAGGTGTGAACTCCATGTTCTACGCGAATGGAGGCGGGCTCACACTCATCGCCGGCCAATCCAACCAGATCCCGGTGGACGCCAGCGGCAACGCTGGGACCTCCGTAGCCTTGTCCCCATTCAGTTTGCTCCAGCCGAATTGGTTTGGAGATTGGCAGGGGGCCATGGCGAGTTCCAACATTGGCCTAGCAGGGGTTGTGGCTCCTCAAATGGATTGGGGCCATAGTACTTCGGTCACTGACTCCGGGAGCCCTTCAAAAAATGGCGCTTCAATTGAAATGTCTTGGTTCCCGGTGCTCCCCAATTGCACAGGCACTGAAAAACCGTGCATTTACAATGCTGTCGACGACTTAGTTGTGAGACTTACTGATCCAACGATCTCAGGGTTAGCGCAGACGAACATATTCAACAAGCTCGGGAACGATTCAAACGGCAATCCGTTGAGGACGGCGGGTTTCATCGCGTATCTCAGGAACAATCGCCCTCGCATATATGACGGCCTCCGTTCAACCTATTGTTCAGAGATTTTGGATAACACCTTTCCGAGCATCCCAGAGTTTTTGTGCTTCCGAAAGGCATTTCTTCGCTATACGCTTAATCTTCTAAGTACAGACGTCAAGGATAAATTCACTTCTGAGTCTACTGCACTCACGCAGACCCCTGGCAAACCCTTGCTAACATTTGTTCGACCTCAGTCCGTCGGCCCAAGCACTGCCGGCAAGAATCTTGGCAACGAGGCACTTATCTTTCACGAGGCACTCCACGGGTTGACTGGGTTGCAAGACTTTCAATTCTTGGACAAGTTGGGGATGAATTCCGCGAGTCATGCTAGTTGCTCGACAACAGTGCGGATTCAGAAATCAGTGCTTTCGCATTCCACAGGACTGGATCCTGCGGTGGTATGGATCACCGTAATCTCCTGCCCCTTGCAAGGCGACGAATGAGCGGGGAGGCGTGGTATAAGTTTTTGGACCGAGACGTGAGGTGGAGTACAACATGTCGAACATAGGATGGCATTGGAGCGCTGAGCCAATGCATGCCAAACTCTTTTTATTGTGTCTGGTTGGAATCTGCGTGGCTGCATCAGTGCTTGGGGTCAGATTGGTTCGCTGCTTAAAATCCTTCACGTTTCATAAGAAACTTCCAATCGAGAGTGTCTTAAAAGGGGGTGTAGATTCCCATAGTCTCCCGCGTCTAGTCCTCTCAAATCGAGTCTCAATCACGCCTTGGAGCGACCGAGAGGCAGATTCGAACAGAACTCGGCTATCTCTGATAGGAACCACCGGCTTTGCGGCTCTACGAGATGCGGACAGTGAATTCTATTATCTCTTCGGGAGTCGCCATGCAGAGGTGGTGCTGACTAGACGCTTAGCCGTTCTCACCGTCATCCTATCGTTCTTTACTGCCACGTATGGTGGGTTTTCGACATGGGCTAGTCGATTTTCCGAAAGCAACGTGACCGGATACGAAGCGTTTTTGGTAGCCATTCAGATCCTTCTGTCGAGACTGGCCCTTGGATTGGGCGTTTCCGCGGTTCTTTGGGCGGCGTCGAGTTTTTTCGAACTACTACTAGAAGACAGACTCGTTAAATGGAAGTACTTGTTTTCTCGGGTTGTCGCCTACAACTCAGCGCCTCCTACTGAGAAACAGATACACTAACCACATATTATAACTGATGCCAACATGGAGAATCGGCCCGGAGTTTTCTTTGCAATGTTGAGCAGTCTGGTGTTGTCCTCCTGCCTTGACTCCCGATAAATCCGCATTACCGGACATGTGCCCTTAACTGGCCACAAACGGCGCTCTGGGAAATAACGTGCATTGGCAGCGCTAGACGGGTAACGCATTTGCGAGAAAGGTGAAAAGACAAATCTGGGTCCGATTAGGGTCCGATAAGTCGTGCCAAAGGATTCCTTAGGATATCAATGACGGGCTGTAAGCGCCGTTACCTATGATTTTGTCAGCTCAGATTTAGGATCTTCTTCCTGCTCTTCGAGTTGTGGGTTTGGTGTGTTGGCCTCTTTGCGAGAGGGCAGCTGCAGTTCGCGATAAAAGGTATCCAGCCGCTTCTGGTGCTGGATGGGCTGTCGGGAAACGTGGTGTTGATGCCGGCAATTCCGCCTTCGACCATCACGGATGTCTTCGGAAGTTCACAGAGCTGCGATTGTCTTACTCCTGTCGGACAGCCCATCGTGGATTCCGACGGTTCCATCTACGTGGAATACGAGGTTCGTCAAATCAGCGCCGTGCTCGGCGCGCCGCCCGTTTCCAGCATCCTGTGGCTCTTGAAGATTGCGCCCGACGGCTCCACGAGCACCACACAATTGAGCTCATCCAACAATGCGAATTTATTCCCTGGCAACCTCATGCCCGATGGCACTGGAGGTGTTGTAGCGACTTGGGCGATCGCTGCTCCGAATTCGCCATTTCCCGCGCATCCCTATCAGGCTGCGCACCTGTCTTCGTTCGGAGGACTAACGACGTACGACTTGCCCATGGCACCAACGCAAATTGTGAATGGGGCCAACGGCTTGCCGATCAATTTCCCGATGGTCCTCGGGGAAAACGGAACAGCATTTGTGTCTTACGGTACGAATGCGGTGTCCTTCAACCTCAATACCGGCGCCGTCAACTGGAACTACCTGGCGGCTCCGCAGACCGGGGTGTCCATTATTTCTTCCGCCGCCGGAAACGCCCTCGTCGCCAAAACCACGAATAGTGGTGTGGACACCGTGTTGCGATTTGATTCCACCGCCGCTGGCACGCAAGACGCTTGGTCCGCTTCAAGCGTTGACTACTTTATTGGCAATGAATGGCTTGGCTTCCCAGCTTCCGGCGGCGATATGATGGCATATTCCGCCGCACCTGTTGACTTGAGCCTTTCGTTTTGGTTCGCACCGGAACAGAAGAAAACGAATAGGGCCCTCCCAATTTCAGTTGTCTTGCACTTTACGGGCTCGAAGTCAAAGGGTGACAAACTTAAATTTCTCGACTCAAGAGTAGAATGCTCGGAGAGTTTGGGACTGGCGGATTGCACGTCCACGTCGGGTTATTGGCTTTGGAACTTGGAAGGCAATGCTGCGGTGTACGACGACGCTTTCAATTGGGCGATGACGGTAAGTCTCCAAGCCCACAGTAAGGGATTCTTCAAAAATGCTAATAATAACTTACAGGCTTTCAGTTGCACTCCCCCGCCCGACCCAAACGACAAACCATTGCCGATTTTTTTGCAGCAGCCAGCGGGACAAAAATCAATTTTCTACCTCGATGGTCCTGGGCCTTTCATCGGGGTAAATCCGAGCGACGGATGCCAAAAAGGAACAACCTTCATCGATTCGGAGACTATCGTATTCAACCTCCAAGTGAACTTCACCAATAAGGTCACGGGCTTTAGCAGGGCAGTACCTTATTATGTAAAGACGGTGATCGCCCCAGGACATCAAGCGGACTTTGCAAATTCCACCGCTGGTTATGGAAATATCTCTCTTAATTTTTGAGGTGTCTTATGCGTCGATGCCATTGGATTGTGATTTGCTTAACCTACGGAGTGCTGACCTCGACGAGTGCAGCACAAAGGGTCCAAGATATCCGCACGCTATTCGCTCAGCTAAATCAATCGAGCTCAACAGATCGCGCAGCACGCCACATCCTGCAGGCTGCCAGCAAGGACTCTAGCGCGCGTGAATACGTGGTACAGAAGCTTCCTGAAATGATCGACAAACTGGAAACCGACAAAGTATGGCTGAATGCAGTTCGTCTGGCTGGTCAATTGAAAGCATTGGAGGCGATTCCGTCCTTGCAACAAGCAATGTCGCGCGGCCCACTCGGCGGGGCGTCATACACCACGTTGGGAATGCAAATGCGACTCGAAGATGACATCGTAGCCAAGGCGCTTTCCCAAATTGGAGATCCGGCTATTCCTGCCATCGCAAGCCTCCTAGGAAATGGAGACGAGGCAACCCGAATGCGAGTCGTGTTGATCCTTTCAACCATCGGCTCTCCCGCAGCTCGCAAGGTCTTGCGGGACTGGCTTCCACACGAGACCGACCCAAGAATCAAGGATTTAATCGAAAGTGGCTTGCGTTCCTAAGCCCATAAGAAAACGAGCGCGATATCAAATACCACGAAGGGATTGTCAATAGACACTTCTTCCCAGGAACCACCTATTCTCACAGCGGTTGTGGACACCGTACGACCTGCGGTACGAACAAGTTGCCGCAGGTGGCTAAGGCTTAGGGTGTTGAGGCGAATTTGGGTGGGGCACTCTTTGGGGTTGGTTTTTTAACGGGAGCGGATTTAGAGTCAACTTCACGCGAAAGATCGACCAGAATGGCGACGATTTGAACAACCTCTCAGTAGCTCAGCAAACTCGCAAAACACCCTGCCGGCGTACGGTGGGAGCAGCGTGCCGGATGGATTCGGAGGCGTCGTGGTGACGCAGGCCTGTGACCCTGCCAATCCCAGCGGCTCTCCCATGACTGTAGCGGACATCAATGCCATTGGTGGATCATGGGGTTTTTCGATCACAAATCCACTTGTATGCCCGCCGGGTCCGCCGAAGATAGCGATTCGGCAGGACGGCGCGGTGGTGATTGCCTTGCCGTTACAAATATCTCAGCCGCTTCTGGTGCTGGATGGGCTGTCGGGCGCGGTGATTTCGAATCCTTCGATTCCGCCTTCGACCATCACAGATGTCTTCGGAAGTTCACAGAGCTGCGATTGTAGCTCGCACGCCTTTATCCAGCAGAACCTTCGCGAACACGTTGTGGTTTACGTTGCCGCCTGTGACTACCAGACCCACTCGTTTCCCCCGAAGTGCGTGCTTCTCTTTCAGCGCGGCCGCCAGCCCCGCCGGGCCTGCTCCCTCCACCACATTGTGCGCGTCGGTGAAGTAAACCTTCATGGCCAGGCCAATTTCTTTTTCGCTTACGCACATCACGCGGGCGACATTTTCGAAGATTAGTTCGAGCGAGGCGTCATCGGGCACGCGGCAAGCCATTCCGTCGCCCAGCAGTGTAGTTACCGGAGCTGTGATCTTGCGTCCCGCCTCAAACGAGAGCGCGTAGGCAGGTGCGCCTTCGGCTACAACGCATGGACGCTGGCGCGAATCGCCGGACAGAGCAATGTGTCCATGTCTTCTCGGTACGTTCACCCCTCCGAAGACGCCGTGCTCACCGCAATGCCAAGACTAGGTGGGCACAAAATTGGGCACAGCGATAATCAAGCAGATTCGAATGCAGTCGGACAGAGACAGCTAACTCAATAAAGACAAAAGAGAAATATGGTGGACGTGACCGGGATCGAACCGGCGACCCCCTGCTTGCAAAGCAGGTGCTCTCCCAGCTGAGCTACACGCCCACGAGTGGGTGCTTTCTCTATTTTCAGGGGATTCGCGCGAAGGGTCAAGCCGCGGAACGTCTGCGCGGACGGAACTAGAACGTGGAAGATTTCGCCACCGGAATTTCTTTTTTGGCGCTGCCTTCGACGCGCGCGAGAATTTTTTCCAGATCGGCATGGGAAAAATAGCGGCCGTTGGCAATAACCGCGGCCACCTTCTGCGTGTTGGCGATATCTTCGAGCGGATTGGCGGAGAGCAGCACCAGATCGGCGAACTTTCCCTTCTCAATGCTGCCAAACTGCTCTTCCCTGCCGAAGAATCGCGCGGGATTAATCGTGGCGGTCTGCAGCGCTTCGAGCGGCGTAAATCCGGCGGCAACGAAACGCTGGAGCTCCTCGTGCAAGCTGAAACCAGGGAAGATGTGAACGCCGGCGGGCGCATCGGTGCCAGCGAGAAACGGAACACCCGCGTGGTGGAGTGACCCGACGACTTCAAGTTCCTTTTCGATAAATTGTTTGCGGATGGCGAGGTCGTCGGTGTTGTAGCCGCTCTTGATCTCATCGATGAAGCGTTTCCAGGTTTTTTCCTTCCAGGATGCCGGGACGTACTTAATGCGCAGGTCTTTGCTGTAATCGGTCACGTCAATCAAGTTGCCGCCGCGCTCCCACACCAGTGTTGGACATTGCCAAGTCTGATTTTTTGCCAGGATTCCCGTGAGTGAAGCGGCGCGAACAGGATCATAGGTCGCGAGAAATCGGCCTTCGGTCTTGTTCCCTTTCAGGAAATCATCTTCCTTGGGCGAGCTGCCCTCGAAAATGCCGATGAGATGCTCAAAGCTTTTCATGCCCGCGGCGGACATTTCGCTGGCGCGCACGGAATCCGGAACATGGCCCTCGAACGGGATGGCCTGCTTGCGGGCTTCGTCGGCGATGGCAAATACGGCTTCGCGCGGGATGAGCGATTGAAATTTTATGAAGTCTGCGCCGCGCCGCTTGAGTTCGGCGACGGCGCGGCGGCCGTCGTCCGGCGTGGTAATGGCGACGGAGCTGGGAAAACGCGGCTTCGGACCATCCAGCATGGGGCCGGAGGTCATGATGCGCGGGCCAAGCAGGCGCCCGGCTTCGATTTCGTTGCGCCAGCCCTGCACAATGTCCAGCTCACTGCCCATGTCGCGCACGCCGGTAACGCCATTGGCGAGAAAAAGTGGCAGCGAGATTTCCTGCGACAGCGGAAACCAGTCGCCGAAAACCAGATGCACGTGCATGTCCCACAAACCGGGAATCAGGAAACCACCGTGGGCGTTGACGGACGGAGCGTTGCGAGGATATTTCACGTCCTTGCGCGGGCCGGCGGCGGTGATGCGGTTCTTGTCGATGACCACGACTTGGTCGGCATGCAGCTCCCCGGTGCGTACATCGACGATAGTGACGCCGGAGATCACCAACATATCAGCGAGGGAGGGGTGCTGCGCATGCAGTGGAACGCAAAAACTAAAGGCCAGGAAAAAGCAGAAGATGCAGCAAAGGACTCGGCTGGAAATTTTCATGGAAGAATTCTATCCACATTGGCGCGGATGTCCACAGGAGGATTGCACGATGCGGGGGTATGATGCGGGAAACGGATAAAACTGCGAAAGAGAAGGAGTTTCCCATGAAAACAATCTACATGGTGTTGGGCGCGATCCTGGTGATCGCAGGCACGGCGTTCGCGCAGGATAAACCTTTCAACAAGCTCAGGACGAACCCGCGCAAATGCACCATGGCATGACTCACGAGCAATAAAAAGTGTTGAACGAGAACCCATCACATCCTCAAAAACTTTTGCTGGACTACAGCTTCGCGAACTGCAGCTCAGCTACATCTTGGCAAGCTTCCGCTCGTTTACATGTTTGCGAGCTTCCGCTCGACTTCGCGGAGCATGAAAACATCTTCGCGGTTGTACGCAAGAAATTCCTCGAGACATTTCCTGTCGCCGGCCTTCACATAGCTTCGATAAGTTTCCATGGCCCAGGCGCCGTGCTTTCCGGGGAGTTTCCGCTGGAGCCCCAGGGTTTGCTCCACCTTTTTCAAGCCGCCGTATAGGTTGCGCTTCCAGCACTCGGGAACCAGATCGGTGTGCGGGAATTCCTGATCGAGAACAATGCCCAGCTGCGCGGCGATGACTGGAAAATCGAAACCGACTCTGTGCTTCACCGGATCCGGGATGGAGCGGCCGTTGTAAGTGATTAACCGGGTCACGCCATGGAGCGTCTCCAATAGCCGAGGCTTGCTGATTTCTTTTTCCAGGAGCTGAGTAAACTGATCGGTCTCCCCAGCAGCAACGAGGATTCCCACGACGGTAATCAAATGGTTCTGGTAATCCCGAAAAAAGAGGTCGTTGTCGGGAGTGTGCTTCCCGACGTAGTCCGTCTCGATATCGAGGTAGGCTACTTTCATTCTCTGAGCGTAGCGTAGAAGCGAAGGCGAAGTAAGGAGGTAATGAGGTAAGGATGTAAAGAAGCGAACAGCGAGGGGCGAACAGCGAACAGTAAATAGCGAAGACACAGAAAGATAACGCAGAGACGCGGAGTGCGCAGAGGAAGGCAGAGCATAGGGGCTTTTGGTTTGACGGATGGGCCCCCCACCCCCCCACCGATTTGTATGAATATCAAAAGAAACGGGTTGCAAAAAAAGCAATTTGTATCGATATGAAAACAAAGGCCGCCCTGCGCCAAGGCTTCGGACGGCAGGCCCTCTGACGCCAAGGCTCCCTTCGCGTTTGCTCAGGGCGAGCCGGCGCGGCAAGCGAGAGAAGAAACGAGGGGTATACCCGTCCGTTGTGACGGCAAGAGTGCGCAGCGAATTGATAGTAAAAGAGTTAAAGAGCGTCCCGTTGAGCCGTGATGGGCGTTGATGGGGAAGAATGGGGCGGGTTGGGGCTGGGAAGGAAGGTCTAGCGTTCACGCGGCATGATAGCATTAAATACACTATTTGTCAATTAGTTTATTGGTATCATTCGAACGGAACCGCAAAGTATTGAGAAGTCGCAGGATAAATGAGCGGAGAGAAAAAAGCGACCCACCCTTGCGTAAACCGAAACCGCACGGGTGGGCCACCCAAGAGGTTTCTACTGCTTGAAGTGTGCGCCACCCGCGGAGGGCAGCGGCTGGCGTTCGAGCGTGCGATCGGGGCGTGGTGCGGCGTGGTTCTCACTGTGCAGGATGCGGGCGTCGGGGGTTGACGATTGTGGTGGCTTGGTGATTGGCGATTACTCGCGCTCGTCTTTCGAATTCAAGCCGGGTTATTTCTGCCGCTGGCCCGCCGAGGACATGGTTGGCTGGGTCACATTGAAAACCTGGAGGGACTTCATTCGGCCGGCGCTCGATTGCAAAACCGACTTCTGCAGACCTGAGCACGGACGCTGGAACGCTGGCGATTTCCTGGCGTGGAAAGATTCGCTGGAGCTCGGCAAGCATGCCGGGTGATTCTAGAAAATAAGATACTTCGCCGCGGACTTCGAAGAAAGCTAGCTTCGATGGCCCGTATCTGCCGTATTTGGTGGTTCTCCAGTTGGGGTCATCGTCCAGAACTCGGTAGAGGATTGCGTTGTCCTGGATCGTTTGATCGTTCTGGAGCGCCATTCCAAATCATCGCGCTCGAGGGGTGAGAAGTGCGGTGATTACGTCGTAGAGTCGTTCCGTTTGGTCTACTGCGAGGATGCCTTCGTCGACGACTTCGTCGTTTTCATTTGTTGTCATGAAGACGAAGTCGTTGTGGTCGGGATAGGCCGTGAGGGTAAGTTCTCTGTCCCCGATGTTCAGGATGAGTGCGATGCCGCCGCCGGAAAAGGGGGCGAGTGTGGGCTCGGGGAGCAGGTGTGGTGGAATGATTGTCAGCAGACGTCGTACCCGGTCCGCTGTGGCCGTTGCGATCGTGAGGTCGCCAACGCCGGGGATGTTGCGGCCAGATGCTTCGAGCGATCTGAGACGCCACAATAGGGAAGGGACCCAAGACGCTGAGTCGACGGGTGAGAACCGCACGAGTTGTGACCATCTCGCCTGGTCAATGGTCGACGGGTTCACCATGATTGTGGCGCTCATCTGATTTCTCTCCATCTATTTCTCGCCTTGTCGGTTGTGAAGTCGAAGAAGGCGCGTCTTGCGTTTTCATGGCACTCGTCCAGACAGCGGAATAGTTCCTCGTCGTCTGAGCTCTTTGGCTTGACTGAAGATGTCAAGGAGAACTGAATAACTTCTTTGCCGTCACTTGGGCGGATTCCGGGCTGGGCGATGACGTTGACGGTGCCGCTGTCCAACTGATGCATAACGTTGAACGCGGCTACTTGGGCGGTCCCGTATGAGCTTGATTCCGGGAGGCCTTTCCACACTGTGAACGTATCGGATAAATCCGCGAAGTCTTTCCAGTCCTCATTCCGGACGAGGTGGTTGAAGTAGCTCATTTCGCAGCGCAGGACTACAGGGTCTTTGAGTGATTCCTCATGGAGGTACGCCCGAAAGGTTGCCCAGTCACTGCGGAGGCGCGAGCGGATTGCGTCGTAGCGTTTGTATTGGGGGCTTTCATTCGTTTTTCTCCAATTGTGGAGCAACAGCCCGTCCTGAATTTGGACGAGCTGCGTCCTTGATTTATCGGTGAACCCCGTGCGCATGACGGGGGAGTTCATATCGAACTGGAATGTCTGCGGAGTTGCGGCCTGCACGATCATTGGGAGTATTTCGAGTTCGGGATATTCTGGGCGAAACTTTCCCCAGAGGAGGCCCTGACGCAGCAGGTGCCAGCCTTCGAGTTTCGCAAAGTGGAAACCGACCGAAGTCTCCACCACGGGTGGGTTTTCGAGCTGCAGGTTTGCCTGTCCTTGCTTGTGGGGGGACACCGGGTGCTCCTGGGTCGTGCTCACGCTGGGACTCTCATGAGATGCGCGGTTTGGTTGAGCGGTTTTGTGCTTTCCGTTGTCGGGCTGGGGTGGATCGAGCGTAGGCAAGGTGTGCCTCGATCGCTGCAATGCCTCCGCGATCGGTGCTGTGGTCCGGCGTTCGTGGTGCGGCGTGCCACAGGTTTCTCCACCTGAGTTGGTGTCAATATCCGCCTTGGGTTGGGGCCTGAGTCGTGACGTGCTGATTGCCCGGTGGGGAGCTTACATCGGGATCCCGAATCGCACAACGAAAAGTTGGAACTCGGGCACTCCCCGGTGCTTCCCGGGGTGTTCCCGCGGTGCCCCTCACCACTTAAGTGTACGCGAATGGCGGTTGTCCCCTGGAGGGTTTTGCGTCGAAATGTTGCGAAGGATGAACGGGTGGTGTCCTCAGCGGGAGTAGCACGTCAAGATGCGAAGCTGCGCGGGCTTCCCTTTTTTCGCCTGGCGGATGGCGTCGGCAATCATTTTGCGGAGTTGGGCGAAGAAAAAGCAGACCCATCGACGGTTCTCTCTTGCGGGCTGCAAGTACAGGTTTAACGCCGGGCTGCAAGTACAGCCCGGACCTGCCGCACCCGGTCGGTCCCGCAAAATCATCCGGGATGCGAAAATTGCAGATTACAAGTGGGGTCGTCGGTCGGGATGGGAATGAACTTGGAGATCGAAACAACCTCCGCACCATGGCTAAAGCCTATCCGTAGTGAGGTGTTGTACCGCGACGCGTAAACGCGTCGCTCCCCTGACTGAAAGTCAGAGGCTTCCACCTGGTGGGGACAATTCCAAGCAGGCTGCAGGTAGAGCCCACACCCGCCGGACCCGGTGGCGAGCGCAGGCGAAAAGCAGATCCCTCGACTGCGCTCGGGATGACAGAAAGACAAGATGCCGGGCTTCCCGACAAAAACGTCGGGATCCCCATAAACCGGGGCCCCCGCTAGGGCCGGGGTAAAAAAGTCCGGCGCTACAAGGGAAAAATAGCCCGCACCCGGAGGTTTCTCCTGGTTTAGGGGTGTGCGAGCCGCGGATTAAAGTAGGCATCGTTGGCCATGCGGATGAAGGACGCTTCCGATGCGGGAGAGGAACTGATGCGCCAATCGGCTTCCTTGTTGATGTCGAACCAGACGAGACACTTGATGAGCGGGTAGTTAGAGCGCAAGGTGGGAATGATCTCGTCGATCCATTTGGCCTTGTCTCCACCAACTTGCGCCGAGGACATCTCTCCGATCATGATCGGTTTTTTCCTGGCTGCAAGGAGGGGGTAGATGTCCTTGAAAACCTGCTGGAAGGTCTGCCAGCCGCCGTTGGTCGTACCCCAGTTGTACCCATCGACCCCGGTCCAATCAACGTAGGCATCGCCTGGGTAGTAGTCCATCGTATTTTTGTTGCCTCCCTGGATATCCGTGACGTTTGGACACCATGCCCAGACCACGTTGGTTGCGCCCGCGGCGACGAAGAGGTCGTGAATGTGCCGATAAGCGGCAACGTACAATGGTGCGTTGTTGCCGCCCCACGCTTCGTCGCCGTTCATCTCGGCGGCGAAGTCGAGGAAAAACTTCTTGCCGAGCGCTCTGGAGCCGTTCGCACGCGCCATGATCGTCGTATCGAGGCTCCCGTCGACAATCTTGGCGAAGTCGATCTTGTGGGGTTCCCAATTGACGAGAGGGATGCGTCCGGCCGCCAGGTCTGCCTTGGTGACGCTGCCGGTCCAGTCGTCGGTCCACGCGTAGTAGGTGAGGTGAACGGGGGGTGTCCGCCCGAGCTTTGCCGTGGTCTGCTCGATGCTGCCGGCGCCGTAGTAATGTCCGAGCAACGCACCTGATGCGGGCTCGAGAATAGACGATGCTTGCGCGGGCCCAGCATTTGCCGGGCTGGTGAGCAAACCGCTGGAAACAAAAATTACGAGGCCGACTTGGGCGGCACTGCAAAGCATTCTTCTCATGGTTAGCAATCCTCAAACGAATATCAATTCCCTAACTCTGCCGCCCAACTGAATGCCGAACGGTGACCGGGTCAAGAGTATCAAATACGAGCTGGTTCGGGTCGTGAGTGAGAATTCCCCATAAGCCTAAGTGCTTGGTAAACGCGCAAGCGGGAAAAGTGGAATCGCGGGGTTTGGTGTCCGGGGAATGGGGTGGGGCTGGCCTCACCTTCTGTACCTCGTCAGGATCCGGAGTAAAGGGGCTTCCCTTTTTTCGCCTGGCGGATGGCGTCGGGAATCATTTTGCGGAGTTGGGTGAAGAGAGATCCCTCCGCTGCGGTCGGTCCCGCAGAGCCTTCCGGGATGCAAAAGGCGCAAATCTGCGATCGCCAAGGCTCCTTTCGCGTTTGCTCAGGGCGAGCCGGCAGGCAAGCGAGGGGCTTGCCTGTAGCCGAAAGTATTCCCCGAGGCTTCTGCGGGGCGGCTACCGCTCAAATTTCAAGAGTTATTCATGTAGCGCCGGGCTTTGCCCCGGTTTGTGGGGACTCCCCGCGTTCTTTGCGGGGAGAGCCCGGCACGGCAGGGGACAAAGATGCCAGGCTTCCCGACATACACCGTCGAGACCCCCCAGAAGGCGGGGGGAAAGCCTGGCGCTACAAAAGCGGCGGCCTTCCCGACACAAGAGTCGGGATAAACTCTAGGCGCCCCTACATAGACAAAGCAACGGCGAAGATGCCAGGCTTCCCGACATACACCGTCGGGACCCCCCAGAAGGCGGAGGGAAAGCCTGGCGCTACAAATGCGGCCCGCGGTCTTTGCGGAGGGAGCCCGGCACGAGTTCCTTCCAAGGCGGCTGCCAAATGCTTGAATTCGCGCAGAGTATTTCCCATTCGAGCGTTTGTGAGCCGGACAGGGGATAAGAAGTTGCATCCTCGCAGAGACCTTTACGAACCGGGTTCACCAAGATGTAGCAGGCAACCGATTCCAATTGAGCGGGCTCGCGCAGGATGTGGTCGTAGAATTTTGTTTGCCAGAGCGGACCTTTAGCACGATTTTTGTGCGCAATCGCGCTGCGTTGTTTGAAGGCGGTGATGAAACGAAGCAGATTGGATTGGGGAGAGTTGCCTTCGGAGAGGATATGCAGGTGGTCGGGCATGAGGCAGAAGGCATGGAGTAGGAAAGAGTGGCGCCCCGAGAGAGAAATCAAGCGACCCAATGCCACGTAACCAAAAGAGATGTCGGCGAAATGTGGGTTGCGGTTGTGAGTACAGATGGTGACGAAATAGATTCCATAACCGAGATAGTTCCGCGGGGCAAGGCGGATATTTCCCCGGTTGAATGGCATAAGCAAGAGAATAACAAGAGAAGATGATTACGGGGAAAAGAGAATTAGTCGAGGAAAAGAGCTAGGAGAAGATGCCGGGCTTCCCGACAGAACCGGTCGGGATCCCCACAAACCGGGGCAAAGCCCGGCGCTACACGAAAGGGAGGCGCCCCCGTTCGGGATGCAAAAGGCGCACTTTGCCGAGAGGGGCAGGTCTGCTAGAATAAGGAGCTTGGTTTTCCAGCATGATTGGGCAGAAAATCCGGGCTAATACGAAAGTTTAAGCAGGAAGAACAATGGCAATGAAGTGTGACTTGTGCGGCAAAGGGCCGCAATATGGAAATATCGTCAGCCACGCGAACAACACGCGGCGGCGCCGCTGGAACCCGAACCTGAAGCGCGTTCGTGCGGTGGTATCCGGCGTGAGGAAACAGCTTCGCGTGTGCACCGCGTGCATCCGTCTGGGCCGCGTAACGAAAGCTGCCTGAGCTGCCGACCTTGAAACTACCCCTCCCGAACTTTGTTATCGCAGGACGCGCGGAACGGCGCTCCCGCGGAATGAAGCGCGCCGCGGCTTGGCTGCCGCTGGCGGCGCTGGCGGTGTCCTTTGGCGCGGGTTGCAATAAGCCGCAGCAGCATGCCGCCGATGTTTGGGCGGTAGTCAACGGCAAAGAGATCAAGCGCGACGAAGTGGAGAAGTACTACCGCACGCGGATAAACCCCGAAGGGCAGGAACCCTCGCAGGAAGAAGCGCTGTCGCTGAAGCTCAACGTGCTCGATGAGCTGATGAACAACGAGATTTTGCTGGAGCGCGCCAAGAAGTCGAACCTGGAGGCCAGCGACGGCGAAGTCGAGGACAAGTTCACCGAGCTGAAGAGCCCATATACCGAGGATGAATTCCAGCGGCAACTGAAAGATCGCGGCGTTTCGGTGGACGACCTTAAGCGCGATTTGCGGCGGCAACTTTCCATCCAGAAGCTGCTGAACCGCGAAGTGGTGGCCAAGATTTCCATCACGGACCAGGATGTCACCGATTTTTACAACGCGAACAAGGCGCAATTCAGCGTTGCGGAGCCGCAGTATCGCATCGCGCAAATCGTGGTGACTCCGAAGAAAGAACCGCAGATTCGCAACCGCAAAAACGATGACGCCACCAACCCAGCGGAAGCGGAGCGCAAAGTGAAGATGCTGATGGACAAGCTGAACAGCGGCGCGGATTTTGCGCAATTGGCGATGGATTATTCGGAAGACATGAATTCGGCGGCGACCGGCGGCGATCTGGGCTACGTGCCGGAGTCTTCGCTCAATCAGTCCGATCCAGCGCTGAAAAAACTGGTTCTCTCGCTGAAGCCCGGCCAGGTAAGCCAGCCCATTCAACTGAAGGAAGGCTACCGCATCCTGAAGCTGGTGGCGCGTGAATCCGCAGGGCAGCGCGGCATTACCGATCCCCAGGTGCAGCAGACGGTGCGCGACACGCTGCGCAACCGGAAAGAACAGTTGCTGCGCTCCGCGTATCTGGCGACGGCCCGCGACGATGCGCGCGTAAAAAATTATCTCGCCGAGCGAGTCATTGAAGCCGCAGGCAAACTGCCCGATGCGGCGAAGTCTTCCCTGCCGCCGAAACCCGCGCAGCCCTGATCCAATTCAATCGATGATTTAGTCGACCCACGCGAGAACTTCGCCGGCGTTCACGGCCTGGCCTTCCTTGACGAAAAATCTTTCGAGGGTGCCGCTCTTGGGCGAGCGGATTTCGTTCTGCATTTTCATAGCTTCCACAACGAGCAAGCCCTGCCCGGCTTCGACCTGGTCTCCCACTTTCACAAGAACACGAACTATTTTGCCCGGCATGGGCGCGAGGATCTGCTGGCGGCCTTCAGCTTCGGCGGCGCTGTGGCGCCCGCGCCAGGCGCGCGGGTCGATGACCTCGGCGGTGAATTCTTGAGCGCCGGTTTGCAGCGTAAGCTTTCCATCCATGGATGGGGTTACGCGGATTTCGTAGGAATGGCCGCGGAGAAGGATGGAATAAGTATTGGGCGCAACTTCGACGGCATCGGCGTCCGCCGGCTGGCCGTCCAACGAGACACGCCAACCCTGAGCAGAGCGCTCCAGCTCGACCACGCGCATCACTTTTTCCGCCGATGAGCCGATGAGCTGAACTTCAAATTTCATGGCGTGCGGTCCAGTTGCTGGAGGCGGCCATCCAGTTTCCAGCGGGAGGTGTCGGCAGAATTATTGTCAGAAGAAGGCAAGCGGGAATGCCGGTCGCACCCGGATGCTTGCCAAATCGCTGCGGCGATTACGGCGGCGTCGGCGGCGCCGTTTTCCAAATCGAGGGTGGCGGGACGCGCGCGGCTGAGCAATTCGTCCAGCCACGTGGTGTGAATCTCGGCGCGCAGAAAATCAGGTTCGGAAAGAATGCGGCGAAAGAGGCTGACGTTGGTGCGAATGCCGGTGATGGTGTACTCATCGAGAGCGCGACGCAGCCGCGCGATGGTTTCTTCGCGGCTGTTGCCCCAGGCAATCAGCTTGCTCAGCAGCGGATCGTACTCCATGGGAACGGTCCAGCCTTCGTAAAAGCCTTCATCCAGGCGGATGCCCGGCCCGCTGGGAGCATTCCGTGAAATAATTTTCCCCGGCGAGGGAAAGAAATTGTTCTCGGGGTCTTCCGCGTAGAGTCGCACTTCCATGGCGTGGCCGCGCGGAGTAATGGTTTCCCAGGCAAAAGGCAGGCGGTGGCCGGCGGCGATGGCGATTTGGAGTTTTACGAGGTCGAGGCCGGTGACCTGTTCGGTGACGGGATGCTCGACCTGGAGGCGCGTGTTGACCTCCAGGAAATAATAATTGAGGTGTGCGTCGACGAGAAATTCCACGGTGCCGGCGTTGACATAGCGGCCGGCGCGGGCGATGCGTACCGCGGCATCGCCCATTTTCTTGCGCAGGTCGGGTGTGACGATGGGCGAAGGCGCTTCTTCAATAATTTTCTGGTGGCGGCGTTGCACGGAACATTCGCGCTCACCTAGCGAAACCACGCGCCCATGGGTGTCGGCAAAAACTTGAATTTCGACATGGCGCGGCTTTTCCAGATATTTTTCGAGGAAAACACGAGCGTCGCCGAACGCGTTCATGGCTTCGGACGCGGCATCGCGCCAGGCAGAAGCAAATGCGGCGTCATTGAGGACCACGCGCATGCCTTTGCCGCCGCCACCCGCGATGGCTTTCAGCAAGACGGGATACCCCATGTTCTGGGCAAGCGCCTGCGCATCCTCGGGATTTTCGATGGGGTCGTTAGCGCCGGGAACCGTGGGGACATCGCAGCGGCGCGCGAGCTGACGTCCAGCAGTCTTCGAACCGAGCGCCTCCATGGCTTCGGCGGAGGGACCAATAAAGGTGAGGCCTGCATCCGTACAAGCGCGCGGGAGCGCGGGATTTTCCGCGAGGAAACCGTAGCCGGGATGCAGGGCGTCGCAGCCGGCGCGGCGGGCGACATCCATCAACTTGTCTATGCAGAGATAGCTTTCGCGCGATGACGCGGGGCCGATTGCGTAGGCCTCATTCGCAAGGCGCACGTGAAGCGATTTTCGATCCACGTCGCTGAATACCGCGACGGACTGAATGCTCAGCTCGCGGCAGGCGCGCAGGATGCGCACGGCGATCTCACCGCGATTGGCTATCAAAATTCTCTTGAACATGGAGTCTTTGCGATGCAGCGGGATTCTAGCATGCGGCATCATCAGAAGGTGCTTATGCACAGGCGTGGGTGCCCAATCGTTTGAGGTGAAGGCACCTGGTTCCAAAGGAAAACCAACGCGGATTTTCAGTTTTACGCGACGGTGGAATTTTTGCAGGAGTATTTACTCAAATAGCAAAAAGACTTGCTACAGAGGCGCTGAGAGCGGAGGGATTCCTCGACTGCGCGACCCGGCACCCCACAAACCAGGGCGCATGAAAAAACCGGGCCGCTCCGCTCGGAATGACGGGTAGTAGGTTGGCGCTTGCGCTGCTAAAGACAGCGACGATTGCGCTTCATTTCGAGAATAAGAGCAAGTGCCTCTTTCAGGTTGGATCGCGCTTCTGCCAATGTGCGGCCTTGGGTGTTCGCTCCAGGCACTTCCTTCACGTAGGCAACGTACCAGCGACCACGTTTTTGAATGATGCGTGTAAGTTTTCTTTTCATAGCGGAATATTGCCGTGTTTTTTCTTGGGGTTGGTGTCCTTTTTGTTTTCGAGGGCGCGGAGAGAGGTAATGATGCGGGCGCGGGTGTCGGCAGGTTCGATGACGGCGTCGATGTAGCCGCGCTCAGCGGCCACGAAAGGATTGGCAAAGCGCTCGCGGAATTCGGCGATTTTTTCCTTGCGGAGAGCTTCGCGCTGGGATTCCGGGGCTTTCTCAAGTTCGCGCTTGTAAACGATGTTGACGGCGCCTTCCGGCCCCATGACGGCGATTTCCGCGGTGGGCCAGGCGAAGTTAGCGTCGGTACGGATGTGTTTGCTGGCCATGACGCAATACGCGCCGCCGTAGGCCTTTCGCGTAATCACGGTAATCTTCGGCACGGTCGCTTCGGCATAAGCGAAGAGCAGCTTTGCGCCGTGCTTGATGATGCCGCCAAACTCCTGCTGCGTGCCTGGAAGGAAACCAGGGACATCTTCAAATGTGACGAGGGGAATATTGAAGGCGTCGCAGAAGCGCACGAAGCGCGCGCCTTTTACAGAAGCGTTGATATCGAGGACACCGGCAAGAAACGCCGGCTGATTGGCGACGATGCCGACGGGGCGGCCATCGAGGCGCGCAAAACCTACCACCATATTTTTTGCAAAGTGCTCGTGAACTTCAAAAAAGTACCCGTCGTCGACGATGGCGAGGATGACGTCCTTGATGTCGTAGGGCTTCTGCGGATCATCGGGAACGATATGGTTGAGCGCTTCTTCGCGGCGGTTGGAGGGGTCGGAAGATGCACGGCGCGGCGGGTCTTCGAGATTATTTGACGGAAGAAAGCTCATGAGCTCGCGGATCATGGCGCAGCAATCGGCATCATCGCGCGAGACGAAATGAGCGACACCGCTGGTGGCATTATGGGTCATCGCGCCGCCGAGTTCCTGTTTGGTCACTTCCTCGTGGGTCACGGTCTTGATTACGTCGGGGCCGGTGACAAACATGTAGGACGTTTCGCGCGTCATGAAAATAAAATCGGTGATGGCCGGCGAATAGACCGCGCCGCCGGCGCAGGGGCCCATGATGGCGCTAATTTGCGGAATGACGCCGCTGGCCAAGGTGTTGCGCAGGAAAATATCAGCGTAACCCGCGAGGGACTTCACACCTTCCTGAATGCGCGCGCCGCCAGAATCGTTCAGCCCGATGACCGGAGCGCCCGCGCGCATGGCCAGGTCCATGATCTTGCAGATTTTCAGCGCGTTGGTTTCCGAAAGCGAGCCGCCGAAAACGGTGAAGTCCTGCGCGAATACGTAGACCAGCCGGCCGTCGATGCGGCCGAACCCGGTGACGAAACCATCGCCTGCGGGGCGCTGCTCGTCCATGCCGAAGTCCACGCAGTGATGGCGGACAAACTTGTCGAGCTCTTCGAAAGAGCCTTCGTCGAGAAGGAGATTGACGCGCTCGCGCGCGGTGAGTTTCCCGGCCTTATGTTCGCGTTCGCGGCGCTCGGCACCGCCGCCGGCTTCGGCCTCCGCCGAAATCCGGCGAAGTTCTTCCATGCGATCGTGGTGCCCGGCTTGCGATGAGCCGCGAATTTCCGGCGCATTCCGGCTGGGAATTTTCTCAGACAAGCGGTCCTCCCTGCGACTGCGGCTGCCGGGTGGCGAAGATGCGGACAGCAAGGTGTGTGGCGAGCCACACGGTGCCGAGAAGCAGCACCACGCCAAGGAGCAGCTCCGCTGCGATGGCGCCGGCGCGCGTGAGCGGCGACGTCAGTGAATTGACGTAGACCGTGGCGCGCACAAGGATGAACATCGCACCGAGGCTCATGGCCACGATCAGAATGGTCGTCAGGACGGAAGCCAGGATCATCTTCATAGAAGCACTAGATTGCCACTCTTGCGGCGTGAAGAGATTGACCGCCCCGGCAAGACCGGGATCTTCGACTTCGCGGTCAACCTCACAAAGGATAGCGCATTCATCGAGAATCCAGAATGCTCGGCGATGAAAATGAGAAGAATACTTTGCGCAAGCGCTTCGAGACTCTGCGCAAGCGCTTCGAGGCTCAGCGCAAGCCTGACCAGTCGTCAGCGACCAGGATGGAATCGCTGGGATTGGAAGGGTCGTACTTGATGCTGGCGGGCTGGCCCGCAACGAGCCGCCCAAAACGGATCTGGCCCTCCAGGCCGGTGATGTCTTGCGCGGTGTGATAGGTCACGCCGGAAATCGCATAGCTATAAGAAACCAAATGGCGCGGGCGGCCATCCGCGAGAGGCTGTGCACGCGAACCGAAAAAGCCTTTGCGGATTTCCTGCGGCGGAGCGGGGTGTTCGACCAGCTCGACTACCTGACCCTCCGCGATCCGCCCAATCTGATTCAGATGCAGACGGCGGCGGCGTTCGACTTCTTCAGGGTCCACGGGTGGGCGGAAAAAAGCAAACACGATCATCGCGAGCGCAGCAATGGCGGCGCAGCCAAGCGCGAGGAGCATCTTCCAATCGGCGAGAAGTTCTCTCAACGCGCTATCCCCCGCAAAGGGCAAGCAATCTGGTGCGCCGCGTCAACGAGAAAATGCCGGGCCCCGCCGGAACCAAACAAGACTTGCATACAAGCTTCGCCCCCACTGCCATGTATCTTACAGAATCACCGGGGAAGACGCGTAGCTAGGCTTGCGGGGCTTGCACCGGATTGCGCAACACGCCGATGCCCGCGACGGAGACTTCCACATTGTCACCGGCAACCAGCTGGCCAACACCCGCGGGTGTGCCGGTGGTGATGACGTCGCCGGGATACAAGGTCATCATCCGGGAAATCCAGCGCACAAGGAATGCCGGGGGAAAAGTCATAAGCGCCGTGCTGCCGGATTGACGGAGCGCGCCGTTCACGCGCGTTTCCACAAGAACGCTGGATGGATCGAGATCGGTTTCAATGTGCGGGCCCACGGGACAAAATGTATCGAAACTCTTGGCGCGGGTGAACTGCACGTCGCTTTTCTGCAAGTCGCGCGCAGTGACGTCATTGAGGCAGGTATAGCCCAATACGCAGTTGAGCGCATCATCCGAATCACGCAAATGCGAGCAGCGGCGAGCGATGACCATCGCAAGCTCGCCTTCGTGTTCGACACGCTGGGAATAGCGCGTGAGCACGATCGGGTCGTTCGGGCCGATGATCGAGGAGGGAGCCTTCAGAAAAATGAGAGGTTCCTTCGGCACTTCGCCGCCGAGTTCCGCGGCGTGCGCGGCATAGTTGCGGCCGACACATACAATCTTTCCGGGCGCGACGGGAGCAAGCAGGCGGACGTCCGCGAGTTTCCAGGAGCGGGAAGTGCGCGACCATTTCTCCCAGGGGAGACCAGAGATTTCCTGGACCTGCTCTCTTTCGAGAAGGCCGTAAATCGGAGATTCAGAGGCAACGGCAGGGACAACGCGGCAGAATTTCATTCTGGGTCAGCTCACATGATGGTTAGGATGTGAAACGTGGGATGCGCGCGCCCGCCAAATGAGGGTGCCGATCCAGGAGAGCGTTGCGGCGATCATATAGATGACGGCGCCGAGCATAAAAACCTGGAACGTGCTGTGCCAATTGCTGAGCCCGCGGAAGATCATGCAGAGCGCACGATAGCTCAGGCTGAAAACGAGCCAACCGATAAGGCCCGATGCCAGGAGATGACCCGGCAAGCGCAAAAACCGAAGAAGGGGAACCAAAGCGAGGAAGCAGAGAATCACAGCGGCGGCGATATTGCGTTCCAACGCGAAGCGTTCCAGCAAGGGCGCATGATTGGCGATGACCAGCCATGCGGTGAAAACCAAAGTCACGCAAACACCAACGTAAACACCGGTGCGAATCGCCGCGTTGCGGAAGACGTGGAACCAACGATAACCGGGCAGATGCGGACAGACCGACATCGAGTGCTGGGCTCCAAAAGTGCTTACAACAATTTGAATCCGGTCTTACGGAGAAGGTTGCGTGACCTCCACAACCACCGGCGCGCTCGGGGCACTCTCATTGCCCGCGCGGTCGACAGCGGTCACGATATACCAATAACGATGGCCGACAGCAACAGAGTTATCACGATAGGCCGGCGTGGGCAACAGATCAGGCGTCAATAGCCGGCCGCGCGTGCTCTCCTCTTCACTACGATAGACGCGGTAGCCCGCCAAATCGGTTTCAACATTAATCGACCAGGAAAGATCAACCAGCACAGAAGGGGCGTCTGTGCCGGGGAGGACAGCGGTGACCACATCCTGCGGGGCAGCGGGCGGAAATGTGTCGCGCGCCGCAACGATGGCCGGGACAGAGTCGGCGGATTCGAGCGGGTTGCCATCGCCTGTAACCACGCCGCGGACAAGATAAAGATAGGTCTTGCCAAAATCGAATCCCGCATCGCGGTACGAGTTCGTTTCGGAGGAAGCAATCTGAAGCAGCGGCGATTTCCACCTGGCCTGAGCGAAATCTTTCGCCGCGGCGTCCGCTATGCCGGGATCGAGCTCCCCGCGATAGATGTGATAACCCGGGATGGCGCTCAGCGCATCACCGCCGGACGTGCGAGCAGGAGCGGGCCAGCTCAATTCAATGGCAGATTCCGTGATGCGGGCGTCGAGTGACGGTATGTGTTCGGCGACAGGAAATACACGAAGAGCGACGGCATTCGAATCGGCCGAGGCGCGCTTTTGCGAAACTCGGCTGCGCACGCGATAGATCAAGGTTTCGCCGGGATGCGCGCGCGTCTCTTCGGGCGCCAACGGATCGAGAAACTGCAAGCGCTCTTGGAAAACATAAGATTCAACGAGAGAACCCGGGATGGTGTCCACCACACGGAAAGATTTCGGTTCGGGCGCGCCATCGGGCTTCGCAACACCGCGGAGAATTTCCACGGTGGGCGGCTCGGCCAATCGCTCACCGGATACGCTCTTGCCGGGCAACGTGAAACTGAGCTGGACGCCATCACCCGCCTGCTGAGCGCTCAGATCGGCAATCGTGACGGGTACCGGAGGCAAAGGCGGCACAGGTTCGCCGGGCGCGCCACAGCCACTTGCAAGAAAAAACACCAAAAACGAAAGCCGAAATTCGAAACTCAAAAGACTAAAACGTCCTGCTCGATACGTGTTGGGTTTCCTCGAATTTCGAATTTCCATTTTCGAGTTTCGTGTTTTACAGAATGTAACGGCTCAGGTCCTGATTCTTGACGATTTCGGCTAGCTGCTTGCTGACGTAGGCCGCGTCGATCTTCACGTTCTTTTTCTTCAGGTCGGGCGCTTCAAAGGACAGCTCATCGAGAACTTTCTCCAGAATGGTGTGGAGGCGGCGCGCGCCGATATTTTCCGTCTGCTCGTTGACGCTGGTGGCAAAACGCGCGATCGCCGCCACGGCGTCCTCGGTAAAGACGAGCTTGACACCCTCGGTATCCAGCAACGCCACGGATTGCTTGAGAAGAGCGTTTTTCGGCTCGGTGAGGATGCGGATGAAATCTTCTTCTTTGAGGGATTGCAGCTCGACGCGTATGGGCAAGCGGCCCTGCAGCTCGGGGATCAAGTCCGACGGTTTGCTGACGTGAAACGCGCCCGCGGCAATGAAGAGGATGTGGTCGGTGCGGATCATGCCGTAGCGCGTGTTGACGGTGGTGCCTTCGATGATGGGGAGAATGTCACGCTGCACGCCTTCGCGGGAGACATCCGGGCCATGGCCGGACTCGCGGCCGGCAACCTTGTCGATTTCGTCGATGAAGATGATGCCCATCTGCTCGGCGCGCTCGACGGCGCTGCGCGTGACTTGTTCCATATCCAGGAGCTTGTTCTCTTCCTCCTGCACCAGGTATTCGAAGGCGTCGGCAACGCTCATCTTGCGCTTCTTCTTTTGCTGGCCGAAAAAACCGGAGAGCACGTCCTTGATATTGACGTCCATATCCTCGACGCCCTGGTTGGAGATGATTTCAAACGAGGGCATGGCGCGCTCGCGGACTTCAAGATCCACCATGCGCTGGTCCAGCTTGCCTTCGCGGAGCTGCGCGCGAAGTTTTTCTCTGGTGCGCTGGCTTTGCTCGCGCTGCGCGGCGGCTTCCGCTTCCGTGGTGCCCGGCGCGGGCGGCGGAGAAAGCGGCAGGAGAAGATCGAGCACGCGCTCTTCGGCGGCCTGCTCGGCACGGTCCGCGACTTCATCGAGCTTTTCTTCGCGAATCATGTCAATGGAGGTTTCCACAAGATCCCGGACCATGGATTCTACGTCACGGCCGACGTAGCCGACTTCCGTGTATTTCGAGGCTTCCACTTTGACGAAGGGGCAGCCCGCAAGGCGCGCAAGGCGGCGCGCGATTTCGGTTTTTCCGACGCCCGTGGGGCCGATCATCAGAATATTCTTGGGCAGAACATCTTCCGCGATTTCGGGCGGGAGTTTCTGACGGCGGACGCGGTTGCGCAGCGCCACGGCAACGGCGCGCTTCGCCGCGGTTTGCCCGACAATGTATTTGTCGAGCTCCGCGACAATTTCACGCGGGGTCATGTCATCCAGCGCGGGCAGGAGCGCCGGATCTGCTTCTGGCGCGGCGCCGTTTCCGCCAGTGACGAGTGTCAATTCTTTATCGGTCTTGCTGGGCATGAGTCCTTCTGTCGCGGCTCGCTCCGCCGCGGAATTCCTGCTTGCATCTTACGCTGAGATTCTTTCCGGCAGGAGCCGGTCCCGCAGAACCGTCCGGGATGCAAAAAGCGCAAATCCGCGGTCGTCTTGCTCAGGATGAAACAATAACCGGAACGTGTCAAAGCCTGCCCCTACAGCTCCTCGACTGTAAAATTTGCGTTCGTGAAAATGCAAATTTCGCTGGCGATGCGCATGGCTTCCATCGCGAGATCCTTCGCGCTGAGCTTGGTGTGTTTCATCATGGCGCGCGCCGCAGCCAGCGCATACATGCCGCCGGAGCCGATGGAGACCATGCCGTCGTCCGGCTCGATCACATCGCCATTGCCGGATAGAACGAAGGTGGCCTTGGCGTCGGCAACAATGAGCAGCGCTTCCAGGTGGCGCAGCGCGCGATCCTTGCGCCAGTCCTTGGCTAGCTCGACGGAGGATTTTTGCAGGTTGCCGGAATGCTCTTGCAGCTTGGCCTCGAAGCGTTCAAAAAGCGTTATGGCATCGGCGGTGGAACCGGCGAATCCCGCGACAACTTTGTCGTTGTAAAGACGGCGCGTCTTGCGCGCGGTGTGCTTCAGCACGTGGTCGCCCACGGTCACCTGGCCATCGGCGATCAGTACAACTTTGTTGTCCTTGCGCACGCACAAAACTGTCGTGCCATGCGCCTGTGTACTCCCCTGGCTGGTTCCCATTGCCCCATTATACCGCTGAGTCCTCCTAGCATCCAAAGGCGCTCTTCCGATAGCATGGGCAGCCATGGCATATCGAAGTTCAAATGAGCCTGGGGTGAAACCGGAAGTGCGGCGCAGTTTGCTTTGGGGTGTGCTATCGAAATTGGATGCCGTCCATCATGTATGGGCTACCGCGATCATCTTTTTTCTTTTCTTCACATTGCTTTACATCTGCTGGCATGAACATTTCTGGCACGACCCAGTATCAAGGTTTACGTGTCCTTTCCTTCTGTGCTCCATCGGCGCCTTCCTTTTTCTAAGTTTTCGCAAGCCGGTGCGAAGTACCTGGCGCAAGTTCAAGGCATTCCTGAGGTAATTTTCTGGGGAGTAAGATCCAACTTCTTCGAGCAAATCACTGCGAAAATGCTCTGTCTACGCTCGCCTCCGATGCTTGGACCGTCGTTCGGCCTAAACAGTTGGAACGGCACTAATTCTTGTCCAACTGCTTTTCCGCTGCCTCGTCTTTCTTCTTTTTGTTTTTGTCCTTCTTGCTGCCGACTTCAATGTAGCGCTTTTCGAGAGCTTCCTTGGTGAAGAAGTCGGCCGGAAAATTCGGGTTGTACTTGCAAGTTTCGTAGAAAGCCTGGTAGATGCGCCGGCCGTCGCGGTCGCGAGCGATCTGCAATGGGGTTAAGACGCCGTCGCGGGGCTGATAATTTGAATAATAGGTGAGTTCTTCGGCGCGCTCGCGGGTGGATTCATCGCGGGTAATGACCACGCTGCGCACCAGGAGATGCGTGGAGCGGTCGACAGCGAGACGAAACGTGCGAGCATCGCGGTCCACTATCTCGACCCAATCCACTTGTTTTAGGTCCACGGTGCCGCTGCCACCAAAGCGGAGGGAGATGCCCTCTTCCTTTAGGCGCAAGCGCAGGAGATTGTCGGTATCGCGCTTCACCTGCTCTTGAAAGTCGGTGATTTGCGTCACCGGCTGCTCGCTCACGCCACCCCGGTCCATCGTCCAGCCTTTGTCGCCCGCGAAAAGATCGATGATATTGCCCTTTTTCGCGTAGTCGGTGCGGTTCTTGTCGGGATACAGCCAGTAGTCCTTGAAATTGATGTAGCCGGTGAGATCCCCGTTGTGGCCGAACTGCGCAAGGCGGCCTTCACACTCGGATTCGCGCACCCGGAGGTAAGTTTGCCCGCCGAGCGCGTCGATGAGCTGCTGCAGGAGCTCTTTGGCCTTCGCGGCGCTCTGCTCCGGCATCATGGTGTCGGCATTCTGCGCGGAAGCGCACGGCACGAAGACCGAAGCCACCAATGCAACCCCCAAAAATGGAACAAGACAAAAATGGCTGAGTTTTACCCGCACAAGACCGAACCTCCATTTACATTGATGATTTCCCCGGTCATGAAGTTGGCCAGGTCCGAGGCAAGAAAGAGGATGGGGCCGGCAATTTCTTCCGCGGTGGCGGCGCGCCCGAGAGGAATCACGGTGGAAACCATTTTTTTCCCCGCCTTGGTGTCGATCACGGGATTCGACATATCGGTGGCCACCCAGCCCGGCGCAACGCTGTTCACCAGGATATTGTGGCGCGCGAGTTCCGCGGCCAGGCCCTTGGTGAGGCTGATAATGCCGCCCTTCGAAGCGCCGTAATGAGTGTGAAAGGATTCGCCGCGCTGGCCGGCCGTCGAGCTGATTGGAATGATCTTGCCGGACTTCTGCTTGATCATGTGCGGCACGGAAAAGTGGATGATGGAATAGACGCTCTTCAGGTTGACGCGCATCATTTCGTCCCACTGCTTTTCCGTCATTTTCTCGATGGGCAAATCTTCAAAGTTCCATACGCCGGCGTTGGCCACGACGATGTCCAGGCGGCCGAGCCGCGCGACGGTGTGCTCCACGAGTTTCTTGTTGTCCGCATGGCGGCCGACTTCGGCCTTGAAAGCTTCCACCCGCGTGCCGTGCTTCCCAGCCTCCTGTTCGACCTGGTGCGCGGCGTCCTTGGCTTTGTAATAGTTGAAGACCACGTCCGCGCCCGCGGCCGCGAATAGTTTGACGGCTGCTGCGCCGATGCCGCGCGAGCCTCCGGTGATGAGTGCTGCCTTGCCTGCCAATGAAATCATGAGTCCCCCAGAGAGTTTTAGAAACGAAAATCCTTGCTTAAGAGTTCAAGCTTGTTGAGCAACCGCGCCGCGGGCGCTGCGAGCCGCGGCGATAAAGTCAGCAAACAAGCGTTTGGAAAAGGCATCGCCGAACATGCGCTCCGGATGCCACTGCACTCCGATCACCCAGTTGGCATCCCCGGTCCATTCGACGCCTTCGATGGTGCCGTCGGGAGCATGGGCAGTAACGCGCAAATCATTCCCAGGCTTGGCGATGGCTTGGTGATGCGAGCTGTTGATTTTAGCTTGTTGGGCGCCGGCGATGGCCAAGAGGTGGCTGCTGGCTTCGAACGCGGCGACGTGAATGGGATCCTCCTTGGCCTCCGGTACCACGTCCTTCTTGCGATGCGGAATAGCTGTTCTAGTCTCGGCTCGCAAATCCTGGATGAGCGTGCCGCCGAGATAAACGTTCAAGAGCTGGCAGCCGTAGCAGATGGCCAGTACCGGCTTATGTTCGGCAAAAGCGTGCTTCAAAATCTCCCAATCCGTCTGTTCCCGCGCTTCATCGGCCGCTTCGGACTTCCCCTTGTTCGCCGCTCCGTACTTCTTCGGGTCCACGTCCGCGGGGCTGCCTGGGAGTACAAAACCATCGATAGTCGGCAGGACACGCTGTAGTTCTTCCGGATGGCTCAAGGAGAGGCGGACCGGCTCGGCTCCCGCATCACGGACGGAGTTTTCGTAATCTGCGAGCTTGGGCAGGTTGTTCTGAGCCTCCTCCTGGGAGGTGCGCCAGGGGATGCCCACACGCGGCCGTTTAGGTGTTTCGGGGGTCATAGAACCGAGAATCGTAGCATCCGGGCGGCGGGGCGGCAACCAGGGCTGAATCCCGGTAGTGGGCCAGTTTCCGATTACGCGACTTATAGCCCACTTGGGTGCGGATGGGGTAAGCCGCGACGACATTGCTGTAGATATCCAAAGCTTTCAGTGCTATATATCTGCCAAATTATCCTGCTCGCAGGACCAATCGGAGACATCCAAATGAAACGCTATGTGATCTTGGTCTATGGGCTAGTTTGTTACGCGGCCTTCCTCGCCACTTTTCTCTATGCCATCTGGTTCGTTTTCACGATGGACGCAGCTCCGAGTGGACTCTTGCGCCCACTCTCGGCAAGAGTATTGATTGACGCCCTGCTATTGTCTGTTTTCGCACTGCAGCACAGCATCATGGCTCGCCAATGGTTTAAGCGCGCGTGGACCCGCGTCGTTCCGGCCGCCGCCGAACGCAGCACCTATGTGCTCTTCTCCAGTTTCGCGCTTCTCCTCCTTATACGCTTCTGGCAGCCCTTGCTGGGCCCAGTCTGGAGAGTGGAGAATCCCATGGGAATTATGACCTTGCGTGTCCTGTTCTTTGTTGGATGGGGAACTGTGCTGGTCAGTACCTTCCTCATCGACCACTTTGAGCTATTTGGTCTCAAACAGGTATGGTGCTTCCTTACTGGCAGGGAGTTTACGTCCTTGGGATTTGTGACTCCCGGGCCATACAAATTTGTAAGGCATCCGCTCTATCTCGGCTTCGTCATTGCTTTCTGGAGTGCGCCCACCATGACCGCCGGGCATCTTTTCTTTGCGATCATGACCACGGCCTACATTCTGGTGGCGATTCAGTTCGAGGAGCACGACCTCGTGAAATTCCATGGAGAACAATACCGCAGCTACCAGAAGAGCGTCTCTATGCTCACGCCCTGGCCACGCAAGAAGTCGTCTTGACCTGGGCACATGCTAAATTCCATGCGGAATGAGTGACAATGGCGAACTGTATCTCCATATGCGTGCGAGATCGTTAATTCAAAAGAAACACTACCCTGTCTAGGTCTGATTGAGTACAGCCTGACACTTCGGCTCTCTAGGGGAAGTATTGTCGGATCAACTGCTTAGATGGTGTTGCATCGACCGGTTGAGCTCGCAGCGCTAATCGGAAACTGACCCACTACTGGAATCCCCTTCTACCGCAAGCTGAAAACCCTTGCTTACCCGCCGATTTTCGCGGCGGACTTCGCCGAAGGCTTGGCTTCAGTACGAGGATCGGAAACGGCCAAGACCTTCTCCGCCTGGGCGGCGCGATACTTGCGGATGGCGTTGCGGAATTCAGGATGTTTCGTTCCAAGGATCGCCGTGGCGAAGAGCGCTGCGTTGATCGCGCCCGGCTTGCCGATGGCCAGCGTCCCCACGGGAATGCCGCCGGGCATTTGCACCGTAGAGAGCAGCGAATCGAGCCCCTTCAGGGAAGCCGATTCCATGGGCACGCCGAGGACCGGAAGAATGGTCTTTGCGGCGGTCACGCCGGCGAGGTGCGCGGCGCCGCCGGCCGCGGCGATGATCACTTGCAGCCCGCGGGCTTCGGCGGTGCTGGCATATTCGAGGAGATGGTCGGGCGTGCGGTGGGCGGAGAGGATGCGCACCTCGTGCGGCACGCCCAGGTCTTCCAGCGTCTTGGCGGAGTGCTCCATGGTCTCCCAATCGGATCGCGAGCCCATGATGATGCCGACAAGAGGCTTGCCCGCCACGGCGGGCAGGCCGCTTGTAGCCTTGCTTCTTTTACCCCGCTGTGCGCTGCTCTGTTTTGCCGCCATGTTTCTCCATTTTGAAAATAAAGAATGCCTGTTAGCCGGCGCCTAAATCCGGAGACGATATTCTAGCAGGCTGCTGAAAACCCCCAAAACTGTCATTTCGAGGGCGGGGTTGGCCCGAGGACCGCCGCCCCTCCGAGCGGTCTTTGCGAGGAGAATCTGCTTTTTCCTTGATACTCGGTAGAAAAGCAGATCCCTCGTTCCACTCGGGATGACAACGAGGGCACTTCTTTAGCCTTGTGCCAAGACCACCGTCATCACCGCGCCGCGGCGTGTGCGCGCTGTTTCCAGAATTGCCGCAGTTGGCCAACCAGATAAAGCGAGCCGGTGACGAATATCGCGTCTTCAGGCGCGGCCCGGGCCAGCGCGGCGTCCAGGGCTCGTTCGGCGTCCGGAATCACGGAGAATCTCGCGGCGTGATGCCCGGCGATTTCCGCGAGTTGCGCGGCGGAGATGGCGCGGGACGTGCGCGCCTCGGTGAAGATAACCTCGACGGCATACGGGAACAGCAGGCCCGCCACTTCATCCACGGCTTTATCGCGCAGGGCGCCGTAGAGAAGCCAAAGCTTCCGCCCAGCCAGATTTTGTTCGAGGAATGCGGCGAGTTCCCGCGCCGCGCCGGGATTGTGCGCGCCATCCAGGTACACATCGGGATTCGACTGCAGCTTTTCGATGCGCCCGGGCCACTGCGTCCCGGCGATTCCCCTGAAGATGGCGTCATCGGAAATGCGGTAGCCGCGGGCCTGCAGAAGTCGCGCCGCAGCGACCGCGTTCAGGGCGTTGTGCAACTGGAAACGGCCGGGAAGGCGCGGAGCAAGTTCCACGGACCAGCAGGAGGCAAGTTCGGTAACGCGCGCGCGGGCGCAACCGTCTTGAACGGATTCATCCGCAAGGCG
>JBGOTL010000011.1:0-45878 GCA_041476465.1 Candidatus Acidiferrum sp. | reverse complement strand
CGATTTCCGCAACATCGTCCCTCGCTTTACGCCAGAGAACCGGAAAGCGAATCAGGCGTTGGTGGATCTGCTGGGCAGATTTGCGCAACAGAAGAAGGCGACACCTGCTCAGATCGCACTCGCTTGGCTGCTTGCGCAGAAATCGTGGATCGTGCCGATCCCGGGCACGACCAAGCTGCATCGGCTCGAAGAAAACATCGGAGCCGCAAACGTCGAACTTTCGCCCGAAGATCTCCGCGAACTGGAGACCGCAGCCTCAAAGATCGCGGTGCAAGGTGCTCGATACCCCGAACAGCTCCAAAAAATGGTGGGCCGCTGAGCAGCCAGGGAACTAGAAAATGGAAATTGGAAATTAGAAAGGGGACAAGAGAAAGACCCCACCCTTCGATCCCGAAAAGTCATCCGGGACGCAAAATGCGCGCTGCGTCGAAGGATGGCCACCCGCCGCTTCACAAATGCATACAAGGGAAAGTCGATGCCACGTGTAGACTTGAGCGATTCGTAGGACAAAGACCCGCACCCTGAAAACTGTAGGGTGCGGCACCCGGCTGGTTGATCAGACGTGACGGCGAATTATCGCGGCGATCCCGAGGGCGGCGAGAAGAAAATAGGCGGCGGAAAGAAAGTAATACGCGATCCGGATTTTTGGCCAAAGCCACATCGGTAGTTGGTCAGCGAATTTGTCGCTCCAGTTTTCGCTCCATCGTGGCGCCGGCACAGCCTCTTCCGAATCGGGTCTCCAATGCGAAGCGATCCAAATCGCGCGAAAGTTTGCAAGCAGCAAAGCTGCAAAGAGCACTTTTATAATACTCGGGCCGGAAACCAACATGTCCATGACATATAGGACTAGCACGCAACCCGCCGCATAACGACTGCGCTCACGTACACCGACTCCACCGACGTAAAAAACCAGGAACACAAAGCCGCCCAGAAACGGATGGCTGGAGATGATCAAGACAACAAACGAAAGAACAGCGATAACTGCACACACCCAGTAGCCCTGCGCTCCTAGATAATCCACGTCACTGCTCGACTGAATGGAAGGCCAGAACAGACTCTTGAGGCGGCTCTCGCTACGCGGCATCGAGTCGGACAAGCCGAGTGTTTGCATGGGCTAGATTAAATCTCTGTTTTAGTATGCAGTCTAGAGAAAAATCTTAAGGATGACAGCTGGAAAGGTCAAAAACCGCACCCTTGCAAACGGCGCAAGAGTGCGGCACCCGGCAGGCGTGAAAACGACGCCTGGGGTGACTGAGGGCGTATTCAGGTTTCCGAACGATTTGAGAACAATGAACCGTAAATGGCATCCAGAAACATTGCAGGGCCTGAAATTGGGAGGATTTTTTCCAAGACAAATGTATCGAGAGCACCGACTGCCAAACCCACAACTGGATTCAGTCCGGCTACGTTACTCACGGCGAATCTAATGATCTTTCCTGTCGTTCCGTGTAGTAGGGTTCCAAGTCGTGCTCGCAACGAACCCACTTGCAGATGGATTTCCCGCTCATTCAAGAACTGAGCGTGCTTTAGCCAATCCCTGAACGCAATGCATTCCCTGCTCTCTCGGATTTTGAGGAACTTTTCCATATCAAATTGCTTTGTTGGCGGCTGAAAATCAAAAGCAGGAAACTGTCCAATACGTAAGACCCTATCAAACGTCTCCTCTTTGCGCTTCGGGGATGCACTCGCTGCAAGCAACTTCAACCTTTCCCCGAACAAAAACAGTTCGTCATCAATTACGCCCGAAAGAGCATTATAGTTTTCCATGTCCTCGATGCGGCGATTCAAGTAGCCCGCAGCGAGCAAAGAGGATTCTACGACCTTGTGTGCTTCCTGTGTCGTAAGTCCTAAGCTCTCCAGATTGGTCTCGACTACGTAATCCGTGTCATCGATGGGCCGTACGACCAGAGATATATCTGACTCTTGGGCGCGGAAGTTTGATCTCAGCCGCAACCGCGACAGCAACGCTTTCCTGAATATCGGTGAATTGTTTTTGAGTTCGCCATCGAACGCAAGCATCGCCGGAGCACCTGCGTCCTCCGGTATGGGCATCACGGCGCGAAGGATGGCACCCTCCAGTCTCACCAGGTCCTTTCGGCCATGCACGTCAAACAACGAATGATGAACCTCCTGCGCAGAACGAAGTAAGTAATCGTTTTCATAGGAGCTACGAATCAACGAGAAGGAGTATGAGAGGAGCGGAAGCGGTTCTTTGTCCCGAATGAGACTCCGAGCCGTTTGCCCTGTTTGGCCGAATTGCGTCGGGTTCAAGTCGATTTTCAGAGCACCAGAGTCCAGCAGAAGGATTACGTTTTCGAGACCCAGATTGCGGACCAAGCTTTCGAATTCCTTGAGGCGAATACTCTGCAGATAATAGTCGTCGAAAATAAGCAAACGGTTCAAGAGAGCAGGAATATCAGCCGTCACCGAAACGGAACTCTGCTGTATGTGGACGGCGGCGCAGGGCGCAATCAAACGATCTTGAACATTGCCCATAATGGTTTTGGGTCGCCTAAGCGTCTCGCGAAACGGAGTGACCAACTGTCCAGCCATGTTCCTGTGCCCTCTCCCGGCCTCTAGTAAGAAACGCGCCACTTAGCGCAGTGTAGCACCGAGACGGATAGACGGAAACAGAAGCGAAGGGAGTGGGCCGGGTGCAGCACCCTGCGGTTTTCAGGGTGCGGTTTTTTGTCCCGCGCCTAACCAGCCGCCGAGGATGAGGCTGTGGCGTCCAGCGCTGGCGGCGTGGCGCCCTTGATGAGGAGCCACAGCATGAATGCTATCTCCCCGAAGTAGGCGGGCTGAGAGTAGGTATCCACCTTGTCCTGAACTTGCGGCAACAGTACGCCGGTAAGGCTCAGGATCACCCAGGCGAAGCCGGCGAGGGCGAGCCAGACGCCCAGGAACCGCGGCAGGAATCGCGACCGGTACACCAGCAGCGCGAGCGGAAAGAGCCACAGACCCCAAAATAGTTCGGCGACCACAAATCCGTGATGATGCAGATTGAGGAACAGCATAGCCAGAGCATCCCGCTGAGGCTTTTCGAATATGGATAGGAAATCAGCCCCGCGCACGAGGACGAGGGCAGCGATGGAGTTCAGCTCATTCAGAAACGCTATCGGGATGGAGACCACAATCAATGTCACCATGAGCGAGGCGTGCCGCCGGTTGACCCCCTTGAGCAGGTCGTACAAAGCCAGGGCCACGAAGATAAAACCGGCCTGGCCGATGAGTTCGCCCGCGATGCCGAGGCGAAAGAGCGTCTCGGAGGCGGCGATGTTGCTGGCGGTCGCCGCTGCGTTTCCGTGGACGATGAGCTTGCCGGGGACATAGCCCATGGCGAAGAAGCCCACGATTGACGTGAGTACATACAGCAAGCCTGCGAATCTGCCTGGGTTCTTGATGGAACTCATGTTGTCCTCGCTTGTGAGAGGTTAGCCTAAGATACGCCGGAGGCCGTCAAAAAGTTACGCCAAGAGCAAAGGCGGCTCATCTCCTCCCGCTCGCTTATCCCAGGACTTTTCAACGTCTTGCGAAGCCGTTCGAATGATACCAATAAAGTAATTGACAAATAGTGTATTTCCTGCTATCATGTCTCATGCTCTCCCGCGGCGCTCTCCTTACGGCCCGGGAGAGCTCCACCCACAACTTCCCTTCTGCTAAGTCGTTTAGAACCCATACTTACAAAGTCGGCGTCTGTAAGTCCTTTAAACTCCATACTTACGAAAAACAGGGGGGAGGGGGGTTACATACTTCAAGCGAAAAGCCTCTCTTCTCTACGCGAGTCGGCGCACTCTGCACCTCTGCGTTATCTTTTGCCCCGTTTGCAACGAGTTTTGTCCCTCCTTTGTTTTCATATTCTTACAAACCCCTTTTTTCGCAACCCGTTTCTTTTGATATTCATGCAAATTGGTGGGGGGGTGGGGGGTGCATCTCTTCCCATTCTGGTTCACCCAGAGCAGTTTCTGCGAAGGGCACTCGTTTACCCAGCTTGTCCCGAGTTGCGAGGGGAGCGGTGTGTGCGAAGGGCCATTCCTTACTTCCATACCTCCTTACTTCTCTGCTTCATTTCCCTTACACTGAGCCTTCTCTCATGACTACCGCCACCACCATCGACCTACTTTGGACCGGAAGACCGCGCTCGATCGCCGCCGCCTTGCTGAAATCTGGTGGCACCTACGCCTTGCTCGACCCCGGTCCCTCCTCCACCCTCCCTACGCTTCGCGAACAACTTCGCGCACGCGGGCTTTCCGTGGCCGATCTGGACGCTATCCTCCTCACGCACATCCACCTCGACCATGCGGGGGCCACTGGTTCGCTGCTCCGCGAGAATCCGCGCATCCAGGTCTATGTCCACTCCCGCGGCGCGCCGCACATGGCCGACCCCGCCAAACTGCTGAACAGCGCGGGCCGCCTGTATGGAGAAGAGATGGATCGTCTGTACGGAGAATTTCTTCCCGTACCGCAGGAAAATCTTCGCATTCTGGAGGGCGGCGAAACCCTCAGCATCGGCTCGAGCAAACTGGAAGTCATTTACACTCCCGGCCACGCTTCGCATCACGTCACCTATTTCGATCCGTCCGACGGCGTCGCTTTCATTGGCGATACCGCGGGCATCTGCGTCGAGGGGCATCCCTTCATTTTGCCGGCCACGCCGCCGCCGGACATTAACCTCGAACTCTGGAACAGTTCGCTCGACGCCATTGCCGAGCGAAAACCCTCGCGCTTGTTTCTCACGCACTTCGGCTTCGCGAACGATCCCGCCACGCACATCGCCCACTATCGCGAACGCTTGCAGCGCTGGAGCGAACTCGCGGGGCAGATCCTGGTAAGCGGCGCGGAGGAAACTGCCGCCGCGCATTCTTTTGTGGAGTCCGTTACCGCCGAACTCTCCGGCACGCTCACGGCCGAAGAAGCCGCGCACGCCATTTTCAATGGCGGCTTGCATCTTTCCTGGCTGGGCCTGGCGCGGTATCACCGCAAGCGAGTAACGGCGGCGTAGGGGGCCGAAACTTGTCATTCCGAAGCCCGTTCGCTTTTTGAACGGGGTGAGGAATCTGCTTTTTTCTTCAACGTTTGCGAGAAGCAGATCCCTCACGCGCAAAAGGCACGCGTTCGGGATGACAACTTCGACCGAACATCAGGGAAAAAGCAGATTCCTCGGGCCAACTTCGCCCTCGGAATGACAGGGTTGGGAGTTTTTCAGAATCCTGCTAGAAAGAAAAAGTCTTATGTTTGAAAAAGACTATTACGAAGAAGAAGCTTCGGCGGCTGATTCCGCCGGAGTTGCCGGCGTTTCCGGCGCAGGGGCGGACAACGCTTCCAGGCGCGCGGTGAGCGTTTCCACCAGCAGATCGACAAGTTTTCTCGCGCCGCTGCCGTCGGGATCTTTATCCGGGTTGTACTGCGCCACGTCCAGGCCGATCAGGTTCTTGTGCTTGGCAAATTCCTTCAGTGCGGCGCGCACCTCGTCGAAGCGCAGCCCGCCGCCGCCCGGAACGTTCACGGCGGGAAATTCTTCCTGGGCGATGACGTCGGTATCGAGGTGCAGCACAAAATCGCGCGCATCGGCATGCATGTGGAGCAAAGCATCCTGCGCGGATTTTTCGGCGCCCTTCGACTGGATCTCAGACGCAAGAACATAGCGCATTGGGGACTTGTTCAAGAATTCCTGCTCCGGTGGATCCAGACGCTGCACTCCGAACAGGGTTACATCCGGCTCGCGCACCAACGGCTGTTCGCCGCAGAAACGCACCAGTTCCGGCGAGCCTCTTCCGATAACATGAGCGGCGACCATGCCATCAATGCGGCCGGAGGGCGTGGTGGCCGGAGTGTTCAAATCCGCGTCGCGATCGAACCACAACAAATTGACATGGCGGTAGTAACGCCGCGCGGCGGCCAGCAAACCGAGCACCGGGGCACAATCTCCGCCGAGCACCAGCACCAGCGCGCCGCTCTTCACGGCGAGTTCCGCGCGCAGCTTTAAATCGTTCAAGCCGGCGACAATTTCAGAAAGGTTGCGCGCGCGGCGATGTTCTTCGTCGTCCGCGAACATGCGCGGGGCGCAATCCCCGTGGTCCACGACTTCATAACCGGCGCTTTGCAGCCGTTCGATCAAGCCGGCCGCGCGCAACGCCGCTGGAGCCTTCTCGCTGCCCGGCAAAAACGCCGCGGCGCTGGAGGGCGCGCCAATCAAGGCAATCTTCTTCGGCTGACGGACAATTTTGACCGCCAAGGTTTTCTCCTGTGTTTTGTATGTCCCCTGCTACCGCGCTGGAGCGTTCTGCCTAATCCCTGCTCCCTAGTTTCTCGGCGCCGGCGCGATTGTCGCCAATTCGGGCGGCAAGGTGAAGCGCACATCCTCGCGAATCAGGTCCAGGTCGCGCTGGTCTGTAAAGCCAAACTCCGCCAGCCGCTCGCTCACTTGTTCCACGAGCACCTCCGGCGCCGACGCGCCCGCGGTCAACCCCACGCGAGAAACGCCTTCGAGCCATTTCACATCAATGTCCGAGGCGGAATCGATCAGCTTGGCCTTCACGCCGCTGCGTTGCGCAACTTCGACGAGGCGATTGGAGTTCGAGCTGTTGGGAGAGCCCACAACCAGGATCAAATCTACATCCTTGGCAACTTGTTCCACCGCTTCCTGGCGATTCTGCGTGGCGTAGCAGATGTCATCGCTTGCGGGTCCTTTGATCAGCGGAAACTTTTGCCGCAGCCGCGTGACGATTTCCTGCGTGTCGTAAAGGCTCAGTGTGGTCTGGGTGAGGAATGACAACTTTTCCGGCTCCGCGACTTCCAAAGCATCCACGGCTGCCACGGAATCGACGACGATGGTGCGGTCCGGCGCTTCACCCGAGGTGCCCACAATTTCCTGGTGATCCTTGTGCCCGATCAGGATGATGGTGCGCTTTTCGCGGGCAAATTTCAGCGCTTCCAGGTGCACCTTGGTGACCAAGGGACAGGTGGCGTCAATGACCTTCAGGGAGCGCGCCTTCGCCTCGTCGCGAACGGTCGGCGGCACGCCGTGGGCGCTGAACACCAGCACCGCGCCGTGCGGCACGTCCTCGATGGACTCCACGAAAATCGCTCCGCGACGCCGCAACTGTTCCACGACGTAAGTGTTGTGCACGATTTCATGATGCACGTAGACCGGGGCGCCGTAGGCCTCCAGCGCCAGCTCCACAATGTCCACCGCGCGCACCACTCCGGCGCAGAATCCCCGCGGCCTCACCCTCAGCAAAATTTTTCCGTTTGTTTGCGGCACCATGGTCAAGCGTCATCCTAACTGGCTGATTTCCGAAGACTCTATCATACCTTACGCTCCACCCGGCTGCACCCCGATTCCATTGATGAACCAAAGAAAGTCTTGGAGTAAATTCACTCCGCCGGGGCTGCGAATGTGTGGAGCACTGTAGAGTAATCGTCAGGCACTCCTGACCCGCCGGGCCAGCTTAGCGCCACAAGCATGTGATATAGAATAAGAGCACTTGCCGTGAATCGCAGGGTCCGGGAATCATGGAGCGGAGAGATTCGTGGAAGCTGACAATCCCATCAACCGGCGACGCAGCGAACGAGTGATGCTGCACATGACCGTGGTGGTGCTTGCGGAAAACGAAGAGCATAAGCAAATTCAGGAAGAAGCAAAGACGCAGGTGGTGAACGCCCATGGCGGCCTGGTCAAGCTGAAAAACCACCTGCACGTGGGGCAGTCCTTCCAGCTTTGCAACCCAAAAAACAAGATGGAACAAGGTTGCCGCGTGGTTCGCGTGGAGGAGTACGGCACGGAGTTTTTCAATGTGGCCTTCGAATTCGACCACCCCGCTCCCGGATTCTGGCCCATCGTTTTTCCGCCCGCCGACTGGGCAGTGAAGTCCCGCTGAATTTTCTATCCGTTACTCTCCACGCACCACGGAAACAACGTGCAACTATCCGAACTCTTACGGGTTCAAATTACATGTGGAGTATAGGAGCAGGTTTGCGCAGCGTTTGCTTCCAGGCGCACCGGGAGCAGATAGAGCTGGGGAGGCTTGTGTGTTACAAAAAAATCGATGGGCAACAGGCAGGTGGCCACTCCTTTTCATCATGAGCGTCTTCGGCGTGATGCTGGCGGGATGCGAAGACCATGTCACCGTCACTCGCGACAATTTGATTCCCGTGCCGAAGGGCGCGACTTGGGCGTGGAAGCCGGCGCCACCACGCAAAGAGCGGAGTGATTCGCGGCCGGTGGTTTCTCGAGACGTGATTGCCCCGGGTGCCCGCGAAACCTTGGTACGCGAGCCGGACGCGAACAATGAGGCCGTGCGCGGACGCGTTCGCACGGCGATCGAACAGACGCTGACGTCCAAAGGATTGCGGCAAGTGAGCGACCCCGAGAGCGCGGATTTTCTGGTGGACTACCACCTGGGAGTGCGGCGACGCAATGTGACGGTAGAGCATGTTTATCGCGGCGGATATCCGGGCTTGGTGTGCGGTCCGTTTGGCTGCTGGGAAGGCTGGGGATACGGCCCGCCGGAAGTAAGCTACGAAAATATACGATTCCGCGAGGGAACGTTTGTGTTTGACCTGGTGCAGCATGCTTCGAAGCGGCTGGCATTCCGCGCGATTAACGAGAAGAGAGTGAAGCCGGACACGTTTACGCAGGATGAAGTGAACGAGGCCATCCGGCACATGCTGAAGGATTTGAAGACCAACTAAACAATTTGAAGTTGAGGCTGTGGATTGGCTGCGGCCACGGTAACGCGGAAGATACCCTGTGGAGGTTTTCTGGGGCTATAATCACGCGCAACTATGCCTCTCGCCCCAGGTACGAAACTAGGCCCTTACGAAATCCAGTCGCCGCTGGGCGCGGGCGGGATGGGCGAGGTGTATCGCGCGCGGGATACGCGGCTGGAGCGCACCGTCGCGATCAAGATTCTTCCCGCACATTTTTCTTCCGATCCCGTTCGCAAGCAGCGGTTCGAACGCGAAGCAAAGACGATTTCGAGTCTGAATCATCCACACATCTGCGTGCTGCACGACGTTGGTCATCAGGACGGAATCGATTACCTGGTGATGGAATGCGTCGAGGGGGAGACGCTGGCGAAACGGCTGGAGAAAGGACCGCTGCCGCTGGAGCAAGTCCTCAAGTACGGGATGCAAACTGCCGACGCGCTGGATAAGGCGCATCGCAGCGGGGTGGTGCACCGGGACTTGAAGCCAGGGAACATCATGCTGACGCCGACGGGCGCGAAGCTGCTGGATTTCGGATTGGCAAAGCCCGCGGTGGCGGTGGCCAGCATGGCTACATTGACGGCAGCGGCAACGCAGACGACGCCGATGACGCAGGAAGGGACAATCGTCGGCACATTTCAGTACATGTCGCCGGAACAAGTGGAAGGTAAAGAGCTGGACGGCCGAAGCGATATTTTTTCGCTGGGCGCGGTGCTGTACGAAATGTTGACCGGCCAGCGTGCTTTCCCGGGAAAGAGTCAACTCAGCGTGGCTTCAGCCATTCTCGAAAAAGAACCGGCGCCCATCAGCTCCGTCAAACCGCTGACGCCGCCGGCGCTGGATCACGCGATCCGCCGCTGCCTGACGAAGGAACCAGAGCGGCGTTGGCAGAACGCTGGAGATCTTGCGAGGGAATTGGAATGGGTTGCAGAAAGCGGATCACAGGCGGGCGTTTCTGCACCGATTTCAGCAAGGAGCAGAACAAGGGAGCGGCTCGCTTGGACCTCCACTCTGATCGCGGCATCGATCGCCACCGTTTTCGCGTTCGTTTATTTGAACAAGCCGGCTTCCCAATTACAGGTCCTCCGTTCCACCATTCTCCCGCCAGAAGGTGGCGCATTCATTTTCAACGGGCCAAACGGAGGAGCCTTCCTCTCACCCGACGGGAGCAGCGTCGCGTTCATTGCGCGTGTGGGAAAAGTAACGCAGCTGTGGGTGCGGCCCCTGGATTCTTTTGCGGCTCGTGCGTTGCCCGGCACCGAGGATTCCTCATTTGCGTTTTGGTCTCCCGACAGCCGCAATTTGGGCTTCTTTGCCCAGGGAAAAGTGAAGCGAATCGCGGTGGCGGGTGGGCCGCCCCAAGCGGTGTGCGACGCTGACTCAAACCGGGGCGCGAGCTGGGGCCGAAGCGATGTAATCATCTTCGCGAGAATCAGTGGCGAAATCCTGCACGTTCCGGCTTCGGGCGGAACGCCGCAACGCGTGACGACTCTCGATGCCATCCGGCACGAAGGCACCCACCGCTGGCCGTATTTCCTGCCCGATGGAAATCATTTCCTATTTATGGCAGCGCTCCTTGGTCCAGTCAGTGAAGACAATGTCTTTTATCTGGGATCGCTCGATGGCAAAGGAAGCAGAATTTTGTTCCACGGCAGCTCTCCGATTGCCTATTCCATGGGGCATGTGCTTTACCTCGCCGACAACGTGTTGGTGGCAAGACCGTTCGATCCCGTAAAGCTGGCTTTCACGGGAGAGCCTGTTCCGATCGCGGAGGGTGTACAGTTTGACTCGCTGTTCAGCAATGGAACCTTTTCTGTATCGGAGAATGGCGCCTTGTTGTACCAGCAAGGGAAAGGGTCAAGCGCGCATTCCATAGTGTTGTTCGACCGCACAGGAAAACAGTTGGGAAGCCTCGGAGAATCGGCGCCTAATTCTGCTCCCAGACTTTCGCCCGATGGGAAGAACCTGGTTTATGACTTGATTTCTACAAGCTCCGGAAAGGTAGAACTCTGGATGCTGAACATCGGCTCGGGAAATCGCACTCGTCTGTCGAGCGATCCCTTGAACCTAGTGTCCCATTCCCCGGTGTGGTCTCCGGAGGGGAGGCACGTGGCATACTCGTCCGCGAAGACCGGAAATCGAGCGATTTACATCAGGGCGATCGACCAGATCAAACAGGAGGAAGAGAGGTGGGAAGCGAAGGACGATACGTTCTTCGGCGCCGGGGATTGGACTCCCGACGGCAAGTTCTTGGTTCTCACGGAACGGCCAATCCGTACTGGCGAGCAACGTATTTCGCTGCTTTCAGTTTCAGGCAAGGATGGCGCCGTGCCGTTGATCGAGGTGCCAGGTGCGAATGTGGATTCAGGCCAGGTTTCCCCGGACGGCCGATGGATTGCCTATCGCTCGGACGAGTCGGGGAAGACTGAAATCTATATTACCTCGTTTCCGAAACCGGTCGGGAAACTGCAAGTATCGATTGCCGGTGGCGTAACCCCGCGATGGAGGCACGACGGGAAAGAACTCTACTATCTTGCTCCAGACAGAAAATTAATGGCCGTGGAGTTGAAAGAAACCGGCGGCTCACTGCAAGTGGCCGCGACCCGGCCTTTGTTTGAAATGTTTCAAACGATGTTTCTGACGGCAGCGGGAGTTAGCCAGTATGACGTTACGCGGGACGGCAGCCAGTTCGTGGTGGATTCGGCGATCACAGACGAAACGCCCGCGCCGCTGAATCTGGTGGTCAACTGGAACGCGGAGCTGAAGAAGAAATGATGCTTGCCGCGGGGAGCAAACTAGGGCCGTAAGAAATTTGCGTGCGGTGCAGGGTGGCAATCTAACCCGGCTTCTTCTATTCTTCTTTCCCTATGCTGCTCGAAAACCAGGTTGCACTGATCACCGGTTCCGGAAGAGGTATCGGGCGCGCTATCGCAAGACTATTTGCCGCGGAAGGCGCGGCGGTTTTTTTGACCGCGCGCACGGAAAAAGAACTTGCTGCTGTTACGGCAGAGATCACTGGAACCAGGGGGCGCGCCGCGTACGTCCTGGCGGACCTTTCGCAGGAATCGGATTGCATTCATGTTGTCGCCGCGGCCCGCGAAAAATTTGGGAAGATCGACATCCTGGTCAACAACGCCGGCCACTACGGCCCGGTCGCTCCGGTGGAAGACTATCCGCTGGCCGAATTCGATAAAGTTCTCGCCGTGCATCTGCGGGCGGCATTTTTGCTGAGCAAGCTGGCGCTGCCGGAGATGTACGCGCGGCAGTCCGGCGTGATCCTTAATATCTCCAGCCTCTCGGCGAAGGCTGCGTACTCCTGGGGCTCCGCGTATGCAGCGGCCAAGGCCGGCATGCTGGGGCTGACGCGGGTGACCGCCGCGGAAGGCGCGCGCAAAGGAGTGCGCGTCAACGCCATCTGCCCGGGACCAGTGACGGAGACGCGCATGTCCAAGGATTTGGGCGCAGAACTAGCGAAGAAAATTGGCGCAAATCCGGAAGAGCAGCTGGCGAGATTTTTGAGCAGCATTTTGCAAGGACGCGGGCAGACTGCCGTTGAAATTGCACGAGCCGCGCTGTTCCTTTGTTCCAGCCAATCCAGCGCCATGACGGGCCAAGCGATCAACGTGGACGGCGGCGCAGCGTTTTTCTGAATGGACCGAGGGACCACCAAAGGGCAAAGAAAAAAGCCAACCGCTCTCTCAGGACGGTTGGCCCCTTTCGTTTGATTCGACTTGCAGAACCGCTGGCCACCCACGCTTTGGCGGAATCGCGGCTCCCTGTGCTCTGGTGAAGACCAGAAGATCGTTATAAAAGTTAACGCGCCAGCTGCGAATTTGGACGACGGAACGGCCGGAGCGTCAAGTCCTCAATGGCCGAAACGCCACGCCGCATGGCCAGCACCAGCGAATTTTCGCTGGCCGCCACGCGCGCCACTCCTGCTTCCCAACCCTTTTGTAGAAGATACAGGCTTGCGATCATTGCGGCAATCGCCGCGAATCCCAATGCAAACAGCGCAAAAGCTGCCAGCAGCTCCCTCACAAAATACAATTGCAGAGCTAGGGCCACGGCCAGGAACCACCACATCCACTTCCGGCTGCTATCTTTGGTTTTCATTGTTCCCCGGGCTCCCCATCCCCACTCAGCGAAACACTCAGTGCAGTGTTTGGTTGTTGCGCTCTAGCTCATTCGATGCGCGAACCTGTTCTTTGGAACAGGTTACCTGACCTATTTAACAGTAGGTGGTTTCCATTGGCTATGGTACAGAAGTCACATTTTGGACCCCAAACCTCTGTTCCAGTACCCGTTGCATCTATTCAGAAGCACTTCAAGATGCACATAATAAATGACTTATTATTTCTAATCGAACCTTGTTTTTTCGGCTTTATTTCGCTGTACCAGCCTGTGGAAAACCTGTCCCTCCGTACAGGGGGCCGTTGGCCTCCCTACTGATGCCTGCCAGCGTATTTGACCGATTGTTCCCGGAAACCAAATGTGTTTTAATGCGCGCTCAAGTGGACTCCGAACCCATCCTAGTCATTCTCCTCTGCCTGTTGGGCATTGTGCTGCTGGCAACTCCGATTATCGCCTTGATGGCGTATTCCGGTCTTCGCCGCCTGGAAAAGGCCAGCTCTCTGGTTTCTGTGCAGCCTCTGATCGCCCGGATTTATGCCCTGGAGCAGCGCCTCGCCGCCATTGAAAGGACGCTTTCGTCCGGGGCCGCAGCTCCTCAGCCTCCGGTTAAGGAATCACGCCACGTCGAGCTGCCTGTTTTTCCGATGCAAGCCGCGCCGGTTCCGCCGCCTGCTCCTCCGCCGCGGCAGGAAACGTCGAGACCACACGAGGTGACCACGTCACCCGCACAGCCCAGCGTGTTCGCGGCGCCACCCCTGCACTCAGCGCAGGCGGCATCGCGGTCGGGGCTGGATCTGGAGACCCTGATTGCGGGCCGCTGGCTGAATCGCATCGGCATCGTGGCGCTGATTGCGTCCGTCTCGTATTTTTTGAAATACGCCTTCGACAACAACTGGATCGGACCCTCCGGCCGGGTGGCGATTGGAATTCTACTGGGCGCAGCAATGCTGCCCTGGAGCCAATGGCTGCTGAGCCGCGGGTATTCTTATTTTTCAGAAGGCATCGCGGGACTTGGGGCCACTGTCCTTTATCTTTCCATCTGGGCCGGCTGGCATTACTACGCGCTGTTCAGCCAAAACGTGGCGTTCGGCGCCATGATCGTGATCACGGGTGTGATGACCGCCGTCGCACTCGGCCGCGCCTCGCAACGCATCGCAGTTCTTTCCCTGCTTGGCGGGTTCCTCACGCCAGTGATGGTCAGCACCGGCAAGGACGCGCAGATTGTTCTTTTTACTTATATTTTGATTCTCGGCGCAGGAATGCTGATGATTGCGGCGCGGCGCGAATGGCGCGCGCTGCCGCCCGTTTCGTTTATTGGCACGCAGATCTATTTCTGGGGCTGGTACGAAACATTTTACCGCGCCGAAAAACTCGAGCGCACGATTCTTTTCGCCACATTCTTTTTCTTACTTTATGCGACGCTCCCCGCGCTTCGCGCCGTTGCCGCCCGCCGGCTCCGGGAAGAAGACACCCTTATTCTTCTGGTCAACAACTTTGCGTACCTCGGGGCGCTCTACGCCATGTTGTGGCCGCAGGATCGCTGGCCACTCACGCTCTGCCTGCTGGCACTCTCCGCCGCGCATGTCAGTGCCGCTCGACTGGTCCCGCCAGCGCTGGGGAAAGAGCTGCCGCTTGCGCGACTCGTCTATGCGGGGCTGGCGCTTACATTCGCCACCCTTGCGATTCCCGTGCGGCTGGACGGCAAATGGATCACGCTGGCGTTCGGAGTTGAGGGCGCCATTCTTGTTTGGACGGGTTTCCGCGCGCTCACTGCGCTGCTTCGCCAGGCAGGATATCTGCTTCTAGCAATCTCCGCGATGCGCGTTCTGCTTATCCCGCTTGCTGCGCGGCAATTCCTCTTCAACGAGCGCTTCATCACCTACGTCGTGCTCATTGCGTGCTTCGGGGTGGCACTCTATGCTGCGCAGCAGCACGCGGAAACGATCGGCGAGCAGGAGAAAAATGGCCTGGGTATTCTTGCCATCGTTATCAATGTTTACGCGCTGATCGCGCTCTCCCTCGAACTCTGGGATTATTTTGGCCACGCCAGTACGGGGTATGAATCCGGACTGGCGCAACACCTAGCACTCTCGATTCTCTGGACCGGCTACGCCTCGGGGCTGATCCTGCTTGGCGTAAAGCGCCACGCGGCGCTGTTGCGCTGGCAAGCTCTGGTGCTCTTTGGTTTGGTGGTGATCAAAGTTTTCCTCTATGACAGCTCATTTCTGGATCGCTTCTACCGCATCCTGTCCTTCTTTGTCCTGGGTGTGGTTCTGGTTGTGGTTTCCTTCCTCTATCAACGAAAACTCTCCCGCGAGCGCCCAAGCTGATGACCCGCCGAGGGCTTAGGTTGTTCTTCGTCTGCGCAGCGCTCGCCGCTGCGTGCTTTGCCGCCGAGCTTCCAGCGCCGTGGCGCGCTTGGCGATATTCACGCAGCATTGATTCGCCACATTCGGACGTCCTCAACTATGTGGCTCTCGATCGCAAAGTTCTTTCCCACACGGAAAACCAACTAGGGGACCTTCGGATCATCGACGATGCTGGCGCGGAACTTCCTTATGTCCTCCGGTTGGCGCCTCTTCCGCCCAAACCGGAGCCTCCCACACAGCCGCTGCCTTCCGTTGTTCGCGAAAACAGTTTCGCACCCGGACAGTTCACCCAGGTGGTCATCGATATCGGGGCGAAGGCCAAGTTCCACAATCTAGTTCGCGTGGACACGCCCGAATCCGACTTCATTAATTGGGTGGAAGTAGCCGCTAGCGACGATGCTCACACATGGCGCATCGTCAAGGCCCGGGCTCCCATCTCGCGTTTCTTGAAGGAAAATATCAAGGGCGATCAGAGCGTACGCTATTCGGAAAATAACGCCCGCTATCTGCGCCTGCGCATTGCGGAGACGTCGCATCAATTTCCGGTCACCGGGGCGAGTGTATTTCCGGTCACTGAAGCAGCGCAGCCAATGGGGGTCTCCGTCGTTCTGCCACTGAGTCAGATAATCACTCCGGATCCCCCCGCCGCGGCTTCGCAGACACAATGGACTATCGACCTGGGGGATAGCAATCTCCCAGTTTCTGAATTGGAATTCGCGTCAGATCAAGCGGAATTCTTTCGCGCGGCGCGCATTGCCAATAGCGCGGACGGGAAGGAATGGCAAACCATTTACGGCGGAGAAATTTACCGTTACAACAGTGGAGACAAGATTGAGGAGTCCCTGCGCGTCTCTTTTTACGAATCTTGGGGACCACGTTACTGGCGTGTGCAAATTCTCAACGGCAACGATGTTGATCTGAGTTCGGTGCGACTTGCGGTCGCGACGAAATCCAGAATGGTTATCTTTCACCCCCGGCCAGAGCGTCGCTATCGCTTGATTTACGGAAACGCTCGAGCCTCTGCACCGCAGTATGACTTTTCCAGAACTCTCAAGATTGATCCGAGCGAAGCACTGGCCAATCCCAGCCTCGGCCTAGAAGAACTCACCGCCAACTACGCCGACCCGCGCCCGTTCAGCGAGCGCCATCCGAATCTCCTCTGGCTGGCGCTGGGCATTGCCGTGGTTCTCCTGGGCTACGCCGCGCTGCGCGCTCTGGGGACACCACGCTCCGACACGCCGCGATAAGCAGCGCTTAGAAGACGCGCGGCGGGAGGAGTTTCCCGGCCGCGTCAACTCTTTTTGATTTTCTCGAACCTTCGCTATGCTTTTTTCACCAAGCGCGTGATCCAGACCAGGATTACCGCTCCGACGAAAGCAACGATGATCGAACCAATCATTCCGCCGCCTGGCCAAATCCCGAGCATTCCAAAAACCCAACCACCGAGAATGCCTCCCAAGATTCCGAGGATGATATCGACAATGACGCCGTATCCGCCCCCTTTCATTACTTGTCCTGCGAGCCACCCCGCGATGAGCCCGACAATAATCCAATAGAGCAAACCACCCATAATTGCTGCCTCCTTCATTTCTTTAGGATAAAGCCCCGGCGCAGCTCCCTTTTACAACCTGCCCTTGCCCAACGTCAACCGCACAACCGTTGCAAACAGCATCGTGCATCTTCATACTTCTAAATCTAATTTTGGCCTAGGTAATACGCGGGCGGGCGTAAAGGTTATTTGTGGTGGTGTCTATGCACGTAACCCTGGAGGTTCACCGGAAAAAAACAGAGTGCGGCAATTCGCGATTTTCGATCCTGCTGTTGGTTCGCGTTCTTCGGAGTGTATCCTTGCTCTTGGTGACCGCAAAGCGGTCAACTATACTGTCGGGTATTCTTGAGGGTGAATCATCGAAGCTCACCCGCCTGCTGGCTATTCTCATCCTTGGGAGGTTTGCGTAACCATGAATCGCCGCATTGGTTTACTCGCGCTGGCCCTCCTCGCTTGCGCGGTGTTTGGCGTGTCTTGTTCGAAGCAAACATCTGCGCAGAAGGAAACGGCTGGAAGGACCGCCACCGCCGCGCAACGCCCGGCCATCGTTTTCATGACTGACTTCGGCGCCGCCAATGACGCCGTGGCGATATGCAAGGCGGTGATCACGGGCATCGCGCCAGACGCGCGCATCATGGATATCACGCATCAGGTCACGCCGTTTCAAATCGAAGAAGGGTCACGTTTTCTTGCCGGCGTTTCGCCTTACTATCCTGCGGGAACCGTTTTTCTTGTGGTTATCGACCCTGGTGTCGGCACGTCACGCAAAGCCGTCATCGTCAAAACCAAGAAGGGGCAATACTTTGTCCTGCCCGATAACGGGCTCATCTCGCCGGTGATTGAGCGTGACGGACTCGAATCGGCCCGTGAAATCACCAATCAAGGCTGGATGCTGCAGGCGCAGGTTTCTACCACGTTTCATGGCCGGGACATTTTTTCTCCGGCTGCAGCGCACCTCGCCGCCGGATGGGACTTCACCCTTGTCGGGCCGGAAGTTTCGCAGCTGGTGCGCCTCACGCCGAAAGCTTCAACTACCAGCGAAAAAGGCATTGAAGGCGATATCATTGGTCTGGACGATCCCTACGGTTCGCTGATCACCGATGTGCCTGGAGACGAATTCAAGAAACTTGGCTACAATCTCGGCGACAAGATCATCGTGGAGATCAATAAGAAATCCGTGAGCGTTCCATACGTTAGGACATTTATGGAGGTCCCTGTGGGCGATTCCCTTCTGTTTATCGATTCTCGCGACCGCGTCAGCATCGCCAGTAACGAAGGGAATTACTCCAAGAAATTTAATATCATGCCGCCCGGAATGATTTTTATTCCGCGCAAAGGCGCGCCGATCAAGGGCAAATGATGAATCCGCGCAGTGCATTTTTACTGTTTGTGCGATGTAGCGATGCGCGGCGATGCCGCTGCGGATGTTAGAGTTGCGAACGAGTAAGCACGGTTCGCGAAATTCATTCACGATTCCTAAATTCTTACTGCCGGGCTTTTTTTGGCGCGGCAAATTCTACTTAGAAAAATGGCATAAGTCATGGAGGAAAAAACAATGAAGACGAGAATTTGGCAGCTAACAGGATCACTCATTTTTGCGGTATTCACGCTGGCGATTGCGTTCCATTTGACTGCGCCAACATCGCAGGCGCAGTCTTTTCGCGGCGGGATTCGCGGGGTCATCTCAGACTCCTCGGGAGGAGTGATTTCCGGAGCTAAAGTCTCGGCCCGGAATCTCGGCACTAGCGAGACGCGGGAAGTTACCTCCGAAGCCGACGGAGGATACCTAGTCCTCGAACTGCCCGCAGGCGAGTATGAAGTGTCTGCCATCGCGCCCGGCTTTCAGGTATACCGCCTGCCGCGCGTGGTCGTAAGTGTTGGAGCAGAAACCGTGGCGGATCTGGTATTGGCCAAACCTACTGAGCTGATCGAGCGCACCGTCGTCGCGGAGAGTGTTCCACTAGTGGAAACCGCGAACACTACGCTGTCGCAGGTTGTGGATCGCAGACTAGTGCAGGAGCTGCCGCTGAACGGACGCGACTTCGGCAAGCTGGTGGCGTTGACGCCGGGCGTAACCGTGGAAGGCTCCGGGGTGGCTGGTAGCGAAAAAGGAGCCGGGCAGTTCAACATTAACGGGAATCGCGACCGTTCCAACAACTACACGCTGGATGGGACGGACAACAATGACCCGTGGTTCAACAACTCTGCGCTCAATCAGGTCGGCATAACTGGCGCACCCGCGACCTTGCTGCCGCTGGATGCCATCCAGGAATTTAATCTGCAGTCCATCTTCAGCGCGGAATATGGGCGAAACTCAGGCGCGATTGTAAACATTATTACGCGTTCCGGCAGCAACCGGTTACACGGTTCGTTGTATGAGTACAACCGCAACTCTGTGTTTGATGCGCGCAACTACTTCAACACCGTTGGCAATCCACAGTCACATTTCAACAACCACAATTTCGGCGGCTCCCTTGGCGGCCCGATTAAGAAGGATCGGACGTTTTTCTTCTTTGCTTATGAAGGGCAGCGCGAGCGCGTCGGCTCCGATTTCAACCTGCTAGTTCCCACTCCGAACCAGGAGGCGGATGCACAAACGGAAGCGCTGGCGAATATTCCCGCAGTGAATCCCGGGCTGGTGCAGATCCTTCAAAAATACATGCCGACCAGCGCCACAGGCGTTCTACCAGTCAGCGTCAGCGACAAGAACGACAACAACAATCTTATTTTCAAGGTCGACCACCGGCTGAGCGGCATCCACTCCATTGTGGGCCGCTACGCTTTTGGCAATGACAGCCAGATTTTTCCCCTCGGTTCTTTGGGAGGATTCGGCAGCGGATCCCGAATCGGCGCGTTCGCCCAAAAGTCGCCCACGCGCGTGCAAGTGGGTTCGGCCAGTTGGCTTTCGGTGTTCAGCGCAACGCGCATCAATGAGGTGCGCTTTGGCTATTCGCGGTTCCACAATAAGTTCGGGTCACTGGATGACAACGTGGACCCGAAGGCCAGCTTCGGCATTGATTTTGGTACCGGCAAGCTGGGGATACCGGAGTTCGATTTCAGCAGTGCGTTTGAAAATTTGGGCGCCACCATATTCGGGGTTCCCCGCGGACGCACTACCCAGACCTACCAGATACTCGACAACTTCACTTGGATTCGCGGGCGCCATACCGTGAAATTCGGTGGAGAATATCGGCGAGGCATGGCTGACTTTTCGAATGACAACTTCACGCGGGGGCTGTTCTCCTTCGATGGCACGCCTCCGGAAATCACCACCAGCACGGATCCTATCGTGCACACCCTTGCGAACTATTATATCGGGAACGGCTCAGCCCAGGCTGAATCCGGCAACACTTTTCGAAACATCCGGAACAACGGTTTGAGTTTATTCACCGAGGATGCAATCGTTGTCCGTCCAAACGTGAGGGTAACCGTGGGGTTGCGCTGGGAATATTTCGGACCGGTCAGCGAAGTCCACAATTTGCTCTCGAATTTGTTGAACCCCACAGGAACACTGTTGATGGTGGGAACTTCGCAGCTTCCACGCGCATACAATCGTGACCTGAACAATTTCGGTCCGCGGGTCGGCATTGCCTGGAACGCAAGGCCGAGGACCACGGTCCGCGCCGCGTACGGAATCTATTACGACTACATCCCGATGCACCTGATGCAGGCCAATTTCACACTCTCCGCAGGGATCGGGGCGAATCCCGTTGGTCCTCAAGCCGTAATTCCCCTGATCTTCGATCCGAACGCATACAACGGCACGGCGAGCGGCCCCGTTTTCACGGCGCCGAGCGGACTGCCCAATACGCCAAGCATCTTCGTGACGGATCACAACTTGGAAACCCCATACGTGCAAAGCTGGAACCTGAACGTGCAGCAGCAAATCGGCAATTCCTTGGGCCTCGAAGCAGGATACGTCGGCAGCAAGGGCACGAAGCTGGTCCGGCTGTATGATCTCAACCAAAACGGAATTAATACGAACTATGGGGAGATCGATGTCCTCTCTTCGGGCACCAGCTCGACCTATCACGCCGGGCAGTTCACCGCCCGCTTCCAGAATCTACACCGCTTTTCCGGATTCTCTACTTACACATACTCCAAGTCCCTCGACGGCGCTTCAGATGCCATCAATTTCAACTTTGAGACTGTCGCTCTGCCTCAAGACTCAACGAATTTGCGAGCGGAGAAAGGTCCATCGATCTTCGACACTCGGCATCGTTGGACCAGCGCGCTGAACTATCAGTTGCTGAAATTCTCCGCTCTCGGCGAACGCCTGGGCAACGGTTGGCAGCTCAACTCCATCTTTACGGTTCAAAGCGGGCGGCCCATCGACATCGTTACGGGCGGCGGAATCAACGGGCGCCAGCGTCCCGACGTCGTTGCAGGCCAGCCGTTCGTGCTTCCCCATTGGAATCCCACTACCGGCTATCTGAATCCTGCCGCTTTCGCGGATCCGGCGGGCAACTTTGGAAATCTGGGCCGTGATCGTGTCTTTGGCCCAAGTTTTTGGAATGTGGATTTTTCGATTTCCAAAAGCACTCGGCTGTGGGAAGAGGCTACGCTGCAATTTCGCGCAGAGTTCTTCAACATCTTTAACCATCCCAACTTCGCGCTTCCAAGCGGCTTCATCACACCCGGTGTCGACTCAACGGGGAACATTAAGGTTCCCGCTGTCGGCCCCCAGGGCTTTGTCACGCAGACCCCCGACGTTGCGCAGGGTAATCCTGGTCTGGGGGGCGGTGGACCGCGCGTGCTGCAATTTGGGTTGCGCTTGCAGTTTTAGCAGCACTGCTAGCGGTGTTCTTGGCGGGACAGGCAGGAATGCCTGTCCCGTTTTTTGTTTAGTGATTGTCTTGCGCTGAGTGCTGCGAAGGCTGCGCGGCTGCCGATCTTGCTTTTTCAGTGTTCCCGGCATCCAATAGAGATTCGTAACTTAACTCTTTGCGAGGCTGCCATGCCAGAAGCCATGATTGTTTCCAGTGTTCGTACCCCGGTCGGGCGAGCCTATAAAGGCTCGCTGCGCGCCACGCGTCCCGATGATCTGGCGGCACTGGTTATCAAGGAGGCGCTCGCGCGCGTGCCGGGCCTCGATGCCAAAGAAATCGACGACGTGATCCTTGGCTGCGCCATGCCGGAAGGCGAACAGGGCATGAACGTGGCGCGCATCGCCGCGTTGCGCGCGGGACTCCCGGTGGAAACCTCGGCGATGACCATCAATCGTTTTTGCTCTTCCGGCCTGCAGGCCATAGCGCTGGCCGCCGAGCGCATTCGATCCGGCTCCGCTGAAGTGATTGTCGCGGGTGGCACGGAATCCATGTCCATGGTGCCCATGGGTGGCAACAAAATTTCGCCGAATCCCTGGCTCGTGGATCACTATCCCGACGCGTACATCAACATGGGCCTGGGCACGGAAAATATCGCGCGCAAATTCGGCATCACTCGCGAGCAGGCCGACCAGTTCTCCGCTGATTCTCACAAGAAGGCGCTCGCCGCTATCGCCGCAGGCAACTTCAAGGATGAAACGATTTCGGTGGAAGTGAGAATCACCGCGCTGGTGGACGGCAACGGGGCTTCTTCTTCCGGCTCTGGGGTGCCCCATTCTTCGCGCGGGGTTGGCGCGAAGGGTGGGACGGTGAAGACCACAACGCAAACGTTTGTGTTCGCCATAGACGAGCTGCCACGCGCCGATACTTCCTTCGAGGTTCTGGCAAAGCTGAAACCCGCGTTTCATGTGAAGGGAACGGTTACTGCCGGCAACAGTTCGCCGATGAGCGACGGCGCTGCTGCGGTGGTGGTGATGTCCGAAGCCAGAGCAAAGGCTCTTAGCGTGGCGCCGCAAGCGCGATTCGTGGCTTACGCAACCGCCGGCTGCCCGCCGGAAGAGTTCGGCATCGGTCCGGTGTTCGCCATACCCAAGGCCCTAAAGCTCGCGGGCCTTTCGCTGAACGATGTCGCGGTCATTGAGCTCAACGAAGCCTTTGCCGCGCAATCGCTGGCGGTAATTCAACAAGCGGGGCTGGACGTGACTCGCGTCAATCCCAATGGCGGAGCGATCGCGCTTGGCCACCCACTGGGCTGCACCGGAGCAAAGCTAACCGCCACAGTGATACGCGAGCTGAAACGCAAGAACGCACGCTACGGCATGGTCACCATGTGCATCGGCGGCGGCATGGGCGCGGCCGGCATCTTCGAGCGGCTATGACTTCAACCTGGGAGCACCGGCGCTTGAACCGGGACCTTCCAGGTTCGCCGCGCGGATTTGATGGTCTCTGAGGCATGCAAATGAAACTTTTCTTTTGCTCGGCGCTGCTGCTGCTTACATTTTCACTTCGCGCGCAAGCGCCTGCCGCTGTTCCCTTGACGGGCGAGCCGCATCATCACCTCGTTCTTGAAAATTCCTACGTTCGCGTTTTCCGCGTGAGCGTACTTGCGCACGAAGCTACGCTTCTCCATCAGCACGACGTACCCTATCTTTACATTTCACTCGGCCCCGCCGACGTGATCAACGCCGTCGCCGGCAAACCCGAAGCCCGCCTGGTGATGGCGGACGGACAACTCGGCTACTCTGGCGGCGGCTTCGCCCACATCGCCCGAAACGAATCGGACGCCCCATTCAACAACGTCACCATCGAACTCTTGCAACTTCAGGGCAAGGCTCGCAATGTTTGCGCACTCGTCGTTCGCGATGCACGTCTGCCTGGGATCTGCGAATCCCCTCGGCCAGATGCACGGATTGCGCATTCGATCATCCTGTTTAAAACAGACGAGTTTGTCGCCGAACACCACTCGCTCGGTCCTAAAGTGCGGGCGCCAGATTCGAAGTCCAGGAAAGCTAGGCTGCTGATCTTTGATAACGGCTCCCCGCTCAGGGTAGAGCTTCCGAACAGGACATTCCTGACACCGAAAGCCGGTGATGTTCTCTGGGTGGATGGAGGCAGTAAATTGAAGATCACCAATCGAGACCAATCCACCGCCGCACGCTATCTGGTGCTTCTGTTCAAACACGCGGATGATGCGAAGAAACCCTGACAAATGCTGAAGCTATCGCTTCTTGGCTTCGGATTCCGCGCCGAGCACTGTAGCGCAACTCGATACCTGCCAGTATTAAGGCTTGTTGGCAGCCCCCCGGCGCGCGGAGTACAATTCGGTTAGTGAGTCGCGAAGGCGCGCGTATCTTCGGAGGAAGAGATGGCAACCACGGTGATCACCAAAACCGCAGCGAAGGGCGGTAGCTTCCTCCTGGAATCTCCTCAACCGAGTGACATTTTCACTCCTGCCGATCTCACCGACGATCAAAAGCTCATCGGGCAGACTGCCGAAGAATTTGTCCTGAAGGAAGTTTTGCCGCTGGCGAAAGATCTGGAAGCCAAAAAGCCCGGCTTAATGCCCGAACTGGTGAAAAAAGCCGGCGAGCTGGGTCTGATGGGCGGCGGCGTACCGGAACAATATGGCGGCGCGGGATTGGACAAGATCGCCACGACAATCCTTACGGAAAAACTTTCGATTTATGGCGGCTTCGCGGTTACCCATGGCGCGCATGCGGGCATCGGCACGCTGCCCATCGTGTATTTCGGGACGGAAGAGCAGAAGAAGAAATATCTTCCGAAACTCGCCACCGGGGAATGGATCGGCGCTTACTGCCTTTCCGAACCGCAAGCCGGCTCGGACTCTCAGAACTCCCTGACGCGCGCGGAGTTGAATAAAGAAGGCACGCACTACATTCTCAACGGACAGAAGATGTGGATCACCAACGGCGGCTTTGCCGACGTGTACATCGTATTCGCCAAAGTCGACGGCGAAAAATTCACCGCTTTTATCGTGGAGCGCACCTCCCCCGGGTTCAAGCCCGGCAATGAAGAGCACAAGATGGGCATTCACGGCAGCTCCACCACGCCGATCTTCCTGGAGAACTGCAAGGTGCCGAAAGAAAACCTGCTGCACGAAATCGGCCGCGGACACATTGTCGCGTTCAACATTCTCAATGCCGGGCGCTTCACGCTGGGCGCTTCCGGCGTCGGCGGCGCGAAACACGTGCTATTGAGCGCGTCGAAATACGCTAAAGAACGCAAGGCTTTCGGAAAATCGATCGGCGAGTTCGGATTGATGAAGGAAAAGCTGGCGGAGATGGCCATTCAGATTTTCGCGGTGGAGTCGATGGTATATCGCTCCGCGGGCGACATGGAATCCGCCATGGCCGCAGCTTCCGGCAGCGGAGACACTTCGGCTTCACTCGGTGCCAGCAAAACCAAGAACACCATGAAGGTGCTGGAGGAGTACGCGATCGAAAGCTCCATCGCCAAGGTTTACGGAAGCGAAATGCTGGATTTCGTCGTGGATGAAGGCGTGCAGATTTTTGGTGGCTACGGTTTCCACGAAGATTACCCGGTTTGCCGTGCGTATCGCGATTCGCGCATCAACCGGATTTTTGAGGGCACCAACGAAATCAATCGCATGCTCATTATCCAGATGCTGATGAAGCGCGCCATGGGCGGGCAACTGGCGCTGATTCCCGCGGCCATGAAGCTGGCCGATGAAATCCTGGCCGGGCCGTCGTTTGAAGAAACACCGGAAGGAGTGCTGGCGGAAGAAGCGCGCGTGGTTGCCAACGCCAAGAAAATGTTTTTGCAAGCCGCCGGCGGGGCGGTGCAAAAATTCCGCGAAAAGCTGGCCGACGAGCAGGAACTGATCGGGGCTCTTGCAAACGTGGTAATGGAAATCTATGCGATGGAGTCCTGCCTGTTGCGCGCGCAAAAAGCCGCCGCCGCAAAGGGCGAACCCGCTTCACAGAACATGATTGACGCCGCGCGCGTTTTTATTGCCGACGCCGCCGAGCGCGCCGAACACGAAGCCAAGCGCGCCATCGCCGCGGTCCACGAAGGCGACATGCTCACCACCCAGATGGCCGTCCTGAAACGCTTTGGCAAGCGCCCCGCGGTGGACACCATTGCGCTGCGCCGCAAAGTCGCCGCCGCCGTGCAGTCCCAGGATCGCTACCCTTTTGAAGGCAGATAACGCTGGATTTCTGGACTAGGCTTCACACAAGTTTGGCGCTCTGGATTCTTTGTCTCGGCCGTTCGAACGTATCTCTCGCCTTCATGCCCATGGTTCTGGCGCAGCGCTGACTAAGCCGTTCCTCCTGAGCCTTTCCGGTAGGAAGAAAGCGTGGACGATGACCAGCCCGACACACACTTCTGATGCAACGCGCCCCGGCAAATCGGAATCCGCTAAACTGAAGGCACGGACTTGTTTGTAGTGGTTAGGTAAGGAGCAGCTTGGGATGCCCCGTAAGCTGACGGTTATCGCCCTCATCGTCGTGGGGCTGCATATTTGCGAAGTCCTCTTTCTGGGCACTTCGCTCGCGGGCTCACTACTTGCCAATTCCCTGCAAATTTTCGCCAGTGGAGTTGCCGCAACAATGTGTTTCGGCGCCCGCCGCCGCAGCCGCGGCATGGCCCGCCCTTTCTGGCTTCTCATAGGCTGCGGGATCGCGACTTGGGGGGTCGCCAACCTCGGCTGGTTGTACTACGAGGTCATTCTTCGCGCTGAGCCACCGACGGGTTCCTTCCTCCGTTTTATCTTTGGCATCCAACTGGTCTTCTTCGCGATGGCGTTGTGTCTCGATCCAGACAAGGATTCTCCGCAGTTTGACCTGGCATCTCTCCTGGATTTCACCCAACTCTCTATCGTCTTCTACCTCATCTTCCTCGGACTGTATTACGTGCCAGCACTCCATTCGGACCAGCATGCCGCCAAGGTTCGCGAACTCTGGGTGGAAGTCGCGGAAAACACGGCGCTCATCGCCCTCTCGCTCGTCGGGTTGGCACGCTGTCACACCAAGCACATTCGCCCGCTCTACACCGGTCTGGCAATCTATCTCACGATCTACACTGTTGGCTCATCCATCGCCGATTATCAGCAGAGTATCGGTGAAGTACCTACCGGCACGTGGTTTGACCTCTTATGGACTCTGCCGCTGCTCTGGGGCGCATTTTGGGCCGCCGGCTGGCAGCCCTCTCCTTCTCAGCAGCCTGCTCTTCGCCTGTACAAGAAAACATTTGGAGCGATGTTGCTCACTAACATGACGTTTGCGTTTGCGCCACTGATCATACTTCTCCAAATCGCCCAACTGGGATCGGGTTGGCGCTTCCTGCGTTTCTCGCTCCTTGGCGTATCGATTCTCTGCTTCGCCGCGCGGCTGGCCCTCAGTGAATATCGCGAAGCGCAAACCGCCAATACCGCGCGGAGGAACGCGTTAGCTATGGATTTCGCCATCAATGGCATGGCCATTCTCGACGCCGCGGGGAGCTACATTTACGCCAACCCTGCCTACGCACGGATGATGGGATATGCAAACCCGGAGGCGCTGATAGGGAAACCGTGGCGGGAGATTTCCAATCCCCAGGATGTGACACCCATCGAGGCTGACATTCGCAACGCCTTAAAGCAGCATGGCAAATGGTTCGGGCCGCTCACCGCCTACCACGAGGATGGAGCGGTCGTGCCCCTGGAGATGGCGATTGCCTCTTTGCCCGACGGCGGGACCATTTGCGTGAGCCGCGACGTTTCCGAGCGGCGTAAAGCGGAGCGCGAGCGCAAAGAGACGGAAGTCAAATACCGTATGCTCGTGGAACAGGTCGCGGCCGTCAGTTACATCGCTGAACTCGGTGTTCATGGCGAATGGCTTTACGTCAGCCCGCAGGTCGAACAAATTCTTGGCTACACACAGGCAGAGTGGCTTGCTGATTCGGTAAATTGGACGCAGCATGTGCCGGTGGAAGATCATCCCCTCGTGGAAGCCGCCGAAAATGCTAGCGCGCGAGGCGAAGCATTTCGGGCAGAGTACCGCATTATTTGCAAGGACGGACACACGATCTGGGTCAGCGACAACGCGGTGACCGTACGCGGGAGTGACGCTCACCCGGTGATGGAAGGGCTGATCGTCGACATCACCGAGCGCAAGCAACTGGAAACCCGGTTGCAGCAGTCGAGCAAAATGGAAGCGGTTGGAAGGCTCGCCGGCGGCATCGCCCACGACTTCAACAATCTTCTCACCATCATCAAGGGTTACACCGAACTTGCGCTGAACCGTGTGGACACGCAGCTGGAATTGCGTTCCGATATCGAACGAATCGAAAATGCTTCCGAGCGCGCTGCCATGCTAGTGCGCCAGTTGCTGGCCTTCAGCCGCAAGCAGGTGCTGCAGCCCAAGACCCTCGACCTCAACAGCATCGTCCTTAACCTGGACAAGTTGCTGCGCCGCCTGATGGACGAACATATCGAAATGATTACGCACGTGGATGAAAACCTTGGCGCGGTGAAGGCGGATCCGGCGCAAGTTGAACAGGTGGTGATGAACCTGGTGGTGAACGCGCGCGACGCCATGCCCAAAGGCGGCCGCCTTACGGTGGAAACCAGCAATGTTGAACTCGATTCCGCCTTCACCAGCGATCACACCTCGGTGCGTCCGGGACGTTATGTGATGCTGGCGATCTCCGACACCGGCACCGGGATGGACGCGGACACGGTTGCCCACATTTTCGAACCGTTCTACACCACGAAAGAGAGCAGCCGGGGCACGGGGCTGGGGCTTTCCACGGTTTATGGCATCGTGAAACAAAGCGGTGGTTACATCTGGGTGTACAGCGAGCCGGGCCAGGGCAGCACCTTCAAGGTCTATCTCCCACGCGTTGATGAAGCGGTCCCGGATGAATCAAAGAAACAACGCGATCTCTCCAATCGCCGTGGCACGGAAACAATCCTTCTCGTCGAAGATGAAGAAGCCGTCCGCGAGCTGACGCGCATCGTCCTCGCGGCGCAAGGATATAATGTGGTGATGGCGGAAATTCCCACCGAAGCGGAACACATCTGCGAAACTCATTCCGGGGAAATTCATTTATTGCTGACCGATGTGATGATGCCGGGAATAAGCGGGCGCGAGCTGGCCAGCCGCGTCAGCGCGCTGCGTCCAAACATTAGAGTGCTGTTCATGTCCGGCTACACGGACAATGTGATCGCCCAGGGCGGGATGCTCGAAGAAGGCATCGCGTTCCTGCAAAAACCCTTTACACCCGCGGCGCTCGTGCGCAAAGTCCGGGACGTCCTCAATCACGCTCCGGCCCTATGAAAAAATCATGCCTATGGGCTGCGCCCAGCCCATCACTCTTCGGACTTTAGTTTACCTTGCCTTTTGCCGCCTATTCTCGCGACAGGACAGTAGCAGGCTGCTGAAAAAATCCCTTTACTGTCATCCCGAGCGCAGCGAGGGATCTGCTTCTTACGAAAAAACCAAGAAAAAACAGATTCCTCGTCACCTATGGCTCCTCGGAATGACACGCATGGAGGGTTTTCAGCACCTTTATAGGTTTCCCAATGATATTCAAGGGGCCCGCCTTGCAGACTTTCTTGCTCTCGCGCCGGCTATGGTTTTTTCTTTTTGTTGAATAGCCCGCCGAGCGCGTTAATGGCATCGGCGGGGTTGGACGGATTGATCTGTTTCCCAGCTCCGGCTAATGCGCCGCCCGTGCAGCCGAGTTGCGACTTGAAAAGACCAGCTGCAAGGCCTCCGACATCTGGAATAAATTTGGGCTCGGCGGTGGTGCCTTGGACTTGGAACGGAATGGTGGTGCCTCCTTTGCAGTTGCTGCCGCCACCGGTGATCTTCCCGAGCAAGCCGCCAACGTCAACCCCGGCGCCACCTATGGCGCCAAGCGCGCCGCCGGTGAGCGTGGCCGCCATCTTGAAGTCGAGATTGTTCTTGGCATCGAGCGTCCCTGCGCCAACAAGAGTTCCCAGAGCGGGCAAGATAGCGTTGAAATTATCCGCGCGAAGCCCGGTGGGCGCCATGTGAACATTCGTGGTGAGCTTTTCGATGATCAGGTCGGAGCCGGTCTTGAGTCCGGTGAGCGCGGAGACCGCGGACATTTTCGAGCCGAGGTCAAATCCAGCAAGTTTGCCGCTGAAGAGGCCGATGGTGCCATTGGTGACGAGCTTGTTGGTGGGACCTTTGATGTCGAGATTGGTGCTGAGAGTGCCTTCCTTCAGCGACGCGCCCTTCGGCAGGTTTACGCCGATGGCAGGCAGAAATGCTTCGAGATCTCTCGCGGGCATCCCTTCGCCGTTCAACTTGATATTGACGACCGTCTCTTCCCCAGCGGCTTCGTAAGTGCCGTTGAGATGAGCTGCGGCGTTGCCGATTTTGACGGTGGAGGGATTGAGGACGCCGGCATTCTTGCGGAGATCGTATTTGGTGCTGAACTCCACCGTGGCGGGAACCCCCGCCGGGGAACCCCCTTGCACCAACAGAGCTTTCGAAAGCTTGAGCGTGCCTTTGGTCTCCGCGGCGCCACGGGCGTTGACGAGCGTGGCGTCGAGGTCGACGATGCCGCCCAGGCCGAGAGAGGGATCAAGGAATCCCGTGGAGGCGAGGTTCATGCTGTTGACGTTGAGCTTGGCGTCCAGCGGGGTGAGTGCGGCATCGGACTTATCAACAGGACCGATTTTGCCATCCAGCTTGAATTTGCCGCCGCCGGGGAAATTCGCGGAAACGGTGACGGGAAACTTGGAGGTCAAAGAGAAATCGCTGGCAACAACATTGACGTTGGAATAGGTGCTGCGCTTTTGGGAACCGACAGAACCGACGGCGATTTGCCCATCCTTGAGCTCCAGGCGCTGGATGGTGATGGCTTCGGGTGCGCCAGATTCTTGCGACGTGGAAGCCGTTGGCGCCGGCCGGGCAGGCGCTGCGGCGGAGCTGCCACCGATCGAGGAAAAGTTCCACTTGCCGCCGGGGCCGCGCAGCAGGATGACCTGAGGGTTTTCGATGGTGACGCCGGTGACGTTGAGCTGGCGGGAGAAAATCAGCGGCATCAGCTCGATGCCCACTCGGAGGGACTTCGCGGTCAGGAAAGGCGACGCGCTGAATTTAGGGTCGTCCCCCATCGAAAGATTCTCCGCGCCCAGCGAGCCGCTGAGGATCGACAAACTGAGGTTCCCGACTTGAACTTTGCGTCCCAGCGCCGCGGAGATTTTTTCTTCGATGATGGGGCGGAACTGATTCACGGGGATCAAAAAGGGCAGAACGCCGATGATGAGAAGCAAGACGACGCTCACGATGCCAATGATTTTTAGTTTGCCGCTCATGAGCACCTCCGGCAAAGCACGGTGGGCGGGTGCTAAGGGGTGGATGATAGCACAGCAGGTAGCCACTGGAAGTGACACCCAAGCGAAGCGGCAATCGTGTGACCGTGGCACTTGCTAGGCAAGCCGCGGCCATTGCCCTAACGAAAAAGTGCCACAACCAAATGCCTGCGAGAGGTATTAGAATATAGAAGAGTGGGGCTGTAGCTCAGATGGATAGAGCAACGGTTTCCTAAACCGTTTGTCGGGAGTTCGAATCTCCCCAGCCCCACCAGCCTTCGCTCGCGATAGCGTAGCGAAGGCTGCCGCGCCGTAGCCCAAAGGGCGAAGGCGGGCTCTGTGTTCGCGAGCTTCGGCTCGGCATACACCCACGCCCCGGCCCACCTCATATTTGAGGTAAACTTTCCATCTTTAAAGCCTTCGACAAGCAAAGGCTCAACGCGGGTGCCTCATGGACAGCGGCGACAATAGCAAGCTTCGAACCACTTTGCCGCAGGAGTATTACACGGACCCCGCAATATTCCAGGCGGAGCTCGAACGGTTTTTCTTCCAGGGCTGGGTTTGCGCCGGCCGCGCGCCGGAAATTCCTACGCCGGGCGATTATTTCCTGCGCGAGATTGCCGGAGAGAGCTTCATCGTGGTGCGCGGCAGCGACCTCAAGGTTCGCGCATTTTTCAATGTATGCCGGCACCGCGGAACGCGCATTTGTACAGCGGCCGAAGGCCGGTTTCACAGCAGCATTCAGTGTGGTTATCACGGCTGGACCTATGCCTTGGATGGAAAGCTGATCGGCGCGCCGCACATGGAACAAGCTGGATTCTGCGCCGAAAATTACCCGTTGCGCGAAATCCCCGCAGAGGTTTGGGACTGCCACATCTTCATGAATCCCGACGGCAACGCGGCTCCTCTCGCCGAAAGCCTGGGCGTGCTGCGTGACAAATTTTCCGCCTGGCAACCCGGCGAGCTGCGCATGGCCCGCCGCGTCACCTACGACGTCAAATGCAACTGGAAACTTCTGGTGATCAACTACAATGAATGCCTGCACTGCCCGGTCTTGCATCCCTTGCTCAATCGTATGACCCACTACCTCTCCGGCGAAAATGATCCTCCCTCCACTGCCTACATCGGCGGTTCCATGGATTTTCGCGAAGGCGTGCACACCATGAGCGTGCACGGAAATCGCGCGCGTGCGTGTTTCCCGGACTTGAAGGACGAAGACCGCGGGCGCGTTTTTTATTACACCGTGTATCCAAACTTGTTTCTCAGCTTGCATCCCGACTACGTGATGACGCATACCCTGTGGCCGCAAGCTGTGGACCGCACGATGGTGATTTGCGAATTGCATTTCCATCCGGAAGAAATGAAGAAACCGGATTTCGATCCCAGCGACGCGGTCGCATTCTGGGACACCACGAATCTGGAAGACTGGCGCATCTGCGAACTTTCGCAGCTGGGAATTCAATCGCGCGCGTATCAGCCGGGCCCCTATTCACCCAAGGAAGGCCTGCCGCGCGCTTTCGATGAAATGATCGTTCGTGCTGGCGAAGCACGGAGCAAGAGTTCGCCGAAATCTTCGCGGACGAAATAGTGTGATCGTGCCCAGATGCCGGCTTCGCGGACTGAGAAGCTTCAGATCAATTCGTTGAGTTTCTCGGCAACGTCGGGCGCCGTGCGATCCCAATAATGGGTGTGAGCGCCCAGCCCGATACAAGCCTCGACCCGCACCGGCGGATTCTTCGCATCCGTGGAGATCTTGAGCGGCTCGGGGTATCCGCCCCCTTCATCTGCCCCATCTGTGCGCTGGTACCAACCATCCAGCCAGATGGAGCGGCCAACATAGTCGCCACTGCGAAAGAAGTTAATCCACTGCCTGACATTGAGTTGAGCAGCGGGGTCGGGGCTGGCCCCCGCGGGAATCGCTTGCTTTGCGGTTGGTGAAGCGCATGTATCGCCCGCCCCTTCCGGGACCTCGCGAATCCATCTGTACAGGTGAGGAAAAAACCGGTTGAGGAGCTGGCGCAGGGGGCTCCCCATGGAAAAGAAAATCAGAGGAACTGGCGCAGTATCAGCACCCGCAAAAGCAAACCGTGAAAGCTCCTTCATTTTTTTCTGGTGGAGAAAACGCAGGAGGTCGGTGGTGATGTTCGAGCCAAGACTATGGGCCACCAGGATGATGTGGTCGTAGCCCCGCCCGTCGGAGCCCCGATAAGCGTTCAGATAGTGAAGCAGTGAGACGTAGCGCTCCGCGATTCGCGCGCGCGGTACCGCATGCGCGGGCGAAGTGCGAAGGTAGGTATCCACATCCAGGATGGCGTCCAGCGCTGTGCTGCCATTCTTGACCAGAATGCCAAACAACAATGCTGCGGAGCCAGCGATAAACGCCCCGCCAGCGTTGAGGAATTTGCCGGTGAGGGCCATGCCCCAGAAAGAATACAAACTCTCGAGGAAGCTGGCCCCGGCCGGGTGCGGCCCGATTCCATAAAAATAGAAAATGTACGCGACGAGTACGTAGAGAGATGGCGCCGCAAAAGCCGCCATCCAAAAGCACCAGATCAGCACACGAAAAGAATCGTAGCCATTCGATAGCCATGCCGCGAGACGCCGAGAAAGACCATTGGGCGCGGAAATCGGCGTCTGGAACTCCCAAACGACGGAAGCGAGAATAATCAGCGTTAAGAGCAGGAAACCGGCGCTCATCAATCCGAGGACGGCGGGAAATCCCGGAGGTGCGGACTGGAAGAGCACGCCCTGCAGATAGCGATATGGATCAACGCACGCGCTAGCCGCAACCACGGGCATTCCCGGAGCGGGACATTTCGCGGTCGGCACCGGAGGTAGCAGGACTCGATCGGTTTCTTCCGGCGTCAAGACCAGCTGCCGGAGCGGGCCAGGCAAAGAGTGTTCCGCCGGGTAGACCTGATCATAGAGCTTTATGCGGTGGGCGGTGAATCGAAAGACGCCACTCCAAAGAAAGAGTGTAAGCAGAAGGAGAAGTACCGCCGGAAGCGCAAGTGTGAAACGTCCGGTGCGCAAGGCGGCGCGGGCACGGGCCAATGGCTGCTGTAATTTGCGCAGGCGGAAGAGGCAAACCCATTCCGCGATACACGCAAAGACGGCCAGCATCAGGAAGAGAATCCAGAAAATGCGGACGCACAGGACCAGATACTGCATCATCCAGAAGGCCGCAATGCGCAATTGCAATTCTGCTTGTTCCGGCACGATGCGGCAAGCGATCCCCAGAGAAACCAGGAAACCGATGGCCCCGCAGGCGCTGAAAAAGACGCCGGCCTCTTTCGCGCCCGGGCGAACCTGGTCGTACTGCCGGCAAACCTGCCAGAAGACAAACACACCCAGGCCCCACCATTCGAGCGTAAGGAGATAGCTCACCGAATCGGGAACGAATAGGAAAAGAACCGAAACCCCTGCGACACTGGCGATCGCGGCAGGCAAGAGTTGCCACCAGCGCCCGCCGAACTTCCAGACAGCGGCGAGCGCCGCGAGAAGAACGACGCCTGCGGCGACGGAATTCGCCCCATTTTCATGGCCGAGCAAGAGTGGCAAAGGAGAGAATGCCACGACCGGCAGAAGCGCGAGAAGAATCCAGACCCCGAGCGTAAACACGCGCGTGGCATAGGCATACAAGCGGCCAAGGATAAACCAATCCCGCTTGCCCATATGTTCCAGCGAGGCGAAATCCACCGCAATGCGGCCCAGGCTGGTGAGGTGAAGGAGAAGTTGATAGAAGGACATGAAGAAGCGCAGGAAAGAGTTGGAAGGGCGCGCCAGGTCGGACCAGTACATCTCATAAATGTGAAGGTCGCGGTCCTTTTTTCCACTGAAACCGCTGCGCTGCCCTTCCAACCGGCGGGTGATGTAATCGTTTTTTTGGGGATCACCGGCGTACTCGTTGAGTTGCACGAACATAAACTCACTCGCGGAGTCGGCGGCCGCGACCTCGTCTTGCGTGTCGTGTTCCAACCATTTCTTCCATCGAAATTTGTCCTGGAAGAAACCCCGCCGCTCTTCCAGAACGGTGCGAAGCCGCACTCCCAGGGGCCTTTTTGGCGGCTGTGAGAGGGAGCGGGGAGAAAAAACCGCGGCACCGGGCAGTGGAATTTGAATTTCGCGCGAGGTGAAGGAGCCGTAGGGATTGCTTCCGGGCGGATCAAGATAGGAGTTCAAGCCAAGCAACAGATTTGCCATGGCATCCGCGGAAGCGCCCGCTTCGTGGTGGCCAATGCCATGGACGGCGACAACCGCAACGCGGGGACAAGCGAGTGGCGTGGCGCCTGCGCCGGAGGAATCATGCTCGGAAGATTGCGCCATAAATTTGACGGTACTCTAAAGCAAAGTAATGCAATGTGCAAGAGGGATTTGCCCCGGATAGGGCCCCTGCTACCGTGGCGAGTGCGAAACACTGGTACTGCCGTAGCGTTGACCAAGTGAAAAATTGATGGGTACTGTGCTAGGTAGGGCGAATGGGTGTGCCAGGCGTGTCTTTACAAGAGGAAGCAAAGAGCTAAGGAAGCAAGAAGTCCAGAAACGCTCTGTATGGTTCCCTGTTCTGAACCACGCAAAACCCAAACGCGCCAAAGGTATTTCAAGGAATGTGCCGCGGTTCACCGCGGCTGCAAGCGAATGGCGACAATTGTGAAAGCGGGGCGCTACGAATTCATCGGTGAACTGGGCCGGGGCGCCATGGGTGTGGTTTATAAAGCCATGGACCCGGTCATCGGGCGCACCGTCGCGGTAAAGACCATCCGTCTGAGCGAAGAAGGCACGGGATTGTCGCGGCCGGAATTGCTGACGCGATTTCAGACCGAAGCGCGGGCCGCGGGATTGCTGACTCACCCGAATATTGTGGTGGTTTTCGACGCCGGCGAAGAAGACGGCCTCTATTACATCACCATGGAGCTGGTGGAAGGCAAGAGCTTGCAGGCCCTGATGGACGGGGGGCATGGATTCCCGCTGCCGCGCGTACTGCGCATCATGGAACAAACCTGTAGCGCGCTGCAGTTTGCACACGAACGAAACGTGGTGCATCGCGACATCAAACCGGCCAACTTGATGCTCACGCCCGACGACGCGGTGAAAGTGACCGACTTCGGCACCGCGAAGATTTTGCAATTTGGAGCCGTACAGCAAACGGCGCACGTGATGGGAACACCGAGTTACATGTCACCCGAGCAAGTGAAAGGACGAGCGGTAGACGGGCGCAGCGATATTTTTTCCCTGGGCGTAATGCTTTACGAAATGTTGACGGGAGAGAAGCCATTTCCCGGTGAGAGTATCACCACGGTTATCTATAAAATTGTGAATGAGGATCCCATTCCGCCGAGGCAGCTGAACGCTTCAATTCATCCCGGGATAAGCGATGTAGTGATGCGAGCGCTCGCAAAAGACCCCGAATTGCGCTACCAGAGCTGCCGCGAGATGCTGGACGATTTAAAAAATTACCGGGCGCTGGGCAGCACCAGCGGAAATCCCGACTCCACGTTGATCGCAGGAAACCCGAACGCCACCGTGGCTATCGGCGCCGGCGGCGCGCGCGGACTTGCAGGTCTTCACGGGGAAGACCCCATGGTGACCGCGACGGCCCGGGCGCTGGCCTCGCGCGCCGGCAATCCGATGCATACGCCTGCCGTACGGCGAACGGGTACGCTGACCCCACACGCGGAACCCAAGAAAAAAAGCGTTGTGGGAACAGTGTTTGCCGCGCTGTGCTTGCTGGGCGTGATTGCTTACGGCGGGAATAAACTGCGCCCGGTGTTTGAGGAGGCGCGCCAGAAGGAAGCAAGATCGGGTGTCGCCTCGGGTGAGCCGGTTGCGGATACTTCCAGGACTTCGGCGACCGCGCCAGATCCGAACAGTGCAACGAGCGGGAGCATGAACGGTGTTGCGGAACGCCCGAAAGAAACAGCAGGAGCTACACCGCCCGTGACTGACGCAAAGCCGGACGTTGCTATGGAAGAGAAATCCACCCCGAGGATTGTGGAACCGGGTCTGAGCCCGCCCGCGGCGGCGTACAAAGGACGCGTGGAAGGAGCGCTCATGGCGAAGGGTTTGAGCGCGCGCGTCAAAGTGCAGGGGGCAGGAAATACCTTGACGCTGGCGGGCAAGCTGCGGCCCGGTGAGCACGGTGATTTGCTGAAATTCATGCGCAGCGCGCCCGCGAAAGTACACGTGGTGGATCACATCGAATATGACGACACACCGGGTGCAGGAGCGGGCGATGCCGAGGCTGGAGGTCACCCCGTTCCGGCAGCAGGCCACGGGGCCATTCATGTGGTGACCGACGTCATCGGTGCGCAGGCCGTCCTGCGTGGTCCAGCCGGACACGTTCTGAATCAGTGCCAGACACCATGCAGTTTCAATAATTTGCAGCCCAAGCAATACAGCCTGGAAGTGCAAAAAGATGGCTACAAACCAGTGCAAACCGCGTTGCAGGTGAAGGCCGGAGAAGCTCTGGATCAAAAAATTGCGCTGGAGTCACTAACAAAGGGATTATTGGTCAATAGCCGCCCGCCGGGCGCGGACGTCTTCATCAATGGCGCGAAGCAGTCTGGACAAACGCCGGTGACTCTGCCACTGGCGGCCGGAACGTATAACCTTGTCTTGCGCCTGCAGGGCCACCAGGCCTATGCAGGGAGCGTTCAAGTTAAAGACAATATCCAAACGCAGCTTGACGCGGAGTTGAAGGAGAAGTCCACCGACCATGTCGCATGGGCGCAAGTGAACACAACTCCCAAGGGCGCCGAGATATTTGTGGACGGGACTCCCACAAGTGACTTTGCGCCAGCGCGGGTGCAAGTACAGGCCGGTACTCACACTTTCGTTCTCAAGTTGAATGGGTATCAGGCGGCCGTCAGAAGGGTGGAAGTCACCGAGGGCGGCACGGTAAATGTCGAAGCAACACTCAAGACGAAGTAAATAAAGAGACTTAAGTACAGGGAAGATGAGGCAAAGAGACCGCTCGCTAACTTTGAGGAGCAAGCGACCCAAAAAGTAACAATTTGTTACAACAAGACCTTTGTAGTCCTAGAACTATCGAAATTATTCATTGCAAACAATGGACTTAGTAAGAAAAATCTCAGGTCGGAGGCGTGCTTCCTTCCTTTATAGGGTTACCCTGCCCTCATCCGAGTGTTGCGCACGATTCGGGGCAGAGCCTCCTTCCCGCCGGAAGGCAATGGAAAGCGGCGGCAGAGATACGAGCGAGGATTGGCTTGGTTCTGCAAGCACTAATACCGGTCGATGAACAGAAGCGCGCTCAAGCGCCTCAGAAGCATGTGGAGGCGCAGGCGCGCCCCGCGATGCGGTCTGTCGCCGGAGCTGTTCGGCACAATCCGCCTGCGGTGGATCAGAGAACCACCCAGGTGTCTAACGCGCTGCTCGATTTGCACCTGCTGGTGCGCTCCCAGCGGTTGTATGACCGCAATCATCCCCGAGTTCTGGAGAGTTTGGATGTGGCATACGATTCGCTGCGGGAAGTTGCGGCGGGGCTGCATGGTCTGGAGCTGCACATCGAGCGTGGCGGAATCGTCGTACCTAAACTGAACGACGCGCCGCTGCCGGATGCGAAGGGAGAATTCCAGGCGCTGGCGACGGACTTGCAACGCGTTGGAATCCAGACGCTGGTCTTTTTACGAAAATTCCATGTAGGCGAACTGGACACGCTGGCGCAACTTGTGAAGACAACGTTGCTAAGATCAGAAGAGTCGGCGAAACGCGCGGCGACCGCCTGGTGGCCCGCGCGACTCCTCGAGAATCGGGTGGAAGGAATCTTGGTCAACACGCATACGGATCGCAAAGTGGATACGGTGCTCGCGAGCTTGATGGCGGCTCTGGTTGCGTATGGCGGAAGTTCGCCCCGGGACAACGGCGATACGCCGATTCAAGCGCCACAGTTGGAGGACTTGATCTCCACCTTGCGGCTCCTGGGACGCCTGACGCCGCCGCTCGAGGGCGCCCGCGGGCTTTCACCGGAGGAAGGCGCGCGCACCATTCACTCCGCGATGGAGCAGGCCAGCCGTGAAACCGTGCGAATGCTGCTGAGTTCCATCACGCAATACTCGCCGCGCGAAGCCGAAGAGCCGCAGCCTTATTTGCTGCGCCTGTCTGAAGGCCTGATTTTCGAATTCTTAAGCGCGGAGTTCTCCGCGGGGACGCTTGCGCCCGTGGCGATCAAGCCAATGTTCCACCAGCTTGGCGACGTGCTGGTGGAGGCGGGCAGCTTTTCAGGGCCCCACGCATCGCAGCATTTCTCTTCCTTGGCCACGGTGTGGAGCACGGACAAGCACCGCGAACAGCTGATCGAAAAGTTCTGGATGCAACTTCCGCCCCGGGAAAAAGCTGCGGTGATGCGCGGGCCGGAAGTATGGTGTGTGCCGATCGTGGCCATCCGCCAAACCCTTGGGCAACTGGCGGACGCCGGTGCGGACGCTCCGCGGCGCGAAGCTCGCAACATCCTCTTGAATTATGCGCGGCGCATGGAGCACGAAGATCCCTCGGCGCGGCGCGCGGTGGCTGCCGGGCTGGGCGAGCTGACCTCGATTATTGAATCGCTGTGGCCGAATCAGGTGCCCGAAGATCTGAACCGGGGCGCGCTGAAGGCCCTGGAAAAAGAAACTATTCCGGAAAACAACGCGTTGCTCGGCGCGTTTCTTGAAACGCTGGGGCGCATCGCTGTGAATCGCGCCGATTATGCGGGCTTCGAGGGAATTTTGCTCGGACTGGAACAAGCGCCGCGGGATTCGCAGCACGATCACATGCTGGCGCTGGCGCGCCGGCTTGTGGTGCAGGATCGCTGGCTGCTGTTGGTGGATGCGGCGCTGGCTAACCGCTCATTGGATGCCGCGTTGCCCAGGCTGCTGCAGCGAGATACCGAACGTCTGCTGGATCGCTTGACCTTGCTGCTGACGGAGCCCCGCGGGGCGGAGCTGGTTCCGCCCATGGCGCGCCTGCTGCGCACGATCGGCGTGCCGGTACTCAATTTGCTCGAGTCGCGATTGTACGAAGCGCGGCGGCAACGCGTGATGGCGGCGATTAAGCTGCTGGCGGCGGCCGACCCGGAGAGATTGCTTCGCGGGTTGACGCGCGCGCTGGCCAGCTGGGAATGGAACCTTCAGGACCTGGCGGTGAGCGAACTTTCGCGCCCCGCGAATTCTCCCTCGACGCAGAGTGTGGCTTTTGTATTTTCCGCGATTTTGCCCGACGCCCACCCGCTGGTCGTGCCCATGATGATCGATCAGATCGGCCTGGGGCAGGAAACCACCGCGGTACCTCTGCTGATGGAGATTGCGGCCGGAGAACACGAGATTCTGCGGGACCAGTTTGTGCGCATCAAGGCCATCGAAGCGCTCGGCCGCATGCACGCAGTGGAAGCGGTCGAGCTGCTCCGGGCACTGGCGGCCAAGCGCGAAGGCCTGGCGTATGCCGAGCCCGCCGGCCTGCGAGCCGCGGCGGAAGATGCATTAGCGTTGCTGGAAGATCGTCCCTCCTCAGCGCGCGCGCGCGCGGCCTCTGAGTCCATGCCGCAATCCAGCGGAAGCTTTGTGGTCCCGCGGCGGTATGTGCGGGTGCCGCTGGAATCCCCATTGCGGGCGCAGATCGAAGGCTCACAAGCAGGGCTCGCGCGGGTGAAAACCATCAGCCTCGGCGGCGCGTACCTGGAATCTCCAAGACGCCTGAACGTGGGCGATTCAATTCAGCTCGAGGTGCGCACGGGACTCCGCAAAATCCGTTTCACAGCGGTGGTGCGAAACATCGGGCCGGATGGCGGCGGCGTCGAGTTCGTTCACATGAAGGACGAGGACCGCGACAAACTCCGGAAGCTCGTGCAGCGTCATCTGCAGATCTGAAGCAACCCGAAAAATTAGACTTGAAAGCAGTGCGGACCTCGCCGGGGCGAGCCTCTTTTCATTTCAGCGTGAACAATAAATTTGCAATTTGTTCATTTGGGCGCGGCAAGCAGCGGCTGCTACACTGCAAATGCGGCATTAGAAGCGTTGATGGCGGGAAGAAACCTCGAACACGAAAAATTGGCGGAGACGGAATCAATGACGACGGTAACCTGGATCGAAGTGCTTGGAACAGTTGCAGGATTTTGCACCACATTCGCCTTCGTGCCCCAGGTGGTAAAAATCTGGAAGCAGGGTGGCCGCGATCTTTCCTACGGCATGTTAGGACTCTATCTTGTCGGTGTACTGCTGTGGCTGGTTTACGGATTGCTCCTTCACGCCCCGGCGATCATCATCGCGAACGTGGCCACTTTCCTGCTCATCGCGCTCGCCATAGCGTTGAAAGCCTGGAAAGAACGAGGAGACACGGAGAAGGTTCCCATTTCCGGAAAAGCTTCCCAGCGCAGTTGAGGCTTTCCATCCCGTTTCCTTCAGCAAACTTCCTGGAATCATAGAATAAGGCCGCTCATCCACGAGCGCTGGACCACAGGTGCGCCCGATTCGCCGCCGGGGGCGCGCCCTCGGAAGATAACAGTTGAAATGAACGTTTTGTTGCAGTAAAAGCCGTGTATCCAATCTTGCAGGCAATGAAGCGGCGGGTAGGCCCCGCCACCGCTAGGGGTAGCGGAAGATTGGCTGGTTCCGACTAGGAGGTTTTATATGCGACGCAGGCAAGCCGTGTGTGCGTTTGTTGACCGCTTCGCGGTCACCAAGAACGTTGTGCTGTGCATGATGCTGCTGGGATGCGTCATGTCTGCTGTGGCGCAGGTGAACACCGCGACGCTCTCCGGGACGGTGACCGACCCGCAGGGTTTGGCGGTGAAGGCCGCAAAGATCACCGTCACCAGCACCGGTACCGGCGCGCAACGCACGGCAGTCACCGACGACGGCGGCCGCTACAGCCTGGTGGGGCTCCCTCCCGGGGAATACAAGGTCACCGCCGACGGCGGACCGAATTTCGCTGTGTATGAGAATCCATCGCTGGTGCTGACGGTCGGCGAGGAAGCCGCGCTGAATGTGCCCCTCGCGCTACGCGGCCAGCAGCAGTCCATCACCGTGAACGCCGAAGCAGCTCAGATCGAAACCACCAAGACGGAATCTTCCCAGACCGTTGAGCAGCGCCGCATCAACAACCTCCCCATCAACGGCCGGAACTACATCAATTTCACCCTGACCAACTCGCAAACGACGCGAGACGTTTCGCCCACCATCGGACCTGCGCCCAACAGCGGACTGAACATCGGCGGCGCGCGCGCGCGTTCCAACATGGTCAGCGTGGACGGCGCCGATGCCGGCGATAACTCCGTCAACGGCATTCGCTCCACCGTTTCGCAGGAAGCGGTGCAGGAATTCCAGATGATTCTCAGCAACTACAACGCGGACTACGGACGCGCCACCGGCGGAGTCATCAACATTGTCACCAAGAGCGGCACCAACGACATCCACGGTGACGTCTTCGGGTTTCTCCGCAACAAAGCTTTCCAGGCGCGTAATCCCTTTTCAGGTCAGGTGGATTCCAATGGCATTCTGCAACCAACCAAACAGGCCTACACGCGCACGCAGTCCGGTTTGACCCTCGGCGGGCCACTCAAGAAGGACAAAACTTTCTTCTTCTTCTCCTACGAATACACGCAGCGCGAGGAGACCGGCTTCTCCAGCATCGGCACAAACAATTTCGACCTGGCGCCTCTGGTTTGCGGTGCCGCCTGCGGCCCCTTGGATGGCTTGCTGCTGACGTCCGGCCAAAGCACTGCGACACTCACTTTGCTTGGGGCTGCTCAAGCTGCCGCAGGCGGGGGAAACTTTGCTCTCGCAGCCGCGCTCGGGCAGGAAGCTGGAGGCTACGCCCTCCTGATGGGTTCTGCTTCCAGCGTCGCTCTCGATCGAGTTGATTTCGGCGCCGTCGCTGCAGGACTACCCAGCAGTACTCTGAATCCCGGCCCCGGCGCGCAGTTTCCTCTTCCCGTTCTTTGTCCCCCGGGGCAGACCGTGAATGCTGGAGGCGGATATCCGGGAATTAACTGCAATGGATTTACCAGATTTTCCTCTGCTCCCGGTTCTCCACTATTGCCGGTCGGAATGGCGCCCCTCCCGGGATCCTTTGTGGGCCTGAACTCCTTGCGCGGCAATTTCCCGGTGATGGAAAAGACCAGTTTGTGGTCCGCCCGCTTGGACCAGCGCTGGAACAATCGCAACAATTCGTTCCTTCGCGTGGGCGTCTCGCCTTCGCTGGTGACGGGCATCGAATCAACTTCGCAAAACCAGGTGTTCGGCCAGAACGCGGGTTCCCGCACTGGGTTGAATCAATCCCGCGACTTCAACGGCACCTTCCAGCATGACACCACGGTAAGCGACACAGCCTTCAACGAGTTCCGCTTTCAATACGCTCGCCGCGGAACGCACTTTGGATTCTCACCACTTCCCGGCGGTGACCAGGTCGCCGTGAACATCCCGGGTTTTGCCTACTTCGGGCGCGAGCCGTATTCCCCCGTGGATCGCATTGAACGGCGCACGGAATTTACCGATCACGTCAGCCTCATCCGCGGGCGTCACACCTTCAAAATCGGCGGCGACGTAAACTTGATTCAGCTGCGCTCCTCCAAGCCCACCATCTTTCAACTCGACTTCGGCGGCCTCGCGGAATTCAGCGGGCTAGCGGCAGGCAATTTCCTTTTTGATTGTGTAAATCCGGCCACGGCCGCCAACCATACTGCTCCTTGCGGCGCCAATGAAGTTTCGCTGCCGGGTACGACAGCAGTTCAGTCCTACGGTCTGGGTCTTCCAACAACCTATATTCAGGGAATTGGCGCCGCCAACAGACCGATCGATAACCTGCCTTTCGCCTTTTTCTTCCAGGATAGCTGGCGCATGAACCGCAAGCTGACCATGAACTATGGCGTGCGCTACGACGTGGAAATCACTCCACTTTTCAATGCCGGAACGCCAACCAACGCGGCAGCGGAGAAGGCTCTCGGCCTCGTGGAAGGTATTCCCCGCAATTACAAGAACGTCGCGCCGCGCATTGGTCTGGCTTGGGATCCCCAGGGTGACGGTAAAACCGTCATCCGCGCGGGCTACGGCCTCTTCTACGACCATCCGCTGCTGGCCATCGCTTTTGATGCCACCACGGTGGACGGTGGCCAGTCGGTGCAGTTGCTTTCACCGATAGGAACACCATCCGCGTGTGGCTTGGTCACGCCGACCTGCGGACCGGCTTTGGACAGCCCTCTAAATCTGAATGGCGCTTCGATCTTCCAGGGCGTCCTGAATCAGGGCCTGTCCAACCTCTATTACAACGCCAACCAACAGCGGTTTGATCCCTTCGGACAGGGTTCGGTGTTCGCCAACCAGAACTTCCTGAATCCTGCGACGCCCTTTCCGTTGCCCATTCTGCCATTTACATTGCCGGTGGACAAAAACTTCAAGTACGGGTACGCACAGCAGGCCAACCTGACCATTGAACGGGAGATCACCAACTCGTGGAAGTTCAGCGTTGGTTATCAATATACCCATGGCCTCAAGCTCTATCGCGCAGTGGACATAAACTCAACGGATCCAGCCCTCTTGACCAACAATCTCGCCGCGGCCATTGGTGCCGGCCTTCCTCCCACGGACCCGCGCGCATTTTCCCTGCCCACGAGCGGTTACGGCCTAATGGGAGCCACGTGTGGCCCAGGAGCCATCGGTCAACCCACGCCAGGTGGAGGGAGCATCGTATTAGCAGCCCCTCCGATTCCGTTCTTGGCGCTAGGTTTTACGGGGCCTGACTGCACGGGATCTCCGCTGGGTTTTATCGGCACACCCGCGTTCTTTAATTTCTTCCGCCCTTCCGGGCCTAATCCGTCCTTTGCAGCGTTTGTTGGAGGTTACGGTACCCAATTAGCCTTGGCGCAAGCCACTCAAGGGTCGGCTCACCCATACCCACTAGGGTTCGGCGTCCCGGTTGCCTGGAACACCGTGGATGCGCAGAAATCCATCGGCAACTCCATCTATCACGGGCTCACCGCGAGCTTAACCAAGCGATTCTCGAAAGGCTTTGAAATGCTCTCGAGTTACACCTGGTCCCATTCCATCGATGATTCTGCGGACTTGCAATCCCCGCTGGAACCCGCGGACAGCCGCTTCCCGGGATTTGAGCGCAGCAATTCCTACAACGATCAGCGCCATCGCTGGGTCACCAGCGCGGTCTTCCAGACTTCCGGCGTCAAGTCCGGCGATAGTGCTTGGAAACATTTCATCGGGAATTTTACGGTCGCGCCGATTATCGAAGTGGCCTCGGGACGCCCGTTCAACGTCATTACCGGCGGAGACGCCCGCTTGGACCTCGGAACCTCACAAGCGCGTCCATCCGTAGTGACGGGAAGCGCGGGAACGACTACCTCAAAATATATCCCCGGCGTGGGCTTTACCGTGGCGAGCACCTGCTTGAATAATGACGGCACAACGTTTAGTGTGCCCATTATCACCACCGTCCTCGGCTTGGGCTGCGACGGCAATCTCGGCCGCAATCGCTTTAACATGAGTGGCTTCTCCCAGATCGATCTGCGCATCTCCAAACGCATCGCATTCGGAGAACGTGCCGGCCTCGACCTGATCGCCGACGGTTTCAATATGCTCAATCACACCAACATCGCGGCGGTCGACCAACTCTGCGATCCGTCCACGGGCGCGGCGACGTGCACCGCCGGCCGGCCTACGGCGTCCTACGACGCTCGGCAGTTCCAATTCGCCCTGAAGTTCAGCTGGTAAGCGGCGTCCAGCAGAAAAGTTTTGGCTCGCGAAGCGCCAGGCTTTCCCCTTTTTTGTGGGGCCCGACGGTTTTTGCGAGGAAGCGGGTGCCTCAACCCCGATTCTTGAGGCTGGGGATTTTGTTTTTTGGCCTTTTTGGGAAAGCGCGTTGCGATAGACTGTGCGCAGCGAAAGAAATCGAAAAAAGAAATTCCCGATGAAGACTCTTGCTTCCCGTTTCGTGCTGCTGTTCGCTCTGCTCTTGGCTCTGCTTGCGGTGTTCTCGCCCGCGAT
>JBGOTL010000010.1:0-51779 GCA_041476465.1 Candidatus Acidiferrum sp. | reverse complement strand
CAGATGTCTCCTTGGCTTCATCACTACAACTGGCATCGCCCTCATGGTAGTCTCAACCACGCTCCACCTATCAGCCGCTCTGGATTAGAACAGAACAACCTGTTGAGACTCCACAGTTAGCCCGCCAGTTTTGCATGACGGAAGTAAATGGAAATAGGGGGGATAAAGAATTCTGGCGGAGAGGGGGGGATTCGAACCCCCGGTACAGGTTTTAGCCCGTACAACGGTTTAGCAAACCGCCGCCTTCAGCCTCTCGGCCACCTCTCCGCGGCAACTTCTCGCTCCAAGTATAGCGTGCAACTGCGCTTAGTGACAATCAGTCGTTAGATCCCCGCATTTCGAGACCACTTGCCGCCCGGCGCAAACCGCTCCGCTCTCGCTATCCCAATACCTGGCGTACTTTGTCAGACAATGCAGCGCTGGTGAATGGCTTTTGCAGGAAGAAGGTTTCCGGGCCCAGGCCGCCATGGTGGTCGATGATCGTATCCGTGTAACCGGACATGTAAAGAACGCGAATCCCCGGGCAAAGCTGCTGAACCACAACCGCAACCTCCTTACCCGTCATACCCGGCATGATCACATCGGTTAACAACAAATGAATGGTGCCATGATGCTCTCGGCACAGCTTTTCGACTTCCGACGGTTGCTCGACCGCAAGCACGGAGTAACCGCAGTCGGCCAGCAAGGTTCGCGTCAATTCCCGCACCTGCGGATCATCTTCGACTAGAAGGACAGTCTCATTGCCCCGCGCCTTTTGTGTTGAATGCCGTCGGCCGTCATTGGGAGCAGCGGCTTCTTGCACACGCGGCAGATAGATCTTGAACGATGTGCCTTTTCCAGGCTCACTATAAACCCAGATGTGACCGTTGCTCTGCTGCACGATGCCGTACACCGTGCTCAGCCCTAGCCCCGTACCCTTCCCTGTTTCCTTGGTAGTAAAGAAGGGTTCAAAGATGTGAGCCAGCGTATTCTCGTCCATGCCCTTGCCTGTATCGCTGATACTCAGGAGGATGTAGCGGCCCGGCTGCACTCCTACGTGGCCCCGGGCGTAGGCATCGTCCAATTCTGCGTTGGCCGTTTCCAGGAGGAGTTTGCCGCCCTGAGGCATGGCGTCGCGGGCGTTGACGGCCAGATTCATGATGACTTGCTCCATCTGGCCGGGGTCAGCGCGTACCGTGCCCAGGTCCGGCGCTAAATTGAGAATCACCACCACGTCCTCGCCGATTAGGCGGCGCAAAAGACTCTCAACAGCATCGACAACGGCATTGAGATTGATGACCCTGGGTTGCAGCACCTGTCTGCGACTGAAGGCCAGAAGCTGGCGGGTTAGCGTGCTGGCCCGGTCCGCGGCGAGTTTGATCTGCTCAGCCGGCCCATATACAGGATTGTTTGTGGTGATGCTCGCCAATTGCAACTCGCTATATCCGGTGATGACTGTGAGAAGATTATTGAGGTCATGCGCTACGCCACCTGCAAGGCGCCCGATAGCCTCCATCTTCTGTGACTGCCGAAGCTGTTCCTCGATCGTCTTGCGGTCGCTGATGTCCCGGTAAATGCAGTACACCGCATCCAGGCCTTTGCCGACCATCACCGGGGATACCAGCACCGAAACATTGACTCGACTTCTATCCTTCCGGTGCCTTGTGGTTTCCAGGACCGTGGTACTTGCTCGCTCGGAGTGGTATTCCAGGGCGCGGCTTTCCTCCATCTTGTCTGCAGGTACGATGAGAACAGTCAGATTTTGGCCGCAGGCCTCATCGGGTGTGTAACCGAACACGCGGGTAAACTCCAGATTGATGCGGCGAATCGTATAATCCGGATCCACGATGGCAATCGCCTCCGGAGCGCTCTCGATCAGTTGCTCTAGAAAAGCCTTTTGAACCTTAAGATTTTCCTCCATGCTCTTGCGCTCGGTGATGTCGCGCGAGATGCCGAACAGCCCGGCGACTTTACCGCGCGCGTCGCGATAAGGACCTTTGGTCGCCAGATAGGTGCGGGTCGCTCCACCGGCGGTGCCCATTTCCTCGGAGGTCTCGCTGCCGCCCGACTGCAGCACCTGGCGGTCTTTCTCCATGATCTGCCGGCCAGTCTCGGCAGGAAGCAAATCTCCATCCGTCTTTGCAATCACTTCCTTTACTTCGCGCCCCATCCGGCCAGCGCCGGCGGTGTTAATCATGAGGTAGCGGCCTTCGCAATCCTTTACGAAGATGGCGTCCGTGGTTCCCTCGATCACTACCTCCAGGAGACGCCGGCCCCGCTCTTGCCGGTGCTGCGTTATCAACAAGCGGACACTGGAAGCGGCGAACGAGATTAGAACGACGGTGGCGGCCAACTTCAATCGTTCCGTGGCAATCTGGGCAGAGATCACCAGGATGAGCAGCGAATATACGAGGGGGAGCAACTGGGTTACCAGCGAACTATGCGGCTGTATCGGCGCTGCGGCGATCGGCCGCGACGGCTCCATTTGTTTCCAGGTCGCTGCGAGTATCACCACTAGAAAGTTCGCACTAATCCAAACGAAGTCGTACCACCCCCCCGTTTGTAGGTCTTTCCAGGGGCCGTAGTAGAAGGAAAAGTCCGCCGAACCGGCAAACAGAAGAAAAACCGTCATGCGCCCAAACAAGGCGCGCGCCACACCTGACTTGGTTAGAACAGAGCGCAGAAAAAAAGCGCCGATGAGAAACCCGTTATAAACAAAGTAGGGGGCCCATATGGAGTGCGTCAGTGCAGTCCCGGATTGCGATTGGGATGGAATGTAGAAGAAATAGAAGTAACCCGCGAGCCAAAAGAGAATGACCTGGCCGAGATCGAGGATAAGAAGCCAGTCAAAACCTTTCGGCTCGAAGTCTGGATCCAAAAATAAGGCCATCCCTAGGGGGGTGAGCCAGAAAAAGAAGAGAAGGTTGACGAACCATTCAATAAAATGAGGGGCCTGAAACGCATTGTCGTACCAACCCAATGCCTGGGCCACGACAAACAGAGAAAAAGTGATGGCTGTGAGTCCCCAGAAGTAGCGTGCGATACCGTCAGAACGCCGCGAAGCTTGAAAGGCAGCTAGGACACAAAACGCGCCCATCCCCAGCTGAAAGAGGTCGGACAGGAGAGGCCCAGGGGGGCGGGTACCCCAAAAAACGAGAATAGTGGCGTGCGCCGCGATCAACAGAGATGCGGCGATGATGATATTTCGCGAGGAGTATTTGACGGGCTGTTGCTCAGTCTGCTTTTTCATAACAGACCATGTGAGCGTCCAGGGCTAAGCCGGAATCCGTAAATTTCATGAGGCCTTCGGGGACAAATTGCAAACCGTCAAACCAGCCGCGGTCTTTCGTCTTGAAGATCATATCCATGATTAGTCCGCCGCACTTTTCGAGAAAGTGAGAGTGCTGCAAGACTTCGCAAATCATGACGGCGATTGCGGTGCATCGTACTGGCGAATATTGCGGGAGTCAAGGAGTTGCGGCGGCAGGCCGGTCCAATCAATGGTGTATTCGCCGTGTCTAATATAGAATCCCGGGAACTTGCCGACGATGACGCGCCCCAGATTACTGCTCTATCCACGAAAACAGCTCGACATTCGGTGGAGCGACCTCGCTGCTGGAATCGTGCGCTGTGCATTTTCTCGCGGTATCACGAGCAGCGAATCGGCGGTTGAAAAGTTTTTTGCTCCGGGCCAGCCTGTTCTCGCAACTTTTTCTGTGCGAACTGGCTTTGACCTTTTCCTTCAAGCGCTAGGATTGCCGCGGGGCAGTGAAATCATCATGTCGGCGATGACCATCCGGGAAATGGCGGACATTGCCAGAAACCACGGATTGGTTCCTATCCCCCTGGACCTCAATATCGAAACACTATCCCCGGAAACTTCCGCTCTACAGTCTGCGATTACTCCGCGGACGCGCGCCATCGTCGTTGCGCACCTCTTTGGCATCCGCGTGCCCATGGACCCACTGATCGCGCTCGCCGGGCGGCACGGCATCTCCGTGATCGAAGATTGCGCGCAGGCTTTTGCCGGTCTGGACTACACCGGCCACCCGCAGACGGACGCAGCCATGTTCAGCTTCGGTCCAATTAAGACCGCAACGGCGCTCGGCGGAGCGCTGATCCGTGTGAGGGATCCTAAACTCCTGCAAAAAATGCGATCCATCCAGCAAGGTTATCGATTGCAGAAGAGGAGCGAATTCCTGTCCGCGCTTTTCACGCATGTGCTGGTCAAACTTTTCACTATACCGCTTCTTTATGGCCTTTTTTATCGCGCTTGTGTGCTCCTGAAAAAGGACTTTGAACAAGTTATCAATGCGGTGCGCAATCTGCCTGAGGGAGAAGAAGACCTCGACGAAATACGAAGGCAACCCTCTTTGCCACTCGTAGCTCTCCTCACGCGGCGGCTCCGGACTTTCGATCCTTCCCTATTGCGTCAGAGGATGCAGGTCGGAAATGAATTTGCAAAATCTCTTCCGCCCGGCTTGTCGTGCCCCGGGATTGCCGCGGACTTCCATAGTTTTTGGGTGTTCCCCGTCCTCGTGGAAGCCCCGGAACATTTTGCGGCAGCGCTCCGCTTGTATGGTTTTGACGCGACGACGGCCGGATCTGCGCTTTCGGTGATCGCCCCGCCGCCCGGAGGGAAATTCCCCGCAGCGGCAAAGTTACGGGCCGCTTATCGAAAGTTGCTGTACCTCCCCGTATATCCGGCCGTGCCGAGCCGCGCACGGGCCCGGCTCCTCAAAGCGCTTTGCGAAATCCAGAAGGAATGTCCCCATCTTCGGGTGACCGATGCGCGGCGCGTATATTCGGTGAGCGTGCAAACTCTGGAATCACCGCGCACCGTTTCCGACATTCGGGATGTTCTGGAACAAGCACAAAAAAACAAACTGCCGATCTGCCTGATGGGGACCCGGCACAATCTCGGGGGGCACGCCTTTGCCGAGGGCGCCGTGGGCCTGGACCTGAAGCGTTTCCAGCGGATCGTGGCCCTGGACGTACCACGGAAGCAAATCACGGTAGAAAGCGGAATCACCTGGGAGAAAATCCAGGACACCGTGAACCCCGCCGGGCTGGCCGTGAAGTCCATGCAGTCGGACAACAATTTCACCGTGGGTGGCTCCTTATCGTCAAATGCCCATGGACGAGACATTCATTCCTCCACGGTCATTCATGGCGTGCTGGGATTTCGCTTGATGCTTGCCGATGGCTCGGTGATTCGGGTGAGCCGATCCGAGAACCCCGAAATGTTTCGCCTGGCCATCGGCGGCTATGGCATGTTCGGGATCATTCTCGATGTGGACCTTGCGCTGGTGGAGAATTGTGTTTTCCAGCAGAGTTCTGAAGTCCTGCCCATTCGCGCGCTGCCCGAATATTTCGAGCAAGAGATCCGGTGCGACCGGGACGCCGAGTTCTTTATCGCGCGCCCTTCGATTGCGCCGCGTAATTTCCTGGACGAGACCATCGTGACAGTATGGAAAAAAACCACCACCCGCCGGGAAAACATCTTTCAGCTCGATCACGAGCGCAACATCATGCGGGACCGTTTTTTGTTCGGATTGTCTCGCAAGTACAGCTGGGGGAAAACGCTTCGCTGGCACGCCGAGAAACAACTCTCGGCGCATCCGGCGGACCGGAGTATGGTCTCCCGGAACAACGCCATGCGGCCGCCGGTCTCGGCGATTAAAATGTTTGAGTATCATTCGCCCGCCGACACGGACGTGATCCAGGAGTTCTTCGTCCCCATTCCCCGGTTTGTATCCTTTATGGAAGCCATGCGCGGTGCCTTCCTGGAGTTCCAGACAAACCTGCTGGGATTGACCATTCGCTACGTAAATGTAGACAGCGAATCCCTTCTTTCCTATGCGCCGAGGGAGGCAGCCTTTGCGGCAGTCCTCTATATCAATGAACCGTTGACGCCGGAGGGGTGTGCGAAAGCCAAGCTGCTGATCCAGCGGTTGACGCAGCTTGCCGTGCAGCACCAGGGAACCTTCTACCTGACGTACGCGCGCGATGTGAAACTCGATGATTTGAGAAGCGCGTATCCCGGCATTGACACTTTTTTCCGGGAGAAGCATCGCGTGGACCCCGAGAATCGCTTCACCAGCCGGTTCTTTGAACTCTACAGACAGAAGCGCCTGGCGACCCACGCCTGATTCAGACGGGTTGCAGTTGGTGAGTGGCAAGTTCCAGAATGGGAAGAGTGTACGGAAAATGGAAATGTACCTTTTTGATAAGGCGAGAGAAGCTTTTGGTTTGAAGGATGTGACCCCCGGGGTTCTGTAACAGCGCAGAACATAAGTGGTTGGAGTATACCCTCCTCCGCCAAGGCTACGGCGGGCAGGCGGAACTTGGAAGTGTGTACGGAAAAGTGGAGATGGGCGAGGGGTATACCCCCTCGTTGTGAAGACAAGTGTGCGCAACGAATTCAAAGGACAGGAGTTAAAGGGCGTACTGTTGAGCCAGAATGGCCGCCCTACGCCGAGGCTACGGACGACAAGCCCTCTTGCGCCAAGGCTGGAGAGGGCGGGGCGGGAGTTAGGTGCGACGTTCACAAGGTATGATAGCACGGAAAAAGTAACAAGTCAATAGTTAACGTATTGGTATGCATTCGAATAGGATGTGGAAAAGGGGCGAACGGAGCCGGGGAATCAGAAAGCCAAAACCCGAATGGTTCAACTCCGCCCTCCACAGGCTCCTTAAAACCGAAGGGTTGGCACCCAAAATCTTCCTAGCGGCTCATGTCTGCGCCACTCGCCAAGAGGAAGTAGTTTGAACTTCCTTCAGGGAGCGAAGGAATAGGTCCATTTCACGGCGAAGCGGGTCTCGCGAACTTCCGGAGGGTTCGCCGGTGCAATGCTGGCGAATTGCGTCCCGACGTTATAGATGATGTAGAGATCGCTGTCGGGGCGGTAGTTATACCGCAAGCGAACATTGGCGCTGACCGCCTGGGTGTTCGAGGTATCCAATTGAATCAGACTCGTGAATGTCAAAAAGCGGGTAAAAGAGTAGTTTCCCTGCAAGCTGGCCAGCACCACCGAGAAATTACCATTGAGCAGCGGCAATCGAAAGCGATCCCAAGTCTCGGAAGCGGAAATCGAGAACTTCGCAGTGGGCCGGTAATTGGCCCGCACACGAAATTCATTCAGCGTCCCGCCGTAATACCCGCCGAATCTTTCAAAGAAGTTGTACGTAAACCGCCGATCTTGCCCGGACCCGTAGGTGAGCTGATGCCGGGCGAAGTGATACAGGCCGTTCGGAATGAACACGTTCTTGTAGATGTGAAGAGGCGTTGTGATTCGCTGGGTAAACACGTCGGCGATATCATCGTCGGTGTACGCACCGTTATTGAACTCGCCGCGAAAAGTTCCCTGCCACTCCTGGGTTTGCACAACACCATGAGTATCCGGCGCATGGAGAAGGAAGCCCTCGAACTGCATCTCGCGGACTCCCGAGATCGCGGGTCTTACTTTGAATGTCACATTTCCGTAAGTTTCATTGGAATCGGTACGCTCGATGAATCCAACTTCCGGGTTGAAATTTGGTCCGACTTTTCTGCGTTCGACGATCGCCTCTACCCAGTTCGCGCGATAGGCAATGGAAGCGCCGAGATCGCTATTCCCGCTGGGGCGCCCAGGCGATTGCGTTCCAGCCATGTGCGCATCCACGAACCAGTCCTTGAAGAAGACCAGGCGCGTATCGATTCCGCCCGTTTGGTTGAAATTGTCCTGCAAATTGCCGGAGCGCTTATCGATGCCCATTACCCCGACATACGAACCACCCCACAAGGATTCCTTTACCCTGGCGACGGCGTAATTTGCGTAGGGATTCGGACCACTGGACCGGGTGTCCACATCCATGACCCCAAATTGCAGGCGACCGATCGTGCCGGTCAGCTTCGCTCCGCCATTGATGGGCACCTGGTTTCCCGTAATAGAATCGATCCCGATCTGCCGGGTGAAGAACAACTGATCATGGTTGCCCATGTCGAAATTGAAGATTCCCGCGTTTTCCAGGAAGAACTGGCGTTTTTCCGGAATGAAGATTGGAAAAGGGGTCAAATTAAACTGCTCTTGATCCACGTCCGTGGCGGAAAAATCCGTGTTTCCCGTAACATTCAAGAGCAGATTCGAGCGAATCCCATACTTCACATCCAGCCCGCCCGTAAGGGGAAATGCCGGATTTTGCCCTGTCTGCTTGTCGAATTGCGCCAGCCCATACGGCTTCACGACAAAGAGCCTTCCACTTCCGATGTCGGTTATGCCGGTAAGTTCCCCAGCTTCCGAGACTTTTGTAATTCCAAAAGTCCGCCGGTACGCAGCCCAAAGATCCTCTTCGTTTTTTCTGCGAATAAACCGCTTGAAATTCAGACCCCACGTAACATCCCTAGACTTCGTAAAATTCAGGGTCGTGAAGGGGATCGCTACCGTGGCGGTCCAGCCGTCTGGTGTGATCCGGGCTTCCGAAATCCACACACCGTCCCAGCCGGAATCGAAATCGGCTCCTCGCGATCCGTTTTGCTCTCCCACGATTAATCCGTCGATTTGTGTTCCGAGGGGATTGACCTGGAATACATAAGCGTCACGCCGATCATGGTTCGAATCGATCAGAATTTCGAAGTGGTCGTCCAATTCCTGGCTTACGTCGCGCCGGAGTTCCGTCACCATAATCCGCGAGGACTCAGAGTCAAAACAATGAATCCCGAAGTACACGCCATGCCGCGTGTAAAGGATACGCACTTCCGTCTTTTCGGTAGGCGGCTGACCTTCGTGTGGCTCTCGCTGCCGAAAATCGGTGATGGGCTTGGCCGATTGCCAGAGAGGATCGCTTAGTGTGCCATCCAAACGTGGCGCACGATCCACCCGGACTGCTTCCGCCATGCGCACCCCTTCCTGCGGAACAGAACGGGCCGCGTTTGGGAGAGCGCGAGCATCAACATTCCGTGGCAGCATGAACACAGAAATGAGAAGTGCCCAAAGTAGAGAGTGGCTAAAATAGTTGAAGCGTTCATTTCTCACGTGGTCTGCGTCCACCCTCTCATCAACCTGCATATTTCTCTTCAACGGTTACCGCAAAAAGAAGGGTCCCAACAATTCCGATTGCTCCCGCCGTGAAGAACGGAATCTGTGGCTGAATCCTCCACAGCAGGCCTCCAATTGCTGACGCCGGTGTTATCGAGAAACTCCGGACAAGGTAGTAAAGCCCCACAGTGCGGGCGCGCGTTTGTGGGTCTGCGAAGTCAACAATCATGGCTTTGCGAGAAGGCTCGCCGATCTCTCGCAAGCCTCCAATCACAAATGCGCCGACCAGCCACGCGAAATTGGTAGCGAGCACGACGGCGACTGGAAAGAGAGCAAAGCAAACGAAGGTGGCGATGACGAACGGTTTGCGCCCAATTCGATCAGCGATCTTCGCACTTGGAATGTAAACAAGAATCGCTGTCGCGAGCTGAATAGCGACGAGAACGCCGTACTGAGGAATCGTAATGCCGGTGACGTTGGTCACGTACAGGACCGTGAATATGTCGGCCATCCCTTCGCAGGTACGGATGGCTATATCGGACACCAGTAGCCGCTTGAGCGTCGGGTGGAAGGCATTCCAAACGCCACGCATCTTCACGCTGTCTTTGGGCGCGACTCGAAGGTTTATGAGAAAGAGAAAGGGCACGGCGATCCCGACAAATACAAGGGTGATAGCAAGCCCAACTTTGATTCCATTGCGTAGACCCAAGGCGGCGATCATCGCGCCACCAACGAGAGGCGAAATGACCATCGGAAAGCGTTTCAGCATGGATTGAAAAGTGAAACCCATGGCACGCCGTTCCCTGGGAAGCGCGTCGCCGATCGTGGCGAAGATTGCGGGGGACGCCATGGATTGCCATACCATCACGCAAGCGAGCCCAAGGAAGAGGAATGGCCATGAGGGGCTGAAAAGGTAGATGAGGTATCCGGTCGCGGCGGCTCCAAGAAACATTAAGAACGCGCGGCGACGCCCCCAGTGGTCGGCCAGCCAGCCGCCCGGATACTGGTAGAGTGCATCGAAGAAATCCTCCGCTGTGCCGAACAGCCCAATTGCTGTGGCGCTGGCACCGAGCAACTCCAGATACTTAGGAAGAAATTTCTTCCAGAGTTCTTCTCCGAGGCCCACCAAAAACACAGCGCCGGAAGCCGCGGTGACGTTGCGCTCAACGTCTAGAAAGTTCTTTAGTCGCCTGAACGCAGTCGTCACGATTGCTCCAAATTCGGATTCACTCCGAAACAGGGTCGAACGATGTCCTACTTGCTGGTCACTGCTTCATAAAAGACCATGCGCGCAACACCCTTGCCATCGGCTTCCTGCTCCGGTGCGTAGACACGGTGAGTGTCAGGGTCCACGGCCAAGCTGTGCACTTTCTTTTGAACCGGAAAATCTTCCAGCTTCCGGTAGTGATCGGGGTCATCCATTTGGAATACGGAGATGGCTCCGCTCGAACAGGCGACGTAAATTCGCTTGAGACCTGGATCGAACTTAATGACGTCGGGACCGCCCGCCATCGGCAGGAATGCGATGGGCTGGTGTGTGTCGAGATTGAAGACGGTCATGAGGTCGTTGCCTTCACAGGAGAGGAAAGCGCGATGATGCTCTGGATCGAGGGTCATTCCATGATTTCCTTCGCAGCGCCCTACAGGATAGCGCCCCACGACTTCATCCGTAGCCGGATCGATGACAGCGAAAATATTCTTGTCTTGAAGATTTACGTAAACTTTTTGCGCGACCGGATCGTATTGAGGCATCCCGGCTTCGCTATCAAAGTGGAGCGTCTTCACGATGTTGTCCGTGCGGACATCCACGATGGCTTCCGCTTTGCCTCGTTCATCGGAAACATAGAGTTTGTGAAACGGGGCAGCGTAGGCGCTACCATCCGGCTTGGCTTCGGTGGGGATTTTCTTGATTACTTTCATTTGGCGAAGGTCCACCACGCCGATGGTGTTGTCGCCGGCGTTCGACGTGTACGCCTTCTTCAATTCGGGAACGTACTCGACGCCTTCGGCGCCTGGAGTGTCTAGAACTGTGGCCACGATTTTGTTGGTGCGTAAATCAATGACGTACATCTGCCCTGCGGCAAGGTGAGTCGAGAGCAAGTAGTGATCGTCGGGGGTTATGGTGAGATAGTCGAACCGTTTGCCCGGCGGTCCCGGCAGATCGAATTCGGTCACTTTCTTTAGCGTGGGCGCGCCTGGCTTGGCAAAAAGTCCCAAAGCTGCTGTAAGCGCGATAAATCCGAAGAACAGCAAACCTTTGTTTCTCATACAAGACCTCCGATTATTATCTTCAAATAACTTCCTAACCTCTAGCCCTTGAAAAGAAGCAGGCCCGCAACCCCCGCCGCAAGAATCAAAAGTGGTTCCGGGATTTTCTTGAAACTGAGCAGTCCGAACGTCACGACGGCAATGGAAACAGTGGGCAGATCAATCAAGGAACGCCTGCCAAGGATGAAGGCCGCTCCAGCGATGGCGCCTACGGCGGCGGCTGTTACTCCTTGCACGAATGCCTTCACCTGGAGGTTTCTTGCAAAGCGCCGATAATACGGAGCGCCAGCGATCACGATTAGGTACGGTGGGGCAAAAACGGCGAGTGCGGCCAGCAGCGCTCCAATCGATCCCGCAACCAAATACCCGATGAATCCAGCGGTGATGACGACTGGCCCCGGCGTTATCATCGCTACCGCAACCGCATCGAGGAACTGTCTCTCCGTCAGCCAGTGGTATTGGCCTACGACGCCGCCGTAAAGAAACGGCACAATCGCCAGACCACTCCCGAAGACGAAAGCACCCGCCTTCAGAAAAAACAGAAAGAGGGTGCCCACCGTAGCCGCTGTGGCAGTTCCTACTGCACCCGTGAACAGTTTCTCGATTCCAACGAAAGCGGGGGCTGCGCGGCGTAAAAGCTCCCATCGCGGCGGTGCCTTGATGAACATCGAAACGAGCCCGCAGAGCAGGAAGAGCCAGACGATCTCGGATTCTTTCCATGCGGTGGTAATCGCTAATGCCGTGAAGAGCGCCCAGAGCAACCAATCTTTCTTAAGAGTGGAGCGAACCAACTTGTAAGCACTGCGAGCGATAATTGCGATGACCGCGGCTCCAATGCCGTAGAACACTCCTTGAATCCAAGGCAGCCGCCCGTAATGCACGTAGAGCGCGGCAAGCGCCATGACCATCAGGAAAGAGGGCAGAACAAACGCGGCTCCCGTGAGCGTCGCGCCAAGCGTCCCGGCCCGGACCCAACCGAGATACATGGCAAGTTGTGCCGCGAGCGGGCCTGGCGAAAGTTGGGAAAACGCAAGGCCCTCCGCGTAGTCTTGGCTGGAAAACCACTTCCGCTCCTCGACCAAGTCCTTTTGCATGTGTCCAGCGAGCGCAATGGGTCCTCCGAACCCAAGGGTGCCAAGGTGGAGAAAATAGAACAGAAATGCGCGCAGTTTGGGCTGCGTCTCTCCACCCTCGACTGAGATCGCGGTCGTCTTCATGTCTTGGCTCGGCGTAAAAGAACCCTAGCGTCCCATTCCGTGTGACGGAGCGCCTTTCCCCAATTCATCGAGAGTGGCTTTGAAGGCAGCCGCGAGTTTTTCCGCCGAACCTCTGCCCCAGTAGTGCAGGAAGATCACCACGGGGCGATCCTCGATCATGTGGTGATGGATGGCCACGACATTCAGGCCATTTTTACGCAGTGTTTTCAGGACCGGAGTGACTTCGTTTTCCAGCATGGCTACGTCGCCAGCGACAACCGCATCCTCTTGCGTTCCGAAGAAAGCGGCCCAGGTATTTAGTCCCATGCGGGCATTGATGACGGCGCCGTGGTCCTTCATTGCCAAGTCATCGCGTCCCACGGTGATCTTGTACACCGCCCCGGATTGTTCGCCTGCGTGTCCAGCAATCTTTGCCAGCTTTTCCGTGTCGAGTGGTGTGCCCGTGCCGGAGACCGGCGCGACAACCGGTGATGTGATGTGGCCGATGAGGTCCAAAGCCGGCTTGATGCGATGCGCCAGGTCCATGGCCTTGCCCAGACCGTGCACGTGCATGTAAAAGACGTGCGGGTCGTCCCAGAAAAAATGGTTATGAAGAGCGGTGATTTCGATGCCATTGTCGAGCAGGGCGGACATAACGGGATTGACCTCTTCTTGGAGCAACACGAGATCGCCCATCATCACCTCCGTACCATCGGCCGTTTTGGTCATAGCGACCCAGCCGCCGAAACCGAACGGCGTGGGCGTGGAGACGCCTTGGATCGTCATTTTTAGATCAGAACGCGGAATATTCACCTTCAGGGCGCCCGCCTTAAAGTCTCCTTTACGGTCCAGCGACTTCAAAACTTCCTGATAGTCGTTCGGCACGTCCTGGGCAAAGGCAGACACACCGGAAAAGATGAGACAAACGCCAGCAAGCAAGAGCAACATCCCTTTTTTCGTATAGCGAAGCATCTGACAAACCTCCTGTTCAACGTTACTACGTGTAATGCACTTCATCGATGATCCCCCTCAGCCTATTTCGCCGTGACCTTCAGGTCGTCGAAGTACGTCACCGAATCAGCTTTTGTCCACAGTCCGGCCTTGCCTGCATCTTTAAACGTGTCGTCCGTCGCTTCGATTTTCTTTGCGCCATCGTAGTAACAAATGATCTTGTTTCCGATACATTCGACGCGCAGCTCATGCCATTCGCCTGAAGTAACTTTGAAATTTGCACCTGCGAACTGGCGGCGGTTTCCCGCGACAACGTGGTAGAGCCTGTAGTTATCCTCCAGGGCGTTGGCGCGGACGATGTAATAGTTATTTGCGTCCTTCAATCGGAACACCAGCCCTGCAGCACGGTCCACTTCGCCGGAAACAGCTTTGAATCTCACGCTGAGTTCAAGGTCTTTGAAGCTGCCTTCGTCCGCAATGAGAAGCGGAAAGCGATAGTCGGTCGTATCCGTCGAAGTTTGCGCAACTACATTGGGTTTCGAGGGAGCGGTGGGATCGGCCATCACGGCCCATTTGCTTTCGGCTCCTTTCCCAGTGCGCGCACTATGGAACTTCGCTGGCATAGCCCCCACAGAGTCGCTATCGAAGTTGTACGCGAAGGAAGCGCCTGCGGACTGCTGAAGCGCAGAAGCCTCCGGTTGATATGCATAGGAGGAATATTTTCCCTCCCTGGATTCAAGAATCACCCAGATCAGTGCCGAAACTGCAACAACCACAACCAGAATTCCCAATATCCTTTTCATTGCAAACCTCCTTTTGACTGACTTGTAGACGAATATTTTGCGAGTGGCAGAGAAACTCGAAACGTGCTGCCGTGGCCTTCTTCGCTTTTTAGAGTTATTTCGCCGCCGTGAGCTTCGACGGCCCAGCGAGTGATGGACAGTCCGAGGCCGGTACCACCCCATTCTCGCGTCCGCGCCCGATCAACGCGGTAAAAGCGGTCGAAGACATGCGACTGATGTTCGCTGGGAATTCCAGGTCCCTGGTCGGCCACGTCTAAGAGCACTTGCTTGTCTCCCTCACTCTGTACTCGGACGAGGATCTGGCTTCCTGGGGGCGAATACTTAATAGCGTTATCCAGCAGATTGACGATGGCCTGCCGGAGAATTAGCCGGTCTACGGAGACAAGGAGGTTTGCGTCACCCGCAATGTCAATCTGTTGCCGTTTCTCCTCTGCCAAAACCTCAACCAGCGAACTCGCTTCCTTTGCGACGCAGACAAGAGAAATGTCTTCACGCTGAAACTGCACGTGGCCAGCATCGGCACGGGAAAGCGCAAGCAAGCTCTCCGCGAGCCGCGTCAGGCGATCTACCTCTTCCAGCATGCTTCCGATCACATCTCGATACTCCGCCGGACTCCTCTGGTCCTGTAGCGCAACCTCGCCAACGCTTCGGATGGCGGTCAGCGGAGTGCGTAATTCGTGGGAGGCGTCAGCCGTGAAGCGACGCAGTTGATCGAATGCTGCTTGCAACCGCCCGAGCATCTCGTTGAACACAGTACCGAGCTTTCCTAATTCATCTTCGGTATTCTCGATGGACAGGCGCTCACCCAGCCGTTCGGCAGATATTTTTTTGGTCTGAGTGGCCATCGAATCGATGGGTGCGAGCGCTTTTCGCGCGAGGGCATAGCCCCCGAAACCTGCAAGTAACAAAGCAATCGGAAATCCGAGCAGCAAGACTTCCCCGAATTCACCCAACTCACGCCACAATCCTTCCTCGCTGTAGGCGACTCGGAGAACGACGCGCTGGTCTTCTATGTGATAGACGCTACTTGCCAGCCTGACTCGGGTGCCATTCGGAAGCCGCCTGGTAGACGGACTTGGATCGTGCAAGCCCTCATCCGGGCTAGGAGGACCACCTAATGTCTGGTCCTGCAGGGCCGCGCTTCGATAAAGGAGCGAACCCTGCGGTGACCATACTTCGATGAAATGGCCTATTCTTGGCTCAGCCGCGCCGGGGTGGCTGGAATGAAGCGACACGCCTCCGTTTGGCTCCTTCGCGAGCATCCCTTCAACAGTTTCAAGGTCCTGGAGCAAGTTCTGATCAAAGTCCTCGCGCAAGCTCAAAAACAGGAATAAGGAAGCAACTCCCGCGTACAAAGCCAAAAGGCCGGCCAGCACGAGCACGTACCAGAGCGTCAATCGAGAACGCACGTTTCGTGGCCTGAATATCATTCTTCCTCTCGCAGCACGAATCCGACACCGCGAACGGTGTGAATCAATTTGCGGTCAAAGGGCTCATCCACCTTGCGGCGAAGCCGGTTAATGTGAACGTCCATGACGTTATCGAGTGGCGTTGCGCGAGCGGTCTCTTTCCAGACGTGGCGCGCCAGCATCTCCCGGGAAACAACCTGCTCTTTGTGCCGAAGCAGATATTCGAGGAGCTCAAACTCCCGGGCCGTTAATTCTAGCTGTTGGCCCTGCCGTCTCGTTTTGCGAGTCACCACGTCCATTTCCAAATCAGCAAGTCTTAGGTGGTGGGCTTGTTCGGTCCGTCCGCGTCGAAGCAACGCCCGGACACGGGCCAAAAGCTCCGGGAACGCGAAAGGTTTGACAAGGTAATCGTCGGCGCCTTTATCGAGCCCATCGACTCGGTCCTCGATTGCATCGCGAGCGGTGAGTATGAGAACTGGAGTTTGCAATCCGCGTTTCCTTAGTGTGGACAGCACTTGGAGCCCGTCGCGACCTGGCAGCATGAGATCCAAAATGACGAGGTCGAATTCCTCGGCATTCACCAGGAAGAACCCTTCTTCTCCGGTGGGTGCGACGACGACATCGTATTTCTCCCGCACCAATCCCTCGCGAAGGGCGCGAGCGACCTTTGTTTCGTCTTCCACCACCAGGATGCGCAAGCCTTGAGCTCCCTTGGCGGAAATACTATGAGGATACTGCGGCGATGCCTACTAAAGTTTTCCTGACACAATTGTCAGACTCTTGCACTCAGTTCTAAAGCACCAACAGCCAGCCTCGCCACGGCGCACTACTAGGAGGGTTAGTTTTTGAACGGCAGAAGGGTGCCGCCCGCCCGAAGATGGCGGGCTTCCCGACCCCGGCCAACGCGTTGGGGTAAACGCCAGCCGTCCCCGACAGGAGTCGGGGCAGCCGGGACCCCCACAAACCGGGGGGAGGCCCGGCGCTACATGAGGCGAAGAGCTTGGGATGAAGCCCGGCGCTACATAACCCAAAGGGCGGGCTGGCGGAACCAATCTGGAGGTTCCTGCGTCTAACCAAGGCGAGTGGGTTGCCAGAAGCGAGATGGCTGGCCGGGCGGATAGGAATTCTTCCCTTTGGAGCGGAATAAACCTAAAATGGAGAGTGCTTTGGCGGCTGCTGCTCGCGGGCGTGCCAGAAAGACTGAGTCACCCTCCAGCGAAACATTTTGACCCGTAAGGGCGTATGTAGAGTAGAGGGCAAGCAAGAGAGAATTGTGTCCCTGCGTGGGGGATTCGCCAAGCCATCGGCAAGAGCGAAGTCCGCAGGGGAAGAATTAAGGGGAAGCGCATGAAGACGTGGCATAAGGTGGCGATTGGCGCGGGCGCCGCGGCGGTGATTGGCGGGATTGTCTGGTTCAGCGTGAATCAGGCGAACAAAGGCGTGGTGACGGTGCAGACGGCGAAGGTGAATCCGCAGGAGAGCCTGATATCTCAGGTGACGGCGTCGGGCGAGATCAAGCCGACCACGTACACCAACGTGACGGCGCAGGGATTTGGGCGAATCACGGAAATTATCGTGAAGGAAGGCGAGCACATCAAGAAAGGCGACCGGCTGTTGCTGCAGGAGAACGTGCAGGCCAGCGCCGACGTGCAGGCGCAAGCGGCGGCGACTACTTCGTCGGAGTCTGGAGTGACGGCGGCGGAAGCGAGTTACCGCTCGGCGCAAGCGGATCAGCAATCGCAGCAAGCCAACCTGGTAAAGGCTCAACTAGACTGGGAGCGCGGACAAGGGTTGTTCAAGGATGGGCTGATTCCGAAGCAGGATTTCGACCAGCGCAAGTCGGTCTATGACGCGGCGGCGGCGGCGGCGGAATCTTCCAAGGCGCGGGTGCAGTCCCTGAAAGCACAGATGGAACAAACGCGCTCGCAGGTAAATCAGAACAAGGCCATGCTGGTACGGACGAAGGACGTGCTGAGCAAGACGACGTATACGTCGCCCATCAACGGTATCGTGAGTTACTTGCCGGTGCGCATAGGGGAATACGTGGTGCCGGGTATTCAGAATTCGACCGGCAGCTTCCTGATGACTTTGTCGGATATGTCGGTAGTGACAGCGGAAGTGAAAGTGGACGAGACCGACATCGTGAACGTGAAGATGGGACAAGAGGCCGACATCACGATTGATGCGGTGCCGGGGAAGGTATTTCACGGGAAAGTGACGGAGATCGGTTCGCAGGCCGTGCTGCGCAGCTCGGGACTTGCGACCACGCAGACCACCACAAGCACGCAGGAAGCAAAGGACTTCAAGGTTGTGGTGACCATGCAGAATGCTCCGGAAAATCTGCGGCCGGGGCTATCCACTACGGCGAAAATCAAGACCGCGGAAAAGAAAAACGTTTTGGCGATTCCCATCCAGGCGCTGGCGGTGCGCACGCGCAAGGATCTGGAGGAAGCGGCGAAGAATGCCAAGAGTGGGGGCGGCAGCGTGACGCTGGCCGCGCCGCCCCCGGCTGCGCCCGGCGATCCGAAGAAAGATGAAGTGCAGGGCGTGTTTGTGGTCAATGGGAAGAAAGCGATTTTCCGGTCCGTGGAGACGGGGATCGCGGGCGTGACCGATATCGAGATCACCAAGGGATTACAGGCTGGCGATGAGATTGTAGTCGGGAGCTACAAGGCGCTGCGCACCTTGAAACCCGAGTCGCAGGTGAAGGTGGACAACACCGTGCCGAAGAAGACCACGGAAGAGCAGCAGAACTAACGGCGGATGGAAGCACGAGGGAGAGGCGCATGCCCGCAGAAACAGTATCGGTGGATTCCTTCCGGCAGGATCTGGTGGACTCCGGAACGGTGATCAAGACAGAGGAACTAGCCAAGGTTTACGAAATGGGCGCGGAGAAAGTGCACGCGCTGAGCGGCATTGACGTGGAGATTCGCAAGGGCGAGTACGTGGCGATTATGGGGCCATCGGGCTCGGGAAAATCGACGCTGATGAACCTGATCGGGTGCCTGGATTCGCCCAGCTCGGGAAAATACTGGCTGGCGGGGCGTCTGGTCAGCGACCTGGACGACGATGAGCTCGCGTATATCCGTAATAAAGAGATTGGATTCGTATTTCAGACGTTTAACCTGCTGCCGCGGGCGACGGCGCTGCACAATGTGGAACTCCCGCTGATTTATAACGGAACCCCCGCGGAAGAGCGGCTGGAAAAGGCCAAGCAGGCATTGGCGCGCGTGGACCTGACGGATCGCATGACCCACAAGCCCAATGAACTCTCCGGAGGGCAGCGGCAGCGCGTGGCCATTGCGCGCGCTCTGGTCAATTCGCCGTCGATCGTGCTTGCCGATGAGCCCACGGGAAACTTGGACTCAAAAACCGGCGAGGAGATCATGGGGCTGTTTGCGAATCTTCACCGGCAGGGAAACACCATCATCCTGGTGACCCACGAGATGGACATCGCGCATCACGCGCACCGCATCATCTTCATTCGTGACGGAAAGATCGCTTCCGACGAAGCGGTGGTAAAGAAATAAACGGACAATTCGGCTCTTTCATTCCCTCAAAAACTGAATAGCGTATACCAGTGGGCTCGAAGAAAGCCTGTCTCTCACGCGTGTTTTTGCGCGAGGGAAACGCGTGGATGGAATGGAAAGGAAAAACCAAATGGCGACTGACACCGGGACGGAAGCACAATCGAAGAGCAGCGACGTTCTGAATCTTGCGGCAGAAAGGGCGCGGCGATACATCCAAAACGTGGCCGAACGAAGAGTGGGACCTTCCGAAGCCGCTGTAGCTGCGCTTGCTGAACTTCACGAGCCTTTTCCGGCTCTGCCGAGCGACCCCTGCGAAGTCCTTGCCAAACTCGACGAAATTGGCTCCGCAGCCACCGTGACGATTACAGGGGGGCGTTATTTTGGCTTCGTGAACGGCGGGATGGTGCCTGCCGCATTGGCCGCGAGCTGGCTGGCAGGGGCATGGAATCAGAATGCGGCAATGCGAGTGATGTCTCCGGTTGCGGCGGAATTGGAGGACGTGGTTCTCCGATGGGTTTTCGAAGCCCTCGGATTGCCCGCGGATTGCGCGGGAGGATTGACCACCTGCGCGACAATGGCAAACTTCACTGCGCTCGCGGCGGCACGCCACGCAATCCTCGAGCGCGCGGGATGGAACGTTGCGGACGACGGGATGTTTGGCGCGCCGCCCATCGAGGTGATTGTCGGCGCGGAAGTGCATGTTTCCATTCTGAAGGCATTGAGTCTGTTGGGATTCGGAAGGAAGCGCGTGACCATCGTTGCAGCAGACAGCCAGGGGCGGATGCGTAAGGACAAACTGCCGCGACTTTCTAACCGAGCAATTGTGTGCATTCAAGCGGGAAATGTGAACACTGGCGCGTTTGATCCGGCGACCGAGATCTGCAAATGGGCGCATGAGCAGGGCGCGTGGGTTCATGTGGATGGAGCATTCGGCTTGTGGGGACGCGTGTCGCCCAAGTACGAACACCTCACGCGTGGATTCGAGAAAGCTGATTCGTGGGCCACGGATGCCCACAAATGGCCAAATGTGGGCTACGACAGCGGCCTGGCCATCGTAAGAGACGGCGCTGCGTTACGTGCATCGATGAGCATAACGGCGGCATATCTCGAACCCGGTGCGCGCCGGGAGCCGATGCATCACACACCGGAAGCGTCGCGACGTGCGCGGGGAGTGGAATTGTGGGCGGCGCTCAAGTCGCTCGGCCGGTCGGGATTGTGCGCGCTGGTCGAGCGGACGTGCGCTCATGCACAGCGATTTGCGCAAGGGCTCGCGGAGGCGGACTTCGCAGTGCTGAATGAAGTGGCGCTCAATCAGGTGCTGGTGTCCTTCGGCACTCCGGAAGTGACACGAGAAGTGATTCGGCGCATCCAGGAAGACGGAACGTGCTGGTGCGGTGGTACCGTCTGGCAGGGAAAGACCGCGATGCGGATTAGCGTATCTTCCTGGGCGACCACGGAGGCGGATGTGGAACGCAGCCTTGGGGCAATGATTCGAATTGCCCGCGAATGCCGTGCGACAGGATAGGCGGGCCCATCATTTAAATTTCTTTCCAACGATTGCGCTGCGTTCACCGCCAAGAGGTTTTCTGCGGAGCGGGAATCACCGCCACTCCGAAGGTCTTTGACTGAATCAGCGGCTGGGCGCGACGCTGTGCACTTCCATGTCGGCAAGAGTTTCCGCGGAGCAGAGATAGGTGTGTGAAAGACGGTCGTGCCAGGTGAGGGCGTCTTCATCCCACATAGCCCACAGGAAGCCGAGAAAAAGCGTGCCCGCGGAGAGCATGTAACCCGCGGCGCGCAGCAGCAATTGCCGTGGCGCCGGTGTATCTCCGTTGAAGTTCACGACCTGCAAGCCGCGGAACATCATGCCGGGCGTCGTGCCGCCAAAAATCGTAAAAACACCGAAGTACTGCAGGTAAACGAAGGCAAACGTTGCAAAATAGACGGCCGCGCTGAGCTTGCTGAAGGTCAATTGTCCGGCTACTGAACCAAATAGCGCCAGGAAGCCGCCAAAGGCGAAAAGCAGGCAACCCGCATCGAGGAGAGCGGCGATGCGGCGCTCATCGATCGATGCGACGGGGTACAAGCCCACTTGCGATGTGGCCACCTGAGGTGCAGGACATTCAGGAGCTGCAGGATCCGCGTTCGGAGGGATGGAGACGTCAATCACCATGCGGGTGTCTTCGCGTTCACGCTTTGGCGCCGGCCGGCCAATGGCAATGGTGAAGGAGAACTCTTCTTCCGCCGTGCCTCTGGTGCGGCTGGCTTCGCGATGCCGCTGCGGAGATTCCGCGATGGCCACGGAACGCCGCGAAGATGGATCGGCGGCAGGTTCTTCGAAGGCCAGCTGTGACTGGGCGTGATTGGGCGCGAGCTTGCGTCGGCGTGCGCGATAGTCTTGCAGACGCTGGGTAATCTCGCCGCGCCATAAAGCATCCTGGCGGTCTACGTCGTGTGCAACAACAGAGCGGCCTCTGTCCTGTGCGACCGCGGAGCGGTCTTTGTCATGGGCGACCGCAGAAGAGCGGTCGACACGCATAGCGAGGTTGCCCCGTGTGCGGAAGCTGGATGTTTCTTCAAAAGAAGAAGAAGAATCCGCGATAGAGGATGAATCACAAAAGTTACAGACGAGTACGCTCGAAGGCAGTACGCCGCCACACTGCGAACAGGTTTTTGTCACCGGTAAGTTTTGCGCTGCGGACGCTTCCACTCCGGTGAGGAGGGAACAAAGAAAGAATACCACGCAAGGGAGAAGTCAAACATCGAATGGAAATGCGATGTAGCGAATCATACAGCAGGGCGAAAAGCCCGGGTCAGGAATCCAATTGCTGAGCAAGCATGTTGCGGCTGAAGGCGATGCGCCGATCGAGCGCCACGGCGGCGAAATAAGCGCAGTGCGCGCGTTCGCGCTCCGTCCAAAGGGAAAGAGAAGGAACCATTTTCACGAAGGTGCGGCGAAGGAAACTGAGAAGGCGATAGTACGCGCCGACAGCGCGAATACCCCCGCGGTCTTCAATACGCTCGGGGCAAAGCAGCAGGAGTTGCATGACGCGCAGGTAATCTTCCCCGGAAGCGGTGCTGGAAATGCCGGTAACGTCCTGGACTTCAGGAGAAAGCGGCAGGCGCGCCGAGGAAGCGATGAGCGAGCGGCAGTAGGATACGAAAAACTGCAGCAGCGCCGCCAGGGAGAACACGAGAATGAATGCCGCCATCATTGCGCGGCCACCGCAAGGCGGGCGGGCACGAGCCGAGCCTCTTCAGAATGCCGCAAGAATGCGTAAGCCCAGGAGAGAGGCAGCAGGCAGCCGAGAATCGGAGCGCTATAGGCCAAAGCGACTTGCCAGGCGGGAAACATGTTGCGCAGCGCATAGGTTGCAGCAAAAAGACTAAAATAAACGCCCAGAGAAAGCACCAACTGAACGAGCCGAGTACGCGTTTCGCGAAGTTTTAAGATGGCGCCCCAGAGCAAATAGGTCAACACCAGACCGACGAAATAGAGGTTCTGGGACAGTTCAAAGAAAAAGTGGGTGAGCATTCTGTGGGAGGATTGCTGAACCACCGAATAGGAAAAGAGCGCAGTACCTCCGAGGAGAATGACCGCGGCGAGGCGCACGTACTTTTCGGCCTTCAGTTCATCGAAAACGTGAATGTAAAGAGTGATCAACGCAAAGTACAGGAAGATAGTTAAGAGAGTGTCGGAATAAAAATAAAAATAGCCGTATTCCGCGGATTGCTGGCCGAACTGGTTAAGAACTAGGTAGCGCCCCACGCTGACCAGGAAGGAAGCGGCCATATATAAATTCAGGAAAAAATAGCGGCGGAAGGATTGTTTCGCTACGGCGCACACTACCACGCTTAGTTCCAGGAGTGTTGCTAAGAACCATATCGCATATCCAAGCGTACTGGGCACATGGTCCTTTCCAGTGCCCTAGCGAGAAACAGGTTTCTCAAAACCTGCCGCTCAACTATTTTGCGGGCACCGGTGCAGCCGACTTCGGCTTTGGCGCTGGGTCTCCGGGCAACGGTATGGTTGGAAATGGCGCTCCACCGTTGGCCATCATGACCGCACCGCTATCGTGCGCCGTGACAACCGTTTTCAGACCCATGGCCCCGACCAGGACAATCATGGCGAGGAGAACAACTGCAGCTTTGCGTGACATTGTGCCTCCGGGGCATGCTAAAACCCCGAACACACTCTACCCTTTATTCGGATAGTGTCAAGCAGGGCACACTATGGGTCTGTCCTTAATTGATAAACACCTACCCGCCCCATCCTTTCGATAGGCTTTCGCCTATCGGACGGGTGCGCTGGTCTTCACCACCGGTAGGGTAGAATTTGGGACCAGAATTCGTCAACAGTACAGCAGTACTATGCGCCTTAGGACCTGTGGAAATGTTTTTCCTGCCTGGCCGGGGTCTAATCAATCAACCTGGGCCCTTTCGACCGTGTAAAGTCTCGGCTTTAGGATCCGTCTGATAGCGCTTTTCTTGTGGAGGTGGGTCTCCCGGTCGTCACCGCTTCTTTCCCCCCTGCGAGGGGCTATCTAAGCAGACTCATCTCAAGCCGTGGACAACTCCAGGAAGGCCCGATCGGGATCGGTTCTTCCAGCAGGGAGCAGGCCTTGACACCCTCGGCGGCAACTCCGTAGCATGATGAATCACCTTATGCCGGCGTAGCTCAGTGGTAGAGCGAGGGTCTCATAATCCCTAGGCCGGGGGTTCGATTCCCCCCGCCGGCACCAGACTGTTTCCTCCCTCTCACTCGTTTTAGGGATATGGGCGCAGGACTCCCTGCGGACCAAGCCTGTTTGTTGAAGCTGTGAATCGCCGGGCGAAACTGCCTCCTCGGCGATTTGTGTTTTTATTGACAGGGAAGCTCGGCGTTCGGCAGGATGGCGGGGACGTGGTTCCTTATCCTGAGCTGACGCATGAATTTCCCGCAGTCATTCTTGTAAATCCCTCCGCAGGCGGAGGACGTGCCGGGGTGGTTCTCCCCCGGGTGCAAGCCCTCTTCGCTGCACAGAAATTTCCCGCCGAATTTGTGGTGACAAAAAGCGCCGAGGATCTGGAAGAGTCCGCGCGTGAGGCGATCGCACGCGGACGCCGGATCCTGCTGGCTATGGGCGGTGACGGGACGCTGCAGCATCTGGTGAATGCCGCCGTGGGCGCGGATGTGATGCTGGGGGTGCTGCCGGCGGGTGGCGGGAATGATTTCGCGGCAGGACTCGGGCTGCCCAAAGGTCTGTTGCTTGCGGCGCAAGCCATTTTGCGCGGCGCGCCCAGATGGGTGGATCTAGCCAGGGCGCGAACGGCGGATGGGCGCGAACGGTTATATGTGGGAGGCGGAGGACTAGGTTTGGACGCCGAGGCGGTACGTTATGCCAGTGAAGAATTCCGTAAGTTACCCGGAAGACTTCGTTATGTCGCCGCGGCGCTGAGCGCGCTGCGAAACTTCTCACCGGTTGGCTTATCCGCAGATTTCGGGGATAGTGCGCAGCCGCCGGTGAATATGAATGTTCTGCTGGCGGCGGCTCTGAACACGCCTACCTATGGAGCAGGACTCAAGCTTGCTCCATATGCGCGGGTGGATGACGGCTTGCTCGATATTGCGTTGCTCGAAGATTTGAAAGTTCACGAAGTACTGGCGCTGGTGCCGAGACTTCTGGTCAACGGAGAACTACGCACCGCGCGAATCACGCGCCGCCGCGCCAAGCGTGTTCGATTCACAACAGAGAGACCATGCATTTTTCATGGCGATGGCGAGATTCTCGGATCAACACCAGTGGAAATCGACGTGGTTCCCAGGGCAATACGGGTTTTGGCGCCTGCACCGCGTTAGGACATTTGCCCATCGCAGGCCACGCCGAATTACGGCGTATTCTTGCGGAATGCCTAGCGGCGGATATCCGGCCAGAATTCCTTTCATTGAAGATTTTCCAATTGAAATGCGGCGTCGAGAATGAATCGAGCGGACCGGCCCGCCACCAAGTCCTGCGGCCGCCCTAGCTTAAGAGAATCGGCTGGGGCGATTCAGGAAACAGCCACGCAACCGCGGCAACTACAGGACCTTTACTGAATCAGATCTAATACGATTCCGGTGTAACGCCGCTGGAAGCCAGCGAACTCGCCAAAGATGGGAGACGTGACGTTGCTATATACGTCATGTGGGTTTTGGCGATTCGTGATGTCGGTCGAATATACGCCCAGACGAACCTTGTGAATTTTGGAACGCTCTGTGTGCGGTACGTGGAAGCCAAATTCCCGGTAGAGCCTCACGTCAAGTGAGAAGTAAAGGGGGAAGCGCTCGTCATTGGGCACACCGACATAGTTCTGAAAAACATCCACGTTTGAGTATGGCAATCCCGAATGCACGTCAGCTACGGGGCTGATGACCATCTTCCACGGAAGGCGGAAGAACCCCGAGGCTACAATGCGATTAGGTACGTCCGACGAGAGAATACCCGTAGCGTTTGGACGAATTACCGGAATCTGGAAAGGGACAAGAGTATCCGAGAGCGGGTTGAGGTCGCCGCGCCCCCGGCTCCAAGTGTAGGACAGGCTCATATCGGCGCGCTCGCCAAGGCGGTAGTGAGCGGTGATGTCAGCCTGGCGATACTGCGAAACTCCCGTGTTCCTTAGAGCCAGCAATCCATCTCCTCCGGTGGCACTGGGCACGGGATCCAGAAAAAAGAGGTCCACGGTGCGGCTGTCAAGATAGCTAGCCCGGAGGTTTAGATTCTTACGAAATTGGTGTTCAAGCACTACATTCCAGCTAAACGTGTGAGGAGTAGATCCAGGGTCGCGCGGCGCGCCAGGCGCACTGGGAGACGCTCCCGAAAGAAGGTAGGAATTTACAAGAACGACAGGCTGGCCTATCAGCGCACCTGAAGAATCGAAGAAACTGAGTACACGCGCCTGATTGCTGGTGAAGTCTGCCGCAAGCAACGGGACGTGGCCGTAGACCTCGGCAGCACTGGCTCGAATTACGGTCTTTCCGTCATTTAGCGAATAGGCTGCGCCGATGCGAGGCGCGAAGGCGGCGTCGCGACCAATGGATTGGCTGGTCAGACGTGCTCCGAAGTTGAGCGTCAAGTGGCTGTTCACAGTCCAGCGATCCTGGATAAATTCCGCGACCTCCGCATCCGATGCGCTCAACAAGCCAGCGCCTTGAAAGTCAATCCGTTCGGCAATGGAGCCATCCTGCGCCAACAGCTCGATCGGATGGGCAGTGTTGGTACCCTCATAGTTTCGATATAAGATGTCCGTCCCAAACCTCACTTCATGGGCACCATGCCAGGGCTTCGATGAAAGCTGGTACGCGGGCAAGATTTCCAATTGGTTGGCCCTGCGGTTCCAGCTATTGAAGTAATTGCCGCTCCACCCTCCGGGTGAGATTTCCATGTCGGCGGGCCCCTGCCCGTGGGCGTTACTGTCGAAGCGGGTGTACCGAACGATGGTGTTCAGCAGCGCGCCCGAGACGAACTGATAGGAATCGGAGAAGCCGATGGATGCTCCACTTCGACCGTAGCTGGTAGACGCGGTTTGCGGTATCAGCGCATTGATGTTTGCGAAGTCGAGTTCCATGGGGAAAACATTCACGTTGAAGTTCAGCACCTGCCGAGGGGAAAGTATCACCTGAAGGTTCGTGAAGGACGTGACGCTGCGCGTCTTGATCTCATTCTCGGGAAACGACAACCCGCGCACAGGCTGTCTCCGCAATTCGTAGGTAACCTCCTCGGAGAAATTCATCTTGTTCTTGATGAGCGAACCACCAAACTCAAATCGTGGCGTCCAGTTGGCGAGCCCCACGAGATGATCGTTCTTTCCTCGGAATGCCGGGATGAAATCCCGCAGCTTGTAATCCCAAGTGCCGGAGGGAGGCTTTGTTTCGATGGTCGTCAGACCACCAGTAAAACCTCCGTACTCAGAACTCTCAGGCAAACTGTAAACGGTCATGGATTCAATGATGTCGATGGGAATGGGAATCGAGAAGCTTCCCGAGACGGGATCCACATTTTCCGCCGAGTCAACCACCAGCATCCCCTGGCTTTCAGCCTGGCCCTTAAAGGTCAGCTTGCCTGTGGAAGTCCGAATGACACCCGGGATCAAAGATAAAGCCTCTGTAAATTTTTGGGTAGGCAAAGGCAAGCTCTCCAATTGCTCGGTCTTGACCGTGGCAGTGATCGCTACATTCTGCGTGGCAATTTCTGCGGCCTCTCCTTGAACTTCGACTTGCTGATTGACGGAACTAATCTGCAGAACGGCGTCTTTGACAAGCGCCTGGTCCGCTACGAAGGCTATCGTGGCGGACCATTGCTTGAATCCATCGGCACTCGCTACCAATGCGTAGCTTCCGGGGGCAAGGTGAGTGAACAGGTAGCGGCCCTCCGCATCGGTCACTGTCGATTGTGTTGCTGGTCCCGCGGACGGACCCGTCAACTTCACGGTGACCCCGGCAAGGTTATCCGTGGCCCCCTCTCCGGTGACTATCGTGATTCTGCCGGTAACCGAGGCAGTAGCAGCGTTTGAACTTGCACCTTGCGGCTGCAGCGCGAAAGCCGGATAGGCAAGGAGAAGCAACACGATGGAAATCGCGCTGCATTCGGCAATCAGTAGTCTTCGAGCCATTTTCATGGTTGTTGCGATCAGTCCCAAGCCGAAAGAGACACTTTTCGATGGCGACTAATTGTCCACGCCTCGACTGCTGGTTCGACGCCCCAAGCCCTCCTGAAGTTGCGCCGTAGTTTCCTCGATGTGCCCGAATTGCCTACCTTGCACCGAGCCTGTGCTAAGGCAATCGTCCGCTACCAGCCGCGCTTAACTACGGTATGTTCTTGTGGAACACCTTGCGGCGGATATCCGGCCAGAATTCCTTCAGTTCGTTGTTCATGCCGTCATACATAATCAGAAAAGCAAAAGTGGAGGCATTTCGCGAAGCGGTCCGGTCCTCCGGCACATGGTAGATGTTGGAGATTGCGGCGGCTGTCGCATTGCCAACGGATTCTGAGTAATTGAATCGGTCGTGCCCTGAATCTGTCCGAATTACGAACAGGCGGTTCAGAGCATGATACGCGCGGTGAACAAATCTTCCCTGCCCCATCTGGTAGTAACGCGGGTCATCATGCAGCATGCTCGGGAAGATAGCGGTAGTCATGTACGTGCCGATGCTGTTATCAGCGAAAGATGCGCCATACCGTTTTCCGTAGGCGCCCCATCCCTGTCCCCACTCTTTTGGGTCATTCTTTGCTTGGGCTATGCCGGAGAGGATAGCGTTGAACGGATAAGAACCCCAGTCGAATACCCCAGCTGTCGCCAATCTGAATTTTTGCCCGGATGTGATCGGCGGAAGTTCCTCGGCGTTTTCGACGGTTCCGAAGTTTGGCAGTACCTCGAAGATGCGATCGTTAATGGTCCACGTTTCCTTCTCGATCTTGCTTTTCCCTTCCTGCGCGCCCTGTTTGTTCTTGTCTTGACCGCTTTTTCCTTCATGCGATTTCATGGGTTGCGAATCGGATGGAGTGGGCGCAGGTGGCTGTGAAGATGGCTGCTGCGCGACGGCCGGCGAAGCCGAAACCATCAGCGCAAAAAGGGTGAGTAAAAATAAATGGCTCAGCTCCCCGTATTGGCTCTTCATGATCATTGTAAATTATCTCGCGAGAGCGCCCGATTCCCCTCAACAATCTGCTGCTGGAGTGTTCAATAATTCAGATGCTTGGAATAGATTCGTTCGCCTTGACCATATTCTCCCAGCGATGGAGAAGGCAGGCGTGGCACTAGGACTCAAGCGCGGGGAAATTCTGATTGGTAGACGCACACTATTTCCACGGCCGCGCGGTATGCAATGCGCTCAGTTATTCCTTTTCTCAATTTTCAAGTTGAGGACCATATCCTTGCGGGTGTCGAAGCTCGAAACGGTTCGCTTCTGCGATTTCGCTCCGTCTTTCTCGGCATGGACTTCATAGTCCGCATTGGGATCAAGTCCGCTGAAGCGGTAGTTGCCGGCTTCGTCGGAATTGTAGGTGCGCACGGTGTTGGTACGCAGGTTATGGAGGAAGACGACGGCGGAAGCGATCGGAGATTCGGACTTGTCGATGACCACGCCGCGCACGGTGCGCAGCTGCGCCTGGTGTTTTTCATCACCAGAGAAACCGAGGCTCGCAAGCAGCAGCACCGCCATGGACACCCAGAGGATGCGCTTGGACGTGTTCATTTCTTCCCTCCTGCCGCTGGTTCCATGCGAAAACTCAGGCGTTCCTGATTGTCACCCGCGCGCGTGTCTACCGTGCGCATCTGTTCCGCGAAGCCCTTCACATAAACCACGATCTCATACCGGGAGCCCTGTGGCACGCGCACCGCAAAATCGCCTCGTGAATTGGTATAGGTGTCCCAGTGGAATTTTTGTTCGCCGCCGCGCCGGATGCGAACCTGCACGCCGGGGAACGACAGAGCCTTTTCGTTGAAAACGGTCCCGATAATCAGGAAATCGTTCACTCGGCTGTGCTTCAGCTTGGCTTTTTTCGGCGCGGGGACTGCGGTAGGGGGTGAAGACGGCTGTACCGGGGGAGAAGGAGAAACAGGTGCTACCGGCTGTACAGGCTGCTGGCTCTGCGCAAATACGAAAAAACGCGCGAAGCCAAAAACAGCGATCCCAAGGAAAATCATCCAGCGCAGGCCGCGCATGCATCCGTTCATAAATACTTTAGATGTGGAATGAGACAAACGGGGATGCCAAGCGGGAGGGGCGTAAGCGTTACTCCTCGACCTCTTCGTCCTCTTCATCATCTTCGTCGTCATCATCCGAATCGCCGTCCACAGCCTTTTCAGCGTCTTCTTTCTCGTCTTCCTCTTCTTCTTCATCCAGGTCGTCCGAGATGATGTTCAGATGGACGGGATGTGTTTGAGAAACCTCGAGCTCGGATTCGCATTCCGGGCAACTGAGGATCTCTCCTTCTTCCACTTCGTCTTCGTCCACATCGATTTCCGTGGAACATTCAGGGCAGCGGATCACGGTTCCATCCTCCGTTGGAATCTTGGTGCGGGGGCGCCGCGAGAAACGCGCCCACCACCCATCGGCGTATTATATACCGCGGAGTAGGAAGTCAACACCGCGAGTGGTACTGCTGCTTTGAGTGTAAACCAGCGCGCGTGCCGGTGCGAAGGAATGTCATCTGCTCGGGAATATCCAGAACGCCCGGTCATTGGCGTGGGCGGAGTGATGGTGGAGGAAGGGCGCGCCCTGCTCGTCCGGCGCGGCAGCGAACCGTTGCGCGGAGAGTGGTCCATTCCCGGTGGGACCCTGGAACTGGGTGAAACACTCGAAGAGGGCGTGGCGCGGGAACTCCTGGAAGAAACCGGCGTGACCGTGCGCGTGCTGGAGCTCATTGAAGTGTTTGAGCGCATCTGGGCGGGTGAAGGAGTGAATGCCGCAGTCGACGGGGCCAGACCACGCTATCACTACGTCATTGCCGATTACTTGTGCGAACGAATCAGCGGTGAAGCGCGCGCCGCGAGCGATGTTACGGAAGTGGCATTCGCGCGTGAAGACGAACTCCAAAAATTCTCTCTTACCGAAACGGCCACGCGCGTCTTACGAAAAGCATTTGCAATGGACCGCGCGCGGCACATGGCGCGCTGAAGACGGATCTTGCGCGTTATTTGTCTCATTCGAGCTAGTACGAACCTGCGGCCGATTCTGGAAGCGCGCCGCGCGTGCGCTCGCGCTGTGTAAAATTCTTCACGGCTTCGGCGAGATCGGTGGCGGTAAAGTCTGGCCAACGCTTGGGCAGGAAGACAAACTCTGCAAAGGCGCATTCCCAAAGCAGGAAATCGGAGAGGCGCTGCTCGCCGCCGGTGCGGATGAGCAGGTCAACGTCGGTGGAACCGCCGCGCTGCACCTCCGAGAGAACGCCGCCGAAGGCTTCCGGTGAGAGCTGCGTGACTTTGTAGAATTTGCAGGCGGCGTGATAAATGGCTTCGCGCGCGGAGTAATCAATAGCCAGGCGAAGATGGAGACGCTTGCCGTTGATGGTGATGGATTCAGCGTCGGCGATGGCCTCGCGGAGAGTCGCGGGCAAGCGGTCACGGCGGCCGATGATGCTCAAGCGCACGCCTTCATCGAGGCAGTTGGTGGTTTCCAGCAGAAGAAATTCGTGGAGGAGGCGAAGAATGGCATGCACTTCCGCGGCGGGGCGCTTCCAGTTGGCGGAGGAAAGCGCAAAGAGCGTGAGTGTATGAATGCCAAGATGCGGCGCGGCGCGAATCACACGGCGCGCGGCCTCCGCGCCGGCGCGATGTCCAGCGGAGCGGGGCAAGGCGCGCGCTGTAGCCCAGCGGCCGTTGCCGTCAGAGATGATGGCCACGTGGAGGCGCGGAGCGGCAACTGCGGGTGGAGCGGTGAGAATGTGCTGCAGGATAATTTGTTGCATGGACATGTTCTTTCTCCGCCGCTCAACGAATCATATAAACTACTCTGTTTCACAAAGTACAAGCGCAAATTTTTTGCAGCTCAGCGCTCGCGCGTGGCCCGAATCAAAGCCTCCATGTGATTGAGGTATCGCTCCAGGGCGCGGCGGCCTGCCGCGGCCAATCGAAATTCGGTTTTCGGCAAACGCCCATCAAAGGACTTCGTGCAGATGACGTAGTCCGCCTCCTCAAGCCTGCGCGCATGCACGCTCAGGTTGCCGTCGGTGGTCTTCAGCATGGCTTTCAACTCATTAAACGTGAGTGAGCGGTTCACCGCCAGCGCGCTGACGATGCCGAGGCGGATGCGCTCATGGATCAGGCGATCGAGATTCGCCGGAAGGCTTTCGCGGGACGCACTGCGGACGGCGGCGAGCGATGCGTCTCTCTCGCGGGTGCGCAGCGGCCGTTCCTGATGAGCTGTGGATGATTTAGCCATGAAGTTTCCTTTTCCAGTGCGGCTGTGGAGTGGCCGGCCTACCCTCCATGATGCCGGGCGATCCAGATTCCGAACGCAATCTGCAAGACGCCAAAGCCTCCAGCCATGAAAGCATCACCCCACGCGGCGGGCGTGAACAGCGCTGCGGCGCCAAGGACCATCAAACACAATCCCATGACCGGCACAACGCGGACTGAGAACGCACCGCCGGTAACGATGGCCGTTCCATAAAGAAGCAGCCAGACGCCGGGCAGCGCCGCGACCGCGCCCAGATGAAACAAAGCAAATGTCAGCAAGCCGCCGACGAAGATGGGGGGCGCGAAGCTCAGCAGAAATTTGCGGCCGGGGCCAGAAAGAAGTGTGGAGTTGGCGCGGTGCGCCTTGGTGACTGCGGCGGGTGCGGCGATGGCCACGGCGATAAAGGCTTCCACCAGCCAAACCGCGAGCCACGCGCGCGGTGAAATCTGGCGCGCGGCGACAAACGCAGCGCCCAGCGCGGTGATCCCCATGGCCACGCCGCCCCAGCCCGGCAAGGCGGTAAATTCACCGGCGCGCTCCATGGTTTCGCGGATGTAGCGGAGATGGTCGGCGGCGCGCGCATCGATGGGGATGGGCTGGCGTTGCGGAGAGCGAAATGGGCCTGCCGTTGCCATAAGCAAAAGGCTAGCAGTGGGGCCGAAACGTGTCAAGTACTTTATATCACAAAGTATGGCGGAGATTCTTACGACCGCGGGTAGCGTCCAGCCAGGGCGTTCCAGCGGATGATAAATATATCGAGAAACATTTGCAGGCTGTCGCGCAGCATGCTCACTTTGGTGGCCGGTGAATGCGCCCAGCGCACCGGGATTTCCACGGAGCGCAGACCATGATGCCGCGCGAGGTAAAGCAGCTCGGGGTCGAAGCCGAAGCGCTCGATGCGCTGCTGCTCGAAGATGATGCGGCAGGGCTCTCGCCGAAAGGCTTTGAAGCCGCACTGGGTGTCCACGAATGGGAGGCGCAGAATGAGCCGAACGACGGTGTTGAACACGATTCCGGCAAATTCACGGAAGTAGGATTGATGTACGGAAATGAGTCCGCGATCGAGAGCGCGGGAGCCGATGGCCACATCGTTGGTTTCCAGCGCAACGAGGAGTTTGTCGGCTTCCTCGATGGGAGCGGAGAGATCGGCGTCGGTGAAGAGGACGAAACGCCCATGGGCTTCTTGCATGCCGTGACGCACGCTGTAGCCCTTGCCGCGATTGACGCCGTTGGAAATGACGCGGAGAAGAGGAATTTTGCCGCGAAAAGATTCCCCGGCTGCGGCGGTGCGGTCGCTGGAGCCGTCATCCACGACAAGCACCTCGGTTTCGCGTTGCGAGGCTCGAATGTATTGGGCGATGCACTGAAGGGTGACGGGGAGGCGAGCTTCCTCGTTGTAAGAGGGAATGATGATGGTGAGCTCGGGCGCGGCGGGGCTCATCGCGCGGGAGATTCCTTCCAGCCGTGTTGGCCGAGGAGCGGCACGAAGCGGCACGCCTCCAGGTGTTGCGAGAGAAACGCGTCGCCGCGGCGCTCGACGAGCCGCAACTCTTGTTGATCGGTGGCGCCGACCGGGATGATCATGCGGCCACCCTCGGCGAGCTGTTCGAGAAGCGGCGCAGGCACGCGCGGCGCGGCCGCGGCAACCAGGATGGCGTCGAACGGCGCATTTTCCGGCAGGCCCAGGCTGCCATCACCGACATGGACATGAACGTTCGTGTATCCCAGCCGGGCAAGGCGCTCGGATGCCGCCCGAGCAAGCTCGGGTAGAAACTCGATGGTGAAGACTTCTTTTGCCATGCGGGAAAGCACCGCGGCTTGATACCCACATCCCGTTCCGATTTCAAGCACTCTTTCGTGCCCCCCGAGATGGAGGGCGGCGGTCATGGCCGCGACGATGTATGGCTGCGAAATCGTCTGGCCTTCGCCGATGGGCAGTGGCTCGTCCTCGTAGGCACCCTTGCGCAAATCGGGCGGAACAAATTCGTGGCGCGGCACGGTTTCCATCGCGCGGAGAACCGCAACGTCGGAGATTCCGCGGCGTCGCAGCTGCATCTCCACCATGTCGTGGCGCTCCGCGGCGAATTCAGCGCAGGCCGGGTCAGAAGAAGAGTGTTCCCTTGACTTGGCGGACTTGTCGCGAAAATGAAATGGTTGGTCCATGGGGTCAGGCTTGGGCCGCACTCACAGGAACGCTGCGGTTTCTCCGGAGTCTTGTGAATCGGCCATGGCGTATCATGCCGTGAGAATACTCCTTATCGCAAACAGTATGTCGGCCTGACCGAATACAGCTACTTTTTCCTGCCTGTTTTCCTCAGCATTTATTTCAGCTTTCCTCGTACCCTGAACTTTCGGCCAGTTACGGACGAGGCACGACTGGCACACGAGGGTGGCGTTGCGAGACGTGGCATTCTCTACAATTGCAATCGTGGCAGAAGAAGAGAGATAGGTTGCCACGGAGGAAGTCATGAAAGCGGTTCTGGCGCTGATCATTCTTTATGTGGGCACATTCTTCGTGGTGATCCAAGGGGCTTCGCAGAACCCGGTACAAGCGGCCGCGCAGACCGCGGCCACAGGGCAGGAGCAATCCGCTGCGTCGCAGCCGAAAGCGATCGATCCTGCCAAAGAATCGGACATCCTTTCGCTGATGGAACTGCTTGGGGTGCACGATGCGGTGCAGGAAGCCGCCGGCAAGGGGACGGAACAGTACCGTGAAGCTCTTCTGGCGACGGTGCCGGACACGGATCGCGGGCAGGCTTTCGTCAATGCCTTCGTCGAAGGCTATCAGAAAAAGTTCACTCCGGATGACATGACCGATGAACTCGTCGGGATTTACGACAAGCACTTTACAGACGACGAGATTAAAGGCCTTTTGCAATTTTATGGTTCGCCGCTCGGCCAAAAATACGCGGCCGAAGGGCCGAAACTCTCCGCGGAAGCGCAAGCCGCCAGCCATGCGATGAGCTTGCGCGTCGCGAAAGCAGTGATCCAGGAACTGAGGAAGCAGAACCCCACAGTTGGGGCTCAGGCGCGCCTGCAAAGGTCTCGTCCTGGCCAGCAAGACCAGCCCAAGCAGCAAGTGCAAGCGCAGCAGAATACTGTTCAGCCTTGATCGCAGAGAGTAACTTCCTGCAGCTCACCGCTTCGGCCACCAATTATGGCAAGCGTTTCTTGATTTTGATGTCGATACCGAACGTGCCGTTTTGATCCCGCAGCGCGACAATTGAAACATTACGATTTACGTTGTATTCCACCTGAATTACCTGCTGTTGCGTCGAGCTCACATTCGAAACGTAGGTAATGCTGAGGTTGCGCGTGACTTGTTGTTCCACGGTCACGCGGGCGGCGGCGTTTTGTCCAGAGCCGGTCGAACCTACCCCGGTAAGTCCGGGGTCCACGCGCAAACGCTTAATTCCAAACAAGCGCTCCAGGCGTCCCCCTAGCTGGCTGGAGATCGCTTCGGAAAGAATCGAGCTAGCGCCGGACGTGCCGCTCTGCGTGGTGCCGCCGCTGCGCACGCTGGCTTCGGAAGTTGTTTGGCCCAGCGCCAGAAGTGTGACGATATCGTTGGCGGGCAACGGCGGATCGGAGCGATAGGCCAGGGACATGGCGCTGGACTTGCCCGTGAAATTCAAGGTGATTTCGTATTGCTGGATGGTTGTGGCGGCTTCCACATTGATGATGGGATCGATGCGGAAGGGATCCACGAAGTTAAGATCCCCGCGCGCCACGCGATAGCGATTGCCGTGAAAACTAAGGTCCCCGGAGAGAACATGAATGTGCCCGAGGACAATGGGGTGCTCCGCCGTGCCTCGAACGCGGAGATTGGACTCGGCTTCGAGTTGTGCCCCGGGCCATTCCATCCGGGCATCGGGAGTGGAGACCGCTTCGATGTCGAATTGCAGATTGCGCAGAAAAGACGAGCTGGAAGAAGCGCCGCCTTCTTTTGTGGACACCAGAACGCCGGCCGTGTCCAGGCCTTCGCTGAGATTGACGCGCTGCACCGCGACACGCCCGGAGAGCAGACCGGCATCCGGCGTCCCGGCTAGCCGCAAGGAGCCGGCGGCGAGCCAGCTCATGCCTTCAGGATAACGGATGCGAATGCGATCGGTGCGCGCGGTGATGTCGTAGCGAAAAGGCTGCTCGGCATAGTTGACGCTCCCAGCAAAGGTCAAGGTGCCGCCGCCGGCTTCGGCGGTGACATTTTCGAAAAACAAGCGCGTAGCGTCGAAAACAAAATCACCTTTGATGGCGCTGAGCCCGGTAGGAAAATCGGCGGCGCGTGCCGAAGCATTTTCGATGTGCACACGTCCGGTAATCCGCGGCTGATCCATGGTGCCTTCGACGGCGGCATTGATCTGCGCTGGGCCGCTGGCGTCAAGGTCCGGGATGAAAGCGCTGAGCAGACGCAGGTCGAGCGTGCCGTTCAGCCGCAGGCCCATGGCGCGGCGCCCGGTGAAGTGCATAGCGCCATCGACCTGAAGGTTGGTGTTTGTACCTTGAAATGCCGCGGAGATGATTTCCAGATCATCTCGCGTGGAGCGCAGATGGATGGGAGCCGCGTTTTCCAGCTGCACATTGCCATATGTCAAATGGAGGCGAGAGAAGTTGGCATCCACCACGATGCTCTCTGGCTGCTTCAGCGCTCCATTCACTGAGATATCGCCATCGGCGGTGCCGTGACCCTTCCATTTTTCCAGGTGGAGCGCAGTCATCAGATAGGGATCGAGATTTATGTTGGTGATCGAGACTTTTCCGTTTACAGGGAACGCCCCCGCAAGGCCCAGTGAAAGATCGCCCGAGATGGCGCCGGAGGACATGGCCGAACCCAGCTGCAAACGCGCTTGTTTTCCATCGGAAGTAATCTCTCCGTCGAAGCTCCCAATCACTTCCGGTCCTACGCGAAAATCCACAACACGGAACGCGCCTTCCCCGAGCGGCGCCGTGGCCGGGCCGCTGGCCTTCAGTCGAAAGGTGATCTGCCCTCCGAGGGGAAACCGCGCCGAGGAAAGCCTTCCGAAATTTTCCAGCGGGAGTGACGCCCCCACCAAATCCGCGGAGATGCTGTGGTCCGCAAAACGGTAACCCGCGGATCCGGTAACGATGCCCGCGCCGCGCCCGTTTTCGGTTCCCGGCGCGAAAATGCGCAACTCCGCGCTGGCGATCCGCACTTCGTCGGGTAGCAAGTTGAGTTGCCCGCGCAGGCGATTGAACGAGACTCCATAGACGTTGCCGTCGGCAAGATCGAAGAGGCCGCCAACGGCGGGTTCTGCACGCGTGCCGCGGCCGTGGAACTGGCCGGTGAGAAGACCTCGCACAGGATACGACCAGCCGGCGAGTTGTTGCATGCTTTCCACGGGGGCCTTTTCGAAATTGAGCTCTGCCGTCCAGTTATTTTCCGGGAGAAAAGTCCAGTCCGTCAGAACGAGCGTGCCATCTATTTGCGAATCCATAGCGCCACGCCGGGCGTGAGCATGTGTGAGCGTGAACTCCTTTGGCGAGTACGTGAGGTCTCCCTCTACGGCATCAAACGCGACACGGTCATAACGAACGTCTTCGCCGCGGAGATGCCCCAGGAAAGTTGGTCCGCTGGAAGGGCCGGTGATCTTGCCATCCCAGCGCACCGTGCCGGTAATTTGGGCTGTGACTTCGGGTGAGCCGGGTGGGTCGCCGGCAACGGCGTGGATAAAGTCGTCGTAGGCCTCCAGAGCCCCGGTTTCAAAGCGAATATCGAGCGTGGAATTTTTCGGGGCGAGCAGCCCGGTAATGGAGCCGCGGCTGGAGGGCGTCTCGAAATCGCCGGCAGCCAGCGACAGTGTGCCCTGATCGTAGCGGTAACGGAGTTTCCAATCGGCATTGACGGGTATATGGTGTGCTGCGGGATTCTCCGGCTCTTCCCAGTGCATGCTGCCGCTGATTTCAAAATGCAGGAACGCGCCGACCCAGGTTTCCACGGTGTCGCCGGAAATAAGCGCGTCCCAGTGGAGTGCATCGATGGGGAAACCATGGTGATCGATGTCGGGAAGCAAGGTAGCAAGGCGGACATCCTGAATGTGCGTATCCGCGCGGAAAAGCAGGCCGTCAAAGCGCATGGTGACGCGGCCCTTTACGCTGCCGCCGAGCGCTACCGCCGCGAAATCAGGAAACTCGATGCCACGATTATCGATTCGATAGCTCGAACGGCTGACGAGATTCGCGGCGTGAAAGTCGTCAAAACCCAGCGTGATTCCCTGCCCGGCGTAACTCCCCGTGCCTTGTAGCTTCCCACCGGCGAAGGCTCCTTCTCCCCGCAGGTCAACACGGCCCAGGGGAACTTCCGGCGTGCGCAGCGCCTCGCGCAGATCCAGCAAATCGAGCCAAGCGCGGTAGCGGAAAGTCCATTTGGGATCGGTGAATCCCGCCATCTCCGCCTGGGCATCCAGGTGCGAACGGCCCGCGGTAAGGACTCCTTGTTCCAGGGTGAATCCTTCCCGCCAGAAAGTGAATTTCGTGGAAAGATTCGCGGGCATGGGCAGGTTGCGTCCACCCGCGAAGTGAATGGATTGCCAGTCGAATTCCCCGAGATAAAGCGGATGCTCTGGCGTGCCTCCGAAGTCGAGTGCCAAGCGCAGGTCGCCGCCCTCATAAGCCAGCGGTTTTTGGACGTCGTTATAGAGAACCCAGCCATCTTCGATGCGCACCGTTCGTACGTGCAGATCAAACAGTTTTTCGCGCAACGGTTTGTTGCTGGAGAGATCGCGCCGCGGCGTGGGGAGATTGTTCGAGCCGTCTTTTTCGACACGGATGTGCACATGAGGCTGCTTGACAAGCAGGTCGTTGAGAGAAATTTTACGGCCCCAGAACGAATCCACGCGGAGTCCCACTTGAATTTCCTCAGCGCTAAAAAGCGGTGGGGTGCCTTGTGGTTCGCGGCCATGGATCACCACACCCTTCAGAGTAGCGTGCAGAGAAAACCAGCCTACGGAGACCGTGCGAACCTCCGTGTGGCCGCCCGTCAGCACATCCATGCGCCGGATCAATAGGTGGCGCAGTACCGGATTGCCCAGGCCGCTCCCGAAGAAAATAATGAGGCCCGCGGTGACTAGAAAAACCTTCGCACCCAAGACCCAGGCGACATGGCGCAGCCAGCGCCATTTTTTCCGTCGTGTTTCGCGCGTCATGGCGAACCTGCGTTCAAAAGCCGTTCGACGCGCAGACGCGCGTGGCTTTCCTTGAGCCACTGATCGGCGTGCTCGTTGATGGCCTGTTGCACCAGAAATTCCTGAATGTAGTCATGTGCCGCATCCAGGGACGGAGGAGCCTGCCCGCGCACTTGCGCCCTCTGCACCACCTTGCTCTGATAGAACTCCTCGACGGCTTTTGAATCAACCTGAATGGACGAGCGAAACCTGGAATCGAGATAGTTGCTGAGGTACAGCTGCGATTCCACCATGCGGCGCACATCCTCTTCGCTCACGCCATTCCGCTTTTTCCGGCTCTCGAATTCTTCCGGCGTCGAAAACGATTTCTTCAAGCGCTCCATGCTTCGCGTGACATCGGCTTCCGAAGGGTGTGGAAAGCGCGAAGCTGCCGCTTCGTTGCGCACGATCCACTGATCAATCAAACGGTCCAGGATCCGTTCATCGCTTTCGGACGCGCCGTCAACAAACTGCTGGTAGCGGCTGAGTTCGCGAACATCGCTGAGGAGAATAATGTCATTCTCGACGCGCGCCGCGATGCGGTCCACCATTTGCTGCGCTAACAGTGGCCAAGCGGACAGCAACCCCAACAGCAGCGTGGGAACGAATTGCCATGTCCGGCGCATCAGAAGGAAGACCCCAGATTGAAGAAAATTTGCAGCCGCGGGAGTTGCGTTCCCTGCTGGCAGAGTACCGCTCCATTCTTGCAGGGAATGACAAAGAACGGGCGATTGACCTGATAGCTGAGATCAATACGAATCGGACCAACCGGCGTGGCGTACCGGATTCCGAAGCCTACCGTGTGAGAAAAATAGTTCAGTTCATTGGTGCAATTGTATTTGCATTGCGTCGGATTTAATGGCCCCGGTTGTTGATTTGGAAAAGCGAGGGTGAAGACCGGCGCCGGCGGTGAAGTGCGAAGAGTGATCCGGCTCAAGCGGCTGAAGACATTGCCGCCGTCATAGAAAAGTGCGCCACCCAGACGCGTGCCGATGAACGGCAGGCGCATGGGGAAACGAAGTTCCTGGTTAAGAACCAGCAAAGCCTGCCCGCCGACCGGAAATCCTGTGGTGGCATCGCGCGGGCCCGCTTGATTGAGCGCAAACCCGCGAAGTGAGGTGCCGCCACCGGCGAAAAAACGCTCAGGCAGCGGAATCAATGCCGGAAACGGCAACGTATTCGGCGGTGGAAAACTGAGCGATGCGGTGTCGCGATACGGGACCAGCATGCCCAGCCGGATGGAGCGCGCAAAACTGATATTTCGTTTGATCGGATGGTAGGTGGAGTTCTGGAGGAAGAATCGCACGAAGCTCGCGCTGGAGCCGATGCGGGTGTCTGCGACGCTGAGGTCCGCGCTGTTGAATGTGCCTTTCGAGGCATCGGCGGGGTTATTGCGAGAATCGCGGAACCACGTCACGCCAAATTGCGAAACGAGCGTCGGCTGATTGAAAAGAGGGATTTCCTCCGCCGGAATGTTTAGATTGTTGACCAGGACCTTGCGGAAGGCGTAGCGATACAGGAACGAAGTGAACGGCAAGGTCTGGTGCGTCAGCTGCAAAGACCCTTCGTAGCGCGTCTCTGTAAATGTATTAATGTCGCGCGTCTTCTCCAGGTAGGCCGTGGCTTGCAGGCTGTAGCGAGGATTCGCAAAGGTATTCGGCGCGGAATAAGCGAGTAACGCGCGGCCCTGCAAAGTGCTTCCGCGAAGTTTCAAGGAGAGGGTGTCGGCGCGCCCCGTCAAATTCAGTTTGGAGACTTCGAAAATGCCCCGGGGTGCGGCCTGAAACTGTCCTCCGGTGGGATCCGTGGTGCTGGCCAGGCGCTGCACCTCGAATCCGCCGCCATAGGCGATGGTGTAGCGCTTGGTTTCTTCGACCAGGACGACAACGTCTTTATCGGGATTGCTGCCTGCGGGGTTCTGCGCCTCGATGGTCACGCGATTGAAGATGCCGAGATTGTAGAGGCGCTGCTGGGACTCGACGACATCGCCTTCGCGCAGCGGTGCGTCCGGCTTCACGCGAACCTGTTGGAGAATCTCGCCGGGCCGCGTGTGATGGTATCCCGTCAGCAGCACCCGCCGGACACGTGTCTGTGGACCTTCTTCGATGTGGTAGACAAGACGCACGGGTTCCGCGCGCTGGATTTGTGGCTTCGCTTCTTTTTCGTTTATCCCGGCATTCCCGTTTGTTGGGGCTGCCGGGTTTGCATCGCCGGGTTTTTCGGCGGCTCTTCCAAGGGGAGCGCGCTCCGAAGTGGCGGAAAAATGCGCGCCGGGAAAACCTTTATTGAAATAGAGAGCCAGGATATTATCGCGGTCCGTGGCGACGTTGATTTCAGAATAGGGCTGGCCGGGAAGCGAGCCGGCGACGCCGAGCAATTCGTCCTGGGTAATGGCTTGGGCGCCCTCGATCGTGAGAGACGACACCAGCGTCTGCTTGCCTTCTTCCACCTTGAACTGAATGAAAACGTCACCCTTCTTTCCATGATAATCGTCGTGGGCTTGCCCCGCGACCTTGGCATCCAGAAAGCCGTTGGCGAAATAAAGATTACGCATGGACTGCGCGTCGCTTTCCAGGAGGCGGCGGCTGAAGCGGCCGCGCGACGCAAACTCACCCGCAAAAATCTGCAAGCGGCTCCTCAACAACTCGCTGCTGAAATATTGATTTCCGTCGATGGCGATCCCCAGGAGTTTATGGCGCTCGCCTCGGTTGATCCGATAGGTGATGATCTCTTCCGTGCCTTGCCCGCCATGCGCCCCGGCCTTCCCTTGCCGGGTGTCCGTGGTGTACTCGACGGTGGCATCGAAATAACCTTCGCGCTCCAGCCGCTCGCGCAGGTTGCGCTTGCCCTCTTCCAGCAAGTCCGCATCTACCGCGCCTTCCTGATAAACGGGTATAAGCTTTTTCAGATCTCCGCTGGAAAATTTTGCTCCGGCGACCCCTACGTGCAGGCGCGGGCCTTCGCTGACATCCAGTGCAAGCGCAACATCATTCCGCCCCGGGTCGTACTCGCCGCGGTGCACAACGGCGCGCGCGTTCAGGTGGCCTCTTTTCCCAAGAAATTTGCGAATTTTGTCCGTTCCATGCAGTAGGCGAGCCGAAGTGATCTCGCGTCCCGTTTTCAGATGAAACAGGGAGAGAAGCTCGGCGTCGCGATATTCCGTGCCATTTTTCAGTTCGATGCGGCCCGCGCTCGCTCGCGGGCCCGGCTTTACGTGGACGATCACATCCATTTGATGCGTGTCCGGGTGCGGCACGGTTTCTGCCGAGGCTTCGGCCCTATACAAGCCTTCTTCCCGCAGCGTATCGCGCAGCCGGGCCAGCGCTTCGTCCACATCCGGCCGGCGGTAGCTCTGGCCCAGGGAAAGCTGCATGGCCGCGGCAGCGGTTGCGTCGCTGGGGGGAGCGCTCAAGCCTTGGATCACAACTTGATTAAAGAAAAAATTTTCACGGGCCATGAAATCGAGGCGCACGCCGCCCTCCACGGGCGTCGCCACTGCGCGTATGTCCGCAAAATCGCCGGAGCGGTACAGCGCCCGGAGGCTCTCAGCGACCTTGCGGCGCTCCAGTGGTTTTCCAATCTCGATCGGGAGACCGGCAGGAGTTTCGGAAAGCACTTGACCGCTTTCGGTCACGATGCGCACGGCCTCGACGATCAGCGGCGTCTCCGCTGCACCATCCGGTTCTTGTTTGACCGCGGCGCGGTCGGCACTTGCGTCCGTTGCAGGCGGGGGTAGCGCCTCCTGCAAAGGCTGTGCCTGCGCCATCACTGCTCCGGAGAGCAGTGCCACCAGGAGAAAACTCCAAAGTCCATTGGCCCTGCGCAATTTCATGCGTTCTTATGCTCAGACGAAGCGTAGCACAGGGGCGTTGCCTGCTCAGCCGTCTTTGACGATATGATGAAGGGCTGCTGAGGCCGCGGTGCGGCCGGCTGGGAGCATACCGCGCGTGAACAATTCTCTCCAGGAAAAATACTCGCGCCAGATGCTTTTCGCTGGCATCGGCGAACAAGGGCAATCGCGCCTGCTCGCTTCCAGCGCAGTGGTGGTGGGGTGCGGCGCCATCGGTGCGGCCGCAGCCAATCTGCTGGTGCGCGCGGGCATTGGGCGCGTCCGCGTCGTGGACCGCGATTTCGTCGAGCCCTCGAATTTACAGCGCCAGACGCTCTTTGACGAAGCGGATGCTCGCGATGCTCTTCCCAAGGCCGTTGCGGCTGAGCGCAAACTGCGCTCCATCAATGCCAGCGTCGCAGTCGAAGGCCTGGTCGCCGACGTGAATCCGCGCAACGTCAAGGAATTGCTGGACGGCTTCGACGTGATTCTGGATGGCACCGACAATTTCGAAACGCGGTTTCTCTTGAACGACGCCGCGGTGCAAGCGGGCCGCCCGTGGATCTACGCCGCGGCGGTGGCCAGCTATGGTCTCACCATGACCATTCGGCCGGGTGCGACACCCTGCCTGGCTTGTCTTTTGGAATCGGGCGGCGGGCTGGGTCTGGAAGAAACCTGCGACACCATCGGCGTCCTCGGACCCATCGTCAATTTGATCGCTTCGCTGCAGGTAGCGGAAGCCATGAAACTGATGGCGGGCCGCGCCGAGGCGCTCCACGGACGGCTGATTTCCTGTGACGTATGGAGCGGGCATTTTCAGTCTGTGCGTGTAGCCCGCAACCCGGAGTGCCGATCCTGCGTGCGCCGCGAATTTTCCTATCTTTCCGGAGAGGCTCAGCCGCACATCACCCTGTGCGGGCGGGATTCCGTGCAGATTCATGAGCGCAACCGCTCCCTTGATCTGGATGCCTTGCGCGCGCGGCTCGCTCCCGCAGTGGCCGAGGTCGTTCACAACGACTTTCTGTTGCGATTTCGCGTGCCGCCCTATGAAATGACGGTCTTCGCCGATGGCCGGGCCATTTTGAAAGGCACCAAGGACCCTTCGGTCGCGCGATCCCTGTACGCGCGCTACATCGGCGCGTAGTCCTCCCCTTCCGTAAAATCCGAGTCTTGCTCGGACGAGCCATGCGACATGGAAATAGTTCACCGGAAGTTGCTGCTGCGGCCTGGAGGCGTGCGCATGGAAGCGCGATCGAGGTTTTCGCGCAAGTTCATCAGCGTCAGAAATGTGCTCAGAATGCGCGCTTTGAGGTCGTCGGTGAGGTGCAAGCCGCTGGTGGCCACGCGCGCGAGCCGCTCCCCGTGTTCCGTGATAAAAGTCATGATTTCCCGCTGGCGTTCGGGGGGCGTGTTGCCGAGCGCTGTCTCCCGGCGCATATCGGCGCAGCCCGCTTCCAGCGAGAGTGTGAAGTGCAGAACGCACAGCTTGCTATCGCCCAGTGCCGGCGGCACGTCGTTCTTGCAACCCGCAATGTGGCAGTTCGTCGCCATAATTTGCAAAAAAGCGCTGGCAGATAAGTAGCACTCCTGAGCGGGAAAATCCAGTCCGTACAATTCCCGTGACGCAAAGTGAATAGCGCCGGGTTTTCCGGCGGAGCGGACCTGGTTTCCAGCCCAGCCTCCCTCCGGAAAACTTTTCGCGGAATATTTCAACAAATCGTTTGACAAGCTAGTTCTGAGTCGTGTATAAATATGCAGTGTTCTGTATGTATTATACAATATGAGTTCTGGAAAAACATTTCGACACGGGCAAATCCTCCGCTTGGTGGGTGGTGACCACATCTCCAATCAGGAGCAGTTGCGACACCGCTTGGCGCAGCAGAAGTTGCGCGTCACGCAAGCTACCCTCTCCCGCGATCTGCAGGAGTTGAAGCTGGTCAAGACCCCGGAAGGCTACAAGTCCGCGGGCGCGCTTCCCGAGGAATCGCCGGCCTTGCCGCCCTTGACGCGCGCGCTCAGCGAATTTCTCCGCGATATTCGCCCCGCTGAAAATATGCTGGTCTTGAAGACTCCACCAAGCGGCGCGCAGCCCCTGGCCGCGGCCGTCGACGGCGCAAAGTTCCCGGAGATCGCCGGCACCATCGCCGGCGATGACACCGTCCTGATCATTACGCCGAACCGCAAGACGCGGGAATCCCTGCAAAAAAAGATCGAAGCCCTGGTGAGATGAGAGATCCCCGCCAAATCGCGGTCGTTGGGGCAACCGGCTACACCGGATATGAGCTGGCGCGCATTTTGCTGCGCCATCCAGAGGCGCACGCGCCCGTCTTCTATGTGCGCGAAGCAAACGGTGTGAAGTGCCTCTCGCAATTATTTCCGCAATTGCGTGGCTGGGGAGAAGCGCCGGTTCGCCAGCTCTCTTTGGACGCCATCACCCAGAGCACGGCGGGAACCGCGTTTCTAGCTACCCCCCCTGAGGTGTCCGCGGAGATTGCGCCGAAGCTTCTCGATGGCGGCTTGCGCGTGGTGGACTTGAGCGGCGCGTTCCGTTTTCGTGAGGCAGCGACATTTTCCTCATGGTACAAATTATCCGCGCCGCATGCCAACCGGCTCGGTGAAGCCGTCTACGGTTTGCCGGAGTTGTATGCGGATGCGCTGGCAGGTGCGCGACTTGTCGCGAATCCCGGGTGTTATGCGACCAGCGTGATTCTTGGCTTGCGGCCGCTCACCGAGGCTGGCTGGATTTCGGCGGACTGCGGAGTGATCTGCGATTGCAAGTCCGGCGCGACTGGCGCGGGTAAAGATCCACGCCGCGACCTGCAGTTCGTGGAAGTGGACGAGAACTTTCGCGCCTACAACCTGTTCTCTCACCGGCATACGCCGGAGATTCTCGATCACACGGGATTAACCGAATCGCAGGTGGTTTTCTCGACGCATCTCTTGCCCCTGGCACGCGGCATCCTCTCGACCCTGTATGTGTCGCTGGTTGCGCCACAAACGGCGGAGGCCATCGAAGCGCTCTATCGGAAATTTTATGCCGGGCGCCCCATGGTGCGCATTTGGCCGGCGGGAACCTTGCCGGAGCTGCAGCATGTGGCGCACACGAATTTTTGCGATATCGGCTTTGCTCTGGACAAATCAGGCAAGCGCCTGGTGATCATTTCCTGCCTCGACAATCTCGGCAAGGGAGCGGCGGGGCAGGCGGTGCAGAATTTCAATCACATGCTGGGGATTAAGGAGCAGGCCGGACTCCAATGAGAATCGTAATTAAATTTGCGGGAGCTTTGCTCGAAGACGAAATTGCCGTGCGCGACCTAGCGGGACAAGTGGCCGCGCTCGCGAGGGAAGGCCACGAGCTTCTGGTCGTGCATGGCGGCGGCCGCTTGTTTACCGCCACCCTGAAGCGCCTGGGAATTGAAAGCAAGTTTGTAAATGGACTCCGCGTGACCGATCGCGAAACTCGCGATGCCGCTGTCATGGTTTTCGCGGGCCTCCTCAACAAGCGCCTGGCTGCGGCCATTTCCGCGGCAGGTCAGCCGGCCGTCGGTATCTCCGCGGCGGATGCAGGATGCTTTCGCGCGGAGCCTCTGGTGCACAACGAAGTCGAGGGTGGGCTTGGATTTGTCGGCTACCTGACCGGCTTGAACACCAAGGTGATCGAGTCCTTGTGGCGCGAAAAATTGCTGCCCGTCGCGCCGTGCCTGGGGCTGGGTCCCGGCGCGGAACTTTACAATATCAACGCCGATCACATGGCGGCGGCCTGCGCGGAATATCTCGGTGCGGACCGCTTGATTTATCTCACCGATGTGGCCGGGGTGCTAAGCGGTGAAAAAGTTCTGGCCGTCATCACCTGCGAAGAAATTGAACTCCTGGTGCAAAGCCGGGTGGTCTCCGGCGGGATGGTGCTGAAACTGGAAGCGGCCAAGCGCGCTCTGGAAGGTGGCGTGCCCGAAGTCCGCATCGTTGGCGGAACTTCCGCGGATGCACTGTTGCGCGCAGCTCAACCGGCGGAATCCTTGCAGCAAGAAATCCTCGAGGCCATTCCAGGCACCCGCGTGCTGCGGGAGCCGCTCTCCGCCGATCACGCCGCGGTGGTATCCGCATAATGGCTGCGCCATCCAAAACGAAAAGATCGCGGACGCGCGCGGTAAAGCCGTTGGCCGCGAACTTTCAGGCCGCGGTGCGCGATGCGGAGCAATTTCTCCTGCCCACCTACAACCGGCAGCCCGTGGTTTTCACCCACGGCCGCGGCTGCTATGTCCACGATTCCTCGGGGAAGAAATACCTCGATTTTCTGGGCGGTATTGCCGTCAACGCTTTAGGCCATGCGCACCCGCGAATTGTACGGGTGATCCGCCGCGAAGCGGGACGCGCCATCCATCTTTCAAATCTTTTTCACCATGCGTATCAGGGGCCGCTGGCGCGGAAACTTGCCGAATGGTCCGGGCTGGACCGCGTGTTTTTCGCCAACAGCGGCACGGAAGCGATCGACGGGGCGTTGAAGCTGGCGCGGCTCTGCGCGCGTGGCCAGGAAGCGAATCCATTGGTTGCGCAGCCCAAACACCGTATCCTCGCCATGGAAAATTCCTTTCACGGGCGCACCTTCGGCGCGATCAGTGTTACCGCGCCGGAAAAGTACCGCCTGCCTTTCGCTCCGGTCGTACCCGGCGTGGAATTCGTGCGCTTCAATGACGTCGCCGGCCTCGAGGCGAAATGTGACGATACCGTCTGCGCCATTCTCCTTGAAACAATTCAGGGTGAAGGCGGCGTCTATCCGGTCAGCGAAGCGTTCTGGGAACGCGCGCGAGCGCTGGCCACCCGCCATGGTGCGTTGCTCATTGCCGACGAGATTCAGTGTGGTCTCGGCCGAACCGGCCGCTACTTTGCTTATCAAAAATTCGCTTCTAAGCCGGACATGGTGCTGGTGGCCAAGCCGCTGGCCGCAGGTTTGCCGCTCGGCGCGATTCTTACCACCCAGGCAGTGGCGGATCGCGTTTCACCGGGCATGCATGGCACGACGTTTGGCGGCGGCCCGCTGGCCTGCGCCACGGCGTTGGAGTTTCTGAAGATCATCGAAACCGAAAAACTGCTCAAGAGTATCCGTGAGCGCGGCGCGGAGCTGCGCGCTGGGCTTGCGGCGTTGGCGAGGAAGTTCGAGTTCATCAAGGAAATTCGCGGGGAAGGGCTGATGCTCGGCGTGGAGTTGTCCGTCGAAGGCTCGCCGTTTGTCGTTGAAGCCATGCAGCGTGGCTTGCTGATAAACTGCACCCACGATTTTACACTGCGCCTGCTGCCGCCTTTTATTGTCACGCGCACGCAGGTCCGCGAATTTCTCCGTTTACTTGAAACAGTGTTTGTTACAACTCCACGGCCCGCCATCGCGGTGCAATCCGGTCCAGCCGAATCTGCGTCACGCTTGGCGAATGCGGCGGCGAGGTGAAAATGACGGCAGCAACCATTGCAGCGCCCATATTGATCTCCAAAGATCTGCTCACCGGGGCGGAATGGAGTCCCGCGGACACCCGCGAATTGCTCCAAGGCACCGCGGACATCAAGGCGCGTCCCGCGCGCTACGCTTCTGTGTTGCGCGGAAAATTTATTGCGCTGATTTTTGAAAAGCCCTCGCTGCGCACACGCGTCACGTTCGAGGTTGGCATCCAAAGCATGGGCGGCTCCGTGGTGTTTCTCGACCACACCCAGGCGCGGCTCGGGGAACGCGAATCCATCGCGGATGTGGCGCGCAACCTGGAGCGCTGGGTCCACGGCATCGTCGCGCGCGTTTACGACCAGAAAGTATTGGAAGAAATGGCCGCCAGCGCCGAAATTCCCGTCATCAATGCGCTCTCGGATCGTTTTCATCCGTGCCAGGCGCTGGCGGATTATTTTACCTTGGAAGAGAAATTCGGTTCCCTGCGCGGCTTTAAGCTGGCCTACGTTGGCGACGGAAACAATGTATGCCATTCGCTGATTTTTCTTGCCGCAAGGCTCGGCGTCCATCTGCGCATTGCCACACCGCCGGATTATGCGCCCGCTGCGGATGTTCTTGCCGATGCCAGGCGCGTGGCCAGGGAAACGCGCGCGAAGATCGAACTCTTTTCCGGCGCGCGCGAAGCGGTCAGCGGCGCGCAGGGTGTCTACACGGATTCGTGGACCAGCATGGGCTTTGAAGCCGAAGAAAAAGTTCGCAGCGCCGTGTTCAGGCCGTTCCAGGTGAATCGCGAATTGATGGAGCACGCTGCGCCGGATGCCGTCTTCCTGCATTGTCTTCCGGCGCACCGCGGCGCGGAAGTTACCGCTGAAATTCTCGATGGCCCATCGTCGGTTGTGCTGGATCAATCCGAGAACCGCATGTACGTGCAGAAGGCCATCCTGCACGCGCTTTTTATTTGATTCGTAGGAACCATTGCACGGCCACTCGCCTGGTAAGGTATTACGCGGAAAGTGCCGTGGCCGTTCTTGCTTTGCTTGATGTCGTGTGCCTGGGAATAGGAGAGAAGGATTGTGAATAAGGCAGTGAACAAACCGAAGAAAGTCGTGCTCGCGTATTCCGGAGGGCTGGACACTTCCATCATTATTCCCTGGCTGAAGGAAAATTACGGCTGTGAAGTTATCGCCGTGATCGGGGACGTCGGCCAGCAGGAAGATCTGGAGGCCGCTCGCAAAAAAGCGCTCGCGACCGGGGCATCCACAGCGCTCGTCGAAGATTTGCGCGAAGAATTTGTGCGCGATTATATCTGGCCGACGCTGCGTGCCGGCGCCGTCTACGAGCACAACTATTTGCTGGGCACGTCCATGGCTCGCCCGGTGATTGCCAAGCGCCAGGCGGAAATCGCGTTGCAGCTCGGCGCGGACGGTCTCTCCCACGGCTGCACCGGGAAAGGCAACGATCAGGTGCGCTTCGAGCTGGCTTATAAAGCGATCGCGCCAAACGTACAGATTATTGCGCCGTGGCGCGAGTGGGACATCGATTCGCGCGAAGACGCAATCGCTTACGCGCAAAAGCACAATGTTCCAGTGGAGCAATCAAAGAAAAATATTTACAGCCGCGACCGCAACATCTGGCACCTCAGCCACGAAGGCGGCGAGCTGGAAGATCCCGCGAACGCGCCGAACGAAGCCATGTGGCAATGGATCGTCTCCGCGGAAAAAGCGCCGGACAAAGCCGAGGAAGTTGAGATCGGATTTGCATCGGGGAGCCCCGTTTCCGTAAACGGCGCGAAGCTCGGGCCGGTGGACCTGCTGAATACATTGAACGACATTGCCGCGAAGCACGGCATCGGCCGCGTGGACCTGGTGGAGAACCGCCTCGTCGGCATGAAGTCGCGTGGCGCGTATGAAACTCCCGGCGGCACGCTGCTGGTCACCGCGCATCGCGAACTGGAGCGGCTCACCATTGACCGGGAGACGGCGCATTTTCAGCAAGCGCTTTCGCTGCGCTACGCCGAGCTGGTTTATTACGGTCTGTGGTTCGCGCCGCTGCGCGAAGCGCTCGATGGTTTCTTCAACGTCTCGCAGCAACGCGTCACCGGCAGCGTCGGCCTCAGATTGTGGAAGGGCACGCTCAATATCACCAAGCGCGTTTCGCCGTATTCGCTGTATAGCGCGGACCTCGCCAGCTTCACCATGGGCCGCTACAATCCGAAGGACGCCGAGGGCTTCATCAATCTTTTCGCGCTTCCGGTGACCGTGCGTCCCAAGGCCAAAGCCGAAGGCAGCTAGAGTGAGATCATGACCGAGAGAAAAGACGACCGGTTGTGGGGCGGGCGCTTCGATAAAGCGCCCGACGCGCGTTTCGACGCGTTCCAGCGGTCGTTTGCGTTTGACCGGCGGCTGTTGCCTTACGAAATTGCCGTCGATCGGGCGTGGACCAAGGCTCTGGAACCCGTCGGCATTTTCACCGCAACGGAAGTGAAGCAAACACTGGCTGCGCTCGACAAGATTGCCAAGCGCGCCAAAACGGATGCCGCATGGCTGGAAACATTTGGCGCGGATGCCGAAGACGTCCACCACTTCGTCGAAAAGGCGTTGGTCGAGGAGTTGGGCGCGCTTGGCTGGAAATTGCACACCGGCCGCAGCAGAAACGAACTGGTGGCTACCGATTTTCGCCTCTTTGTCATCGATGCAGCGGCACAAATTCAGAATGCCCTGGAAGCCATTCTGAATGCGTTCCTGCTGCAGGCGAAAGCCAATCGCAATGTAGCGATGGCGGGCATGACGCACATGCAGCATGCGCAGCCGATCCTGCTTTCGCATTTTCTGCTGGCGCATGCGGAAGCCTTCGCGCGCGACATGACTCGCTTGCAACACGCTTCGGCGAGCGCGGATGCGTGTCCCATGGGCTCCGGCGCGCTCGCGGGAAATTCGTTTGCCATTGATCGCGAAGCCATCGCGCGCGATCTCGGTTTTTCCCGCATTACCGGGAACAGCCTGGATGCCGTCAGCGATCGGGATTTCGCGCTCGACTATCTTTTTGCACTCACCGGTATCGCCACGCATCTTTCCCGCTTGGCCGAGGATTTCGTGTTTTTCTCGTCGCAGGAGTTTTCCTACGTGATTCTTGCGGACGAATATTCCACCGGCAGCAGCTTGATGCCGCAGAAAAAAAATCCCGACGCCTGGGAATTGATCCGTGGAAAAACCGGCCGCATCACCGGCGCGCTTATTGGCCTGCTCACAACCCTCAAGGGTTTGCCGACGAGCTAT
>JBGOTL010000009.1:0-52659 GCA_041476465.1 Candidatus Acidiferrum sp. | reverse complement strand
GTACGCTTCAACTGTGGCTGCGCCGCCTGCTCTTCCTTAGATGGCAACGGAACACTCCTTCTTCCTTGCAAACAGCACAAATTGCAGACGACGCTAGACCGCTAACCGAACTCTTAGATTAGGTAGATTCGTTTCCAGGCTTCTCGAAAGTACGTGAGAACCAGTAGCACACCTCTATCGGTGGATTATGCTGCACCAAGGCTAAAGCTGCCCGCGCGCCCCCGCGGACCGGCTACGAACCGGTCAGCCCTACGCTGGCATTGGCGCTTCCAATTTCCACGCAATTCCATCTCTGCCATTTCTAATCAGCTGGCAGCAGGGCGAGCAAGCGCGACAGATCTTGAGCGAGACTCCGAATGGTGGACCCATCTTCGTGACCGTGGTCCGGGTTAATCTCCGTTAGAGTCAACCCGGCAAACTTCGGGCTCTTAACAAAAACCTCAAGCAATTCCAGCGTGTGGCTGTACGACAGCCCTTTGTTTTTCGAATAGTTTTCCGCCAGCGGGAGATCGTTAAAATCAACTACATCGACATCAAAGTGAACAAGGAGTCGATCAAACTTCGCAGCCCATTTGGATAGGATCGTGTCTGCACACCTGGCTGGGGACTGGGCGACATCGTCAACACTTGACGTTGCGATCCCACGTTCCCGGATGGCAGTGCGTTCCCACTCTGTTGCGCTGTCTGGGTCGAATCCAACGAGATGAACCTGCGCAGGTGAAATCAAGGGATAGCGCGGCCCACAGCTTGCCAGCTTGGGAATAGCGCCGTCCAAGCCCAACATGTGCGCCATTCCCATCCAGTCGAGCGCACCTTCCGCCGTGGATTCCGGGGTATTCATGTCAGCATGCAGGTCCAGGTAAATCAGTCCCAGGCTCTGGCACTTTCTCAGATTTGCCGCGACCACCCCGTGCTCGACCGTGCAATTTCCCCCGATCACCACGGGAATGTGCCCCTGACTTACGGATTCCGACAGATGCGCCTCAGTCTCCTGGACGCAGGCAACGACTGCCTCCCAATGCTGCGCGCGCAGATTCTTTCTATCTGGACGCCAGCGCCGCACAGGAAGGTCGCCAATATCCACTATCGTCAGGCCTTCCTTACGAAGCATCTCCGGAAAGCCCGCGTCTCGGAAGGCTTGCGGAGCCTTCTCTTGTCCAGGGCTGTACGACCCAAGACTTGTGGGAACTCCGGCATAAGCGATTGTGTGGCCCATAATGACTCTCCTCCGGTACCCGGAACGCTCGAACAACCAGCAAACAAATATTTCAGAGGTTAGGCAAAGATATTGCTCCTATCCCTGCATGACTCAACACTTCAGTACTCCCTGAATTCATCTCTGTGGATGCTTCAACTGTTTCGCGCGCGGTACTGTCTTGACTTCGCTAAGTTTCCGCACACGGACATGTCGCACCACCGCCGCGACCCATTCTTTGAGTGGTCCACAAACTTCCAACCGCAGTCGCGGGCTGCGCACGTCTTGATTCGCGCCAGGGGAGGGTCCTTCAGGAAAGACAGAGCCGCCGCGGTCACCCGGAGGGCGGGGAACTCCAGCACTGAAATATCCCTGTTCATTGCGAAGCCGATCTTGTTGCGTCTGACGACGACTTGCTCAGAAAGGGCCAAGCGTCGCATCCATTCGTTAATCACGGAGAGATCGGCGGGCTTGGCGGGCTTGCGATGTTGGAGAGAATGTATCAGCCCCCACAAAGCAAAACGCAGCTCTTTCACGGAGGCGAGGACGCGCTCGGCAGCAACTGGCAAAGCTGCAGCGCGGCGAGCAGCCTCGTGAGTCTCACGTGTGTCGAGAACACGGCACGTTTGGGCCCAAACAAGGAAGCTGGCCATGTCGGGAACCCAATCTTCGGGATCCAGATTCCAGCCTGAGACGGTGTTCACTAGATCCAGGGCGGCGTTGCCTCCGACGATGTCACGCGATATCCAGCGGTGGTGGACTAATTTCATTCGGACGATTCCCACACAACCAGCAAAAGCTTATTGACAGGTTACGCGAACAAATCTACTGTAACAGCTGGTGCGCTGTCAATAGCAAGTCTTGCCCAAGCAAGAGAGATGGATGTGGACGGGGATGGCTATGGGAGGTAACCAGCGCGTTGTCATCATCGGCGCCGGCACGGGCGGCTGCGCACTCGCCGGTCACTTAGCCAGATTATCCAGCGCAGAGGTGACGCTGCTCGAGGCCGGGCCGGATTATGGACCGTTCGAAGACTTCCGATGGCCAACCGAATTCCTCGATACCCGCCGCATGCCTACGACAACTCATGACTGGGGGCTGAAGAACGAGGATACCGTCAGGAGCCGGACCTACCCCCTCGAAAGAGCCAAAGTCATCGGCGGATGTTCCTCCCACAATGGTTGCAGCGCAGTGCGGGGCACGCGACTCGACTATGCACGTTGGGCAAAGGTCACTCAGGGCGAGTGGGCGATGGACGGTCTTGAGCCGGACTTCGAACAAATCGAGCGTTTACTCAATGTCCGTACGTACAGCACGGAAGAAATCACTCCCTTTCAGCGTCATGTACGGTCGGCGGCAATAAACTATGGCTTGCCTGTCTCCGGCAACATCAACGACCTTGATGAAGATGAGGGGGTTTCCGTCTGCCCCGTCAACAAACGGGGCGGCTTTCGTTGGAATGCGGCGTTTGCATTTCTGGACCCGGTTCGCTTCAAACCCAACTTCCGCATAGTCGATGGAGTTGAAATTGACTCACTTCAGTTAGTCGGCAGGCAAGTCACTGCGGCGAAAGGGATGCGCTGGGGTACGCCTTTCGAAATTAAAGCGGATGTCTTTGTTGCTGCTTGTGGCGCTTATGGTACACCTCTCCTTTTGCAGAGGTCGGGTATCGGCAACCCGAAAGATCTTAGCCTCGCGAACATCGAAGTGCTGGTAGACAGTCCAGGCGTCGGAGGTAACCTGCAGGACCACCCAACAGTCATCCTCCGCTATGCTGCCAGCCCAGATCTCATCTCGGAGATGAAGACTTACGAGGCGCGGAACATTCCTTTTGAGGAAGGCATCATCATCAAGAAACGTTCCAGTGCAGCGACCAATGTGTTTGATCTTCACATCTTTTCCAGCGGCGGACATGCATTGGGGAATGCAGATGATTGGTATTGGGAATTGTATGTTGGCTTGGTTCGGCCGAAGTCCAGGGGCGCAATTGTGGTTGCACCCGGGTCCAAAGGGGCCAAATTTAAGATCAGCCACAATCATTTCTCTGATAAGGGTGGTGCCGACGTACGGGCAATGCTTGACGGGGTTAGGCATGCGCGCGGAATTGCTGCAGCGTCTCCACTAAGAGAGTTCTTGGTAGCAGAAAAGGAACCCGGCGCCAAAGTCATAAGCGATAAAGAGGTCCGCAACTGGATACAACATTCCCATCTGCACTATTGGCATCCAGCGGGAACATGCCGAATGGGACCACATCGCGCCCAAGGTGACGTCTGTAGCGGCAGAGGGCAAGTGCATGGCCTAGAGAATCTGTTCGTAGCCGACACGTCTCTGATGCCAGAGATCACCGGATGCAACACAAACGTACCCACGGCGCTGATCGGCTGGCGGGTGGCGCGCATAGTGCGCGATTTTCTTGAAAATTGGCGAAACCTTCCGGGGTAATCGTTCGCGACGCCTCTCGGGATTGTGCTTGGATGCTGGCGTACCGGAATTTATTCCGCTAGCTGGACGCACTCGCTCGACACTTCGTTGAAGTTCCGCGAAGCGGCCGCCGCCGGGCGGCTTCGTTCAAGTCCGCTTGATTGTTCCCGGCGTTAGGTTCGGTCTCTTTGGTGTCTGTTTCGGGCCGAAATTGGCACTATTTATGCGGAAGAGTTGAAACAGTTGCAGTAGGAGAGATCGTAGAAATCGCCAATATTCATAAGGTCTTAATGCATGTTGCTGAAAACATGGTAGGATGGCAAAAGCGGCTAGGTGAGTATCCCCCCTCTCCGCCATCCTACGCTGAAGCTTTGGATGGCAGGCCATCTGCGAAGGACTTAGGGCACCGTTCTTAGGGCCTTCCGGAGATTGCTTCGATAGCAACTTCTCCCAGGGCGCCGCGGTCCAATCCAGTTTTATCCTCAAGGTGAAGCGAGACCCGCGCGGGTTTTCCTGTGGGGGAAATTTCTGCCGACAAAGATGCCAGATCTACGGGCTCGACGTCTGAAACTGGCACAGCGCCGATTTCCTCGCCGCGTCGATCGTAAAGGTGCGCGATTAGTCGTCCTGAAAAGAAAATACCAAAAGACCCGGAAAGGCGCAGCTTGCCGTTTTCAAGAGCCTGCGCCCGAAATGGATTCACGACGACACCGGCCTCCGTGACACCATGGAATTCGCTGCCGGCGCGTGCCGGAAACCATTCGGTATCGAAGCTAAAGTTCTCACCTGGACGCAGCCGGACCAGAGGCGAATTGAGTTCGGCTTCCAGATAGAAAGGCGATTTTCTCTTCTCCCCCGAGGGTAGCGAAGGCATACCATCGTCGTCCAAGCGCAACTCGACACCACTGGTGTAAAAAATGACGGAAGCTTTTCCGGGATAGGGTTTCGCTTCGTCGTAGCGGAAGCGCTCCACCATCGCATAGCGGCTGGTGGCATCCACAACCGCCAGCCAGCCGTCCCGCGAATCAAGCCACAACTCCCTGCCCAGGTAGGCGTAGCGCAAAGCAAAAAGCCCGTCTTCCCGCACCGAGGCCGTAAGGCCTTCCCCGGGGCCGGTTCTTACGTGGTAGCGATTGAGGTAGCTACTGGACGGATTGGCCGGCGTAAAAACCCAGAAATCGCGGTTTTGCTGCGAGCGTTGATTCGGGTCAGCGGTGTCGTACTGCGAGACCGACTGCACGGACCATTCAATCGAGTGCCCGGTGATATTTTTCACCAGCAGGTGGAATTGAATGCGCGGGGAATCTCCTTCGAGGGTAATGGTGCGCACGAACTGGAGACCAGTGTGAGGATCGGCGGGACTGGTGAGTTCGATCTGGCAGCGCTGTCCGGAGGAATGAGCCTGAAAAGTGAATTCGCCGTCATCGAGAATATCGGAATTGCCGCGCCAGTGCTGCTCGTCGTCATCACCTTCCGGCAGGAGCCAGTCTTTGTCTCCGCCGTAATTGAACCATTTCTCCTGGCTGGGAGGCAGGTATTTCCCTTCGTATTCAGGGTTATTGAAAAGATAGGGATGGCCGCCGAAGAGCACCTGCATGAGCCGCCCGCCATTCTGGGGCACAACGATCAGCGTGACCCAGGCATTCGAGAGTTGCTGGGCGTGCCAGCCTTTGTAGTCAACGGCGACAATTTGGCAGGAGACGCCTGCTGGGGCAGGTTTCTGAACGCCTGATTGGGCGGAGGCAGCGGCCACGTTGGTGGCCAAGAGAATTAGAGTAAGAGTGAAAGCGCGTGTCCAGCGGGACTTCCAAGTTTGCGATGAAATGGCGTCTTCTCCTCGAAACAGGCTTAGTGCAGGAGCGCCGGATTGCCACCCTACCGCGCGGCCGGCAGCTCGTGCTCCGCTATGCTAAGCCAAAATCGAAATAAAACGTAATTAAACGAACGTTTTTCTTTCGCGCCGGGCCTGTTTTATGATACAGGACAATGTATCGAAAGCTTTGAGGAGGAATGGCACATGCCTTTTACACAGAACTCTAGCCGGCGCGGGTTCATGAAGTTGCTGGCGGCTTCACCGCTATTGACGCAAATCGCGGCTCGCGACCTTTACGTAAAATCCGCGAGCGCGATAGGGATCGATCTGAAGGAGAACGTGTTTACGCGCCTGGGAGTGAAGACGATCATCAATTGCCGGGGAACCTGGACGTACCTGAGCGGATCGCTGGAATTTCCGGAAGTGCGCGAGGCGCAGGCGGAAGCGGCGCAGTATTTTGTAAACATGTTCGAGCTGCAACAAGCAGCCGGGCGCAAGCTGGCGGAGTTAACGGGCGCGGAATTCGGCATGGTCACCTCCGGAGCCGCGGGCGCGATGGCTGCGGCGACGGCGGCGTGCATTGCGGGCAGCGATCCGAAGAATGTGTGGCAGCTCCCGGACACGACCGGATTGAAACACGAAGTGATTATGGTCGGCGGGCGAAGCGCGTTTGACAACGCCATTCGATTGACGGGTGGCAAGCTGGTTCTGGTGGAATCCGCGGAAGAAATTGCCAACGCCATCAACAGCAACACGGCGATGATTTATACAACGAACCTCGGGGAGCAGCTCGCGCGTGAATTGGCCGTCGCGAAGGACCACGGCGTGCCGATGCTGCTGGACGATGCCGCGGGGATTCCGCCGGTCGACAACGCCAAGCTATACGCCCGGATGAAAATCGACATGTACACGTTTTCCGGTGGCAAAGGCCTGCAAGGACCGCAGTGCAGCGGGCTGCTGCTGGGGCGGCAGGATTTGATTCAGGCGGCGCTTCTTAACTACAGCCCGCGGGAGGGATCGGTGTGCCGGGCGATGAAGGTCGGAAAGGAAGAGACGATCGGGTGCATCACGGCGTTGGAAACATGGCTGAAAATCGATGAGAAGAAACTGTACAGCGAGTGGAACGCGCGCGTGGAGCGCATCGCGAAGCTTGTGGAGACGGTGCCCGGCGTGAAAACGGAAATTGTTATTCCCAAGGATGGGAATCGCTATCCCACGCTGAAAGTTTCCTGGGACGAGGCGGCTTGGGGCTTTACGGTTGCCGATTGCGTCCAGAAATTGAGAGCAAACGATCCAGCCATTGAAGTGCTGGGGGCAGACAACCCCAGCCTGGTACCTGCGGTGCACGAAGGAATCGCCAAGCCGAACAGGAAGGAGAGAAGGGGGCCGAGCCATATGGAATTGGTTTCCATGACCATTCAGCCGGGGCAGGAAATAATCGTGGGGCAAAAACTGCGAGAGCTTTTAGGCGCGGCTCGCAAGGGGACACCCGCATGAGGATTTTTTTGCTTCCGCTGGCACTGATGGTTGCATCCTCCGCCGAGGCACAAACTCCGGCGCAAGTCGTGGCCGTGCAACAAGCGCCGGCTTCCAGTCAATTGCTGCCCCCTGCCGGAGCGGATGCAGATGGCTATGTGTATGTTTCGGGGCAGGGTCCGCGCCGCAAGGACGGGAGTACGCCCCCGAATTTTGCGCAGCAGGTTCGCCAGTGTCTCGATAATGTGCGCGGCGTGGTCGAGACATTTGGTTTGAGCATGGACCACGTTGTTTACGTTCAGGTGTATCTCGAAGACGTGAGCCAATACGGCGAGTTGAACAAAGTTTTCACTGAATATTTTCCTAACAACCCTCCGGCGCGCGGGGTCCTGGGCGTCGCGCGTGTCCCCGAGTCTCCGGTGCAGATTACAGCGGTGGCGGTTCGCGATTTAACCGGGAAGCAGGCGGTGCATCCACCGAACTTCAAGGCGGACAAAGCCTATTCCCCCGGAATGCTCACGCATGACCGGCTATTTGTTTCCACAATGCTCGGGAGCGACCCGGCCAGCGGAAAAGTTCCCGATGATCCTGCGGCTCAGGTGGATTTTGCCCTCGACCGAATGAAGGATGTGGTGGAAGCCGCCGGACTCAAGCTGAGCAATATGGTGTTCGTGAACCCGTATTTGACGCGCGATGTGCCGGGGCGAATCATGAACGAGCACTACGCGCGGCGCTTCGAATTCGGCAACACGCCGGGGCGCGCCACGATACAAGTGTCGAGCCTGCCGGAAGGCGTGCACATCGCTTATACCGGCGTTGCGGTGCGCGATCTCAGCCAGCGGCGATCCATACGTCCCAAGAACATGGCGCCAAGCCCGACCGCAAGTCCTTGTGTCTTCGCCGGCGACACTTTGTATTGTTCCGCGAAGAGCGGATTCATTCCCGGGCCGAATGGCGGGGTATACGCGACGACGACTGCGAACCAGGCTCGCCAGACCATGCGCAACCAACTCGACAATCTGGAAGAGGCGGAGATGAAGTTCGATCAAGTGGTGTTCACGACCGTGTACCTGGACAATCTGGCGGACTTGCCGGCGTGGGAAAAGGTGTACGGGAAATATTTCAAGGGGAAACTGCCCGCACAGACGACGCTGCAGCAGATTCAACCCACCGAACGAAAACCCAACGAAGAAGAGCAATACCCGGACCTTGAACAGATGTCACTCATTGCCGTGCGATAACGGTCTCCAGCGGTTGCACGTCGCGCTCAACCTTTGCGGCAATCTGATCTTCGGCGGTTTCCAGGTCGTAGCGGGTCTGCAAGTTCATCCAGAAAGTAGGGCTGTTCTTGAAATAGCGCGCGAAGCGGAGGGCAGTATCCGCAGAGATGCCACGGCGCTGACTGACGATATCGGCAATCCGCGTGACGGGGACGCGCAAATCCATCGCCATTCTGTTCATGCTCAGCCTGAGCGGGGTCATGAATTCTTCGCGGAGGATTTCGCCTGGATGTACCGACTTGATTTTCTTGGTCATGAAGCGCTCCTAGTGGTAGTCCACAATCTCGACGTCATAAGCGTACCCGTCTTGCCATTCAAAGCAAATGCGCCACTGGTCGTTGACGCGAATGCTGAACTTGCCTTTGCGGTCTCCCCGCAGCGCTTCCAGCCGATTTCCGGGCAGCGCCGAAAGGGTTCGAATATGGGGCGCGGCATCGAGCATATCCAACTTGCGAAGAGCAGAGCGTTCGATGGCCTTGAACCTGCGCACCGGGTCTCGGCGGAAAAGGTGCTCTGTGTCGGCGCAGCGAAAAGACCGGATCACAGTCGCAGCGTATACTGGTATCCGTTAAATGTCAATAGGTATGAACTTTCGGTAGTGGGTCATCTCTAACGACGCCGTCCTGGGCCAGACAAAAGAATAGTGCTTTAGGCTTCAGAAACGGCGCCCTCTCTCCATCTTCCAGGTCCGCACCACTCCTCCCAGCCGCTGCAATTCCAGCCAAAGTTTCCTCTTGACCTTGACGTAACGTCAACCTGTAGCCTGCATCAGAGGAAGGAAGCGAGGGAGGCGAGACCATGAGGATCGGAGACTTCGCGCGACTGGGAAATGTTTCCCTGCGGACCCTGCGCTTTTACGGCCAAGCTGGCCTGCTCCGGCCGGCAAACGTGAATCCTGACAACGGCTATCGCCACTACGACCCGCGACAACTGGCGCAGCTCCATCAGATCCGCATGTTTCAAGAGATGGGGCTCACTCTGTTAGAGATTCGTGAACTGCTCAGGCGGCGATTGACTGCCGCAGAATTGCGAGAAGTTTTCCGCCAAAGACGTGCGGCGCTCGGAAAAAGGATGCAGGAAGACGCCGGGCGGCTGGCGCGAATCGACGCGCGGTTGCGCGCTTTGGAAGGCGAACGGTACGGCGCTTCCCCTGAAGTGCTGTTGCGGCAGACCCATCCAGTGTGGGTTGTCTCGCTGCGGGAGAAGATTCATCGCTATGAGGAAGCCGAAGAGATGTTCGAAGAGGTGGAGCGCCGCATGGGCGCTGCGCACGTTTCCGGAGAGCGGGCGGCGTTGTGGCACTCCTGCGCTAACGAAGGCCCAATGATTGACTGCGAAGTGTTGCGATTCCTCAAACAGCCGGTATCCACGCGAGGAACTCTTAGAACTTTTCAACTGCCGGCTGCGACCGTCGCCTCAGTGTTTCATTTCGGCAGTGACCGGACTCTGGAGGACTCCTATCGGACGCTCGCAGCGTGGCTTACATCCAGTCAGTTCCGCTTGTGCGGACCCAAGCGTGAGATTTACTGGGTCGAAGCCCGGTCCGGAGCCGAGGTTGAATCCGTGACCGAAATACAATTCCCTGTGGTTCAAGCGCGCGACGCGAAACGTGCTCTACGCATTCGTGCCGCGTAAATAAGCAGCTCTTTCCGGACGGTGAAGTCGCCGTTCGAAAGGAAAAAGGAGAAGCCATGAGAACGCTGTGGGTCGGGGTGTGTGTACTGGCGGCCGGGTTCATTTCCGGGCCGTGGAATTCAACTCAACTGAAGGAGAACCAGAAAATGGAACAACAAAGGAATGCCGTACGTTTTGTAAAGTCCGATGCGCTGCCGCCATCGCCAGGCTATTCGCAGGCAGTGGTGGTGCATTCGGGGCGGATCATCTACATCGCGGGACAAGTGTCGCTGGATCGTTCGGGAAAGCTTGTCGGCGAAGGCGATATGCGAGTCCAGACGCAACAGACCTTTGAGAATCTGAAAGCGGCCCTGGAGGCCAGCGGGGCCAAGTTCGAGAATGTCGTCAAGATGAACTACTATTTTATCGACATCACGCAGCTGTCAGTCGTGCGCGAGGTGCGGGATAAATTCATTAACACGGCAAATCCCCCCGCGAGCACGGCAGTCGAAGTGAGGCGGCTGTTCCGCGAAGGCTTCCTTATCGAAGTCGAAGCGGTAGCAGTCGTGCCAGAATAGCTGGACAACCCGAGAGGGGGCGCAGCAGACTCTTCGCTAAGAGAGGAATCAGGAATGGAAGTCGGACTGATCGGGCTTGGGAGAATGGGCGCGGGGATCGCGAAGAGTTTGTTGCGGGCAGGGCACCGTCTGACGGTTTTCAACCGGACGCGGGAGCGAGCCGAGTCGTTGCGGGCGGATGGCGCAAACGTGGCAAGGTCCGTGGCGGAAGCGTGTCAGGGTGAAGCGGTATTGACGATGGTGGCGGATGACGCCGCGTTGGAAGAAGTGGTGTTTGGTGATAAGGGGACTCTGGCGTCGCTACGTGGAGGTGGCGTTCATGTTTCGCTCAGTACGATCGGCGTGGCACTGAGCGACCGCTTGGCGGCGGAACATGCGAAAGCGAGGCAAGAATATGTCGCCGCGCCGGTCTTTGGACGGCCCGAGGCGGCGGAAGGAGCCAGGCTGTCGGTGGTGGTGGCGGGGCCAGCAACGAGTGTGCAGCGCTGCAAGCCGCTTTTCGAGGCGATGGGACCGAAGCTGTTCGTGGTTGGCGAGCGGCCCTCGATGGCTAACGTCGTGAAGCTGTCCGGGAATTTTCTGATTGCTACGGTTCTGGAATCGCTGGCGGAGGCGCTAACGTTTGCGCGAAAATCCGGCGTGGATCCCGGGTTGCTGCTGGAGTTTCTGACCACTACGATGTTCACGGCGCCGGTTTACAAGTCGTATGGTGAATTAATTGTTCAGGAGAAACACGAGCCGGCAGGATTCGCGCTGCCGTTGGGATTGAAAGACGTGCGGCTGGTGCTGCAGGCGGCGGAGGCGGCGAGCGTTCCGATGCCGATCGCCAGCGTATTGCGCGACCGCTTTGTTACCGCGATGGCGCGCGGGAATCAGGACAAAGACTGGTCGGTGATCGGGCGCGTGGCCGCGGAGGATGCGGGATTGCCATCTATCAGGAACTAGCGCGAGTCAAAATTCGAGGAGATAAGGATGGACGACTGGCGGGGGAAATGGGCGCTGGTGACAGGCGCGAGCGCGGGGATTGGCAAGGCGCTGGCGGAAGAATTGGCGGCGGGCGGAGCGCATCTGGTGCTGACGGCGCGGCGGCAGGACCGCCTGGAGAATTTGGCGCAAGCGTTGCGCGCGAAACACGGGGTGAAGACGGAAGTATTTGCGGCGGATCTTGCGGAAGCCAGTGCACCGGAGAAAATCTTTGCGTTCACGCAGGAGAAAGGCATCGAGGTCGAACTGTTAATCAACAACGCGGGGTTTGGACAATACGGAGAATTGCAAAAGGCGGAAACGCAACGGCTGCTGGACATGGTGCAGGTGAATTGCAGCGCGGTGGTGCACCTGACGCGGCTGTATCTGCCGGAAATGGTGGTGCGGCGGCGCGGCGACGTGCTGATTCTAGCGTCGACGGCATCGTTCCAGGCGGTGCCGTATATTTCGACGTATGCGGCGACCAAGGCGTTTGATTTGCTCTTTGCCGAAGGCCTGGCGGAGGAGATGAAGCCTTACGGCATTCGGGTGTGCGCGCTGTGCCCGGGAACGACGGAATCGGAGTTTCATGCGCTGGCAGGGCAGGAAAAATTCATACGCAGTGCCGAGACGGCGGAGAAAGTGGCGCGCACCGGATTGCAATCCCTGGCTGCGGGGAAAAGTTACGTGATTTCGGGCCTGGCGAATTATATGGGTGCGCAATCGCAGCGCATTGTGCCGCGGCGCATGGTGACGCGAATTGCGGCAGGAATGTTCAAGCCGAAGAAGTAAGAAGAGGGCTTGAGGCTGCTGTGCCATGCCTCCAGTTTCAGGTATTCCCCGTGCACGCCGGGTCCCTGCGAATCACCTTATGTCGCGCTCTGTCCAGAGCCGCGTCAGCCAATGCCAGCAACATCCCGGAACCGGGAACTAACTTGCCAAAAGACGGGAATACCCATGGAAGGTGCACGGAACGTCTAATTGGGAGAGATGAGGATCGCAGAGCAAGAGAGAGACGGCGTTCTGTTGCGGCGGGCCGCGAAGGGTGATGAGGATGCGTTTACGCTCCTCTACCAGCGGCATCAGGCGGCATTGTATCGCTTTGCGCTGCGCATGACGGGTAGCGCCTGGGCTGCGGAAGAAATTATGCAGGAAGTTTTTATGACGCTGATGCGGGAGCCGAAGAAGTACGACGCGGAGCGCGGCGCGGTAGGCGCTTTCTTGTACGGAGTTGCACGCAACCGGGTGATGAAGCATCTGGAGCGAACGCCGCGAGAGCTTTCGCTGGATGGGAAAAACGCTGACGGATCGGATGCGCGCGAGATGCCGCAGGATCACTTCACGCCCGCGCACTGGATGGAGCAGACGCAACGCCGCGAACAGGTTCGCGCTGCAGTACTGGAATTGCCGGCGGAATTTCACGAGGTAGTGGTGCTGTGCGAGCTGGAGGAGATGAGTTACGACGAGGCGGCGCAGATGATCGGATGCCCCATCGGCACGATTCGATCGCGTTTGCACCGCGGGCGGGCCCTGCTGCTGGCGAAACTCGAGATGCTGCGGGACGTGCCGCGGCGCGCGAGCGCGGCGCGATGAGCTGGATGTTGCGCAGGAGAAGTGTGCCATGAATTGCGAAGAATTTGAACTGGTTGGGTTGGAGCACGGCAGCGAAGATGGCCCGTTGCCGAAGGCGGCGTTGGAGCATGTGAGCCAGTGTTCGCGCTGCGCGGCGCTGCAAGAGTCCTGGCAAGCGGCGCGCGCAGAGCTGCGGGCGATGGCTTCCGAGACCAAAGAATCGCAAGCGCCCGCGCGGGTGGAGATGCGTCTGCTGCAGGAGTTTCGCACGAAGCATCGCAGCGTGCTTGCGCGCAGAGCTGCGATTCTTGCGGCGTGGGGGCTGGCGGCCGCGGTGTTGCTGATGGGCATGGTGAGCGCGTGGAACTGGCGGCAGATGAAGCAGTATGAAGTGGCGAAGCTGGAAGTGACGCCGCAAAGCACGAGTGCGCAGCTGGAGAACTCCGGCGCGGCGGTGCAAGGGAACGAAATCTCGGGCCAGACGGAAGAGGTATTGATGGCCGGCAACGAGGGCGGAGATTTTACGATGCTGCCGGGAAGTGTGCCGGTTGCGGCTGACGAGAATGCCATCGTGCGCGTGAGGATGCAGCGCGGGTCTCTGAGTGCCCTGGGATTACCTGTCAATGAAGAGCGCGCGGGCGAATGGATCCAGGTGGACCTGCTACTGGGAGCAGATGGGCAGCCGGAGGCGGTGCGGTTGCTGCAAACGAATACGCAAATAACGAATTGAACAGAGATTGTGGCGGCAAGAGAGTTGTCGCACAACGGGAGAGAAGAGGAGAAGGAATGATGAATCGAAACAAATGGATGTACGCAGTACTGAGCGGCGCTCTTCTGCTGGGTGCAAGTGCGGCCCGCGCGCAAGGACCGGGCCGGGAAGGGCCGCCACCCCCGCCGTTTGGTGCGCCGATGGAGTTGCTGGGTTTTGAAGGCGCTCATAACGGGCAAGTGGTGAAAGGCGCGCCGTTTTCCGCGACAGCTATTGCAGAGACCACGCAAACATTGCAAGACGGGACGTTGATTCACCGGACCACGCAAAGCACGTTTCATCGAGATGGTCAGGGTCGTTCGCGAAAGGAAGTGACGCTGTCGGGATTCGGGCCGTTCGCCGCTTCTGGGAAGACACACACGCTGGTGATGATTGTCGATCCGGTAGCGGGCTCGCGTTATTCCCTGGAACCAGAGCGCAAGGTCGCGCGGCAAACGCCCTTCGCGGAGCGCGGTGGCAAACACGGTGGAGCTGACACAGACGCGTTCGAGCAGAAGATGCAGGCGCATATGCAAGCGGAAGAGGCATCTGGAGCGGTAAAGAAAGAATCGCTGGGAACGCAGGCGATCAACGGCGTGAATGCGGAAGGCACGAAGATCACCAGGACGATTCCCGCCGGGCAAATCGGAAACGATAAGCCAATCCAGGTGGTGGTCGAGCGCTGGTACTCCCCGGATCTGCAAATTGTGGTGAAGAGTACGCGGACGGATCCGCGATTCGGGACCACGGCGTACACGGTGACGAATCTGCAGAGGGCAGAACCTGCGGCGACGTTGTTCACAGTGCCTGCCGACTATGCGGTGAAGCAGGGTGGGCCGGGTGTACATAAACACGGCCAAGGCTGGGGCCAGCACGGTGGGCCTCCTCCGCCAACGGAAGGCGCCCCTGCGCCGCCACCTGGCGAATGAAATGATGTAAGAACGAGCTTCTCTCCTGAAGACGGCGCGCCCTTTTCGCGGCATCCCCTTCGCCGCGGGAAGGGTGCAGTCGTTTCTGGAAGGAATGAAGTAAGGAAGCAATACGGCAGGCTTATGAGGACACCATCGCGCGGTCGAGGAGCTCGATGACGTGGAGGACATCCTGATGGGTGTGGTGGATTTGCGCGCCGGCGCGGAGTTGCAGGAGGCAGCCGGGATTTGCAGTGACGATGGTTTGGGCGCGAGTGGATTCGGCGTGGCGCATTTTATCAGCGAGCAGTTCGAGCGATGCCTTGGTTTGCGTGACGTTATAGATGCCGGCAGAGCCACAACAAATTTCCGAGTAGGGCAATTCCACAAATTCAAGATTGGGGATGGCGCGCAGGAGTGTGCGAGGAGCTTCGCGGACTTTTTGTCCGTGGAGGAGGTGGCAAGAGTCCTGATAGGTGACGCGGAGAGGGAGCGACTTAAGCGGAACAGAAAGGCCGAGGGCGGCGAGGAATTCAGTGACGTCACGAACTTTTTCAGAAAATGCGCGGGCTGGAGTGAACGCTTCCTCGTCCGGCGAGAAAAGGTGATCGTATTCCTTGAGCGTGGAGCCGCAGCCGGCGGCGTTGGTGAGGATGGCGTCGAAATGTTTCCCGAGGAAGGCAGCGATATTTTTGCGCGCCAGGTCGCGGGCGGCTTCACGAACGCCAGCGTGCGCGGCCAGCGCACCGCAGCAAAGCTGGCCATCTGGCACGACGACTTCACAGCCGTTGGCGGCGAGCACGCGGATGGTGGCTTCGTTAAGTTGAGAGAAGGTGACATTGGCGACGCAACCTGCGAAGAAGGCGACACGCGCGCGGCGCGGGCCAACCGCGGGGAAAGTTTGGCCGAGGCGGTCGAAGAAGAATGAGTCGTCGATGCGCGGGAGAAGTTGTTCGCGTTCGGCGAGGCCGAGAAGTTTAAGGATGCCGGTGGTTCGAGCGAGGAATTGTAATCCGGAGCGCTGGTAGAAACGGAGGAGGCGCGCGGCGACGGCGATGCGTTGTGGATGCGGTAGCAGCCGATGGAAGACGAAGTTACGCGCGAGGCGGGTGAAGAAGGGGCGCTGGTAGTCGCGCTCGATGCGCGCGCGGGCGTATTCGACCAGCTTGCCGTATTCGACGCCGGAGGGGCAGGCGGTTTCGCAGGCGCGGCAATCGAGACATTTATTAATGTGATCGACGAAAGAATCGGTGATGGGGAGTTCATCATGCACATTGCCGGGTAGATCGCTTTGCGCGACGTGAATCATTTGCTGGATACGACCGCGCGGGGAATCGGCTTCGAGATTCCAAAGGCGGTAGGTGGGGCAGGCGTTGAGGCACAGGCCGCAGTGGACGCAGCGGGCGTAGTCCTCGTAGACGGGAGTGAGGCCGGGAATGGGAGTCGTGGTCATGGTGAGGTTTCGTGTGAAGGAATGATGATAAGGCTGCCGGGGTTGAATCGGAAGAACAGTTGGCCGGAGTAGTTCGTTACGGAGCGTTGACAGACGAGCACAGCCATCCCTCGGCTTCGCTCCCCTCGCAGATCGGGGTAAACGGGACAAGGGAGTGGCTGCGCCACCAGAATCAACAGGTGCCGGCAAGATGCCGGCGCTACCAGGGGTGGCGTAGATTCGCCGCTACAAGAGAGACGGCGCGTTAACTGTCCCAATGGTCAGGGTACTTCCAAGCGACACATTCGCGCCTAGACCTTGCGGGCGAAGGACCCTCGCGTTCCAATGGAATTACCATGAGAAACACCAAAATGCCGTTCCTTTTCGCGTTTTTGCTGATCTGCGCGTTCGCCGGGCCGTCGTTTGGCCAGCAACGAGTTTTCAATTGGCTCCCTGCCAATGACGAGAGCGTTCGGTTGGACCCCGCGAACTATCATACCGGGCGGACTTATCACCCGGGTGCGAATGGCGGCAACATCCATGTGGAGATCAAGGCGGAACAGCCCATCACCATATTCCTGACTTCGGCTGAGGGTTGGAACCAAGCGTTGCAGTATCCCGAGGGCCTCGGCAACCTGCGACAACTGTGCCTACGGGAGCACGTGATGGAAACCACGTATCTCTGCGACCTGCCCGCGGAGCCAATGACGCTGGTCATCCGTGACGAGCGTAACAGCCTTGATCCAGCGGTCTTTGCGGGACTCGGCGCGGTCTTAAACCCGAATGATAGAGCCGAGCGCGCGGTTGGCGAAGGAATCGCGGCGGTATTGACAGGCCAGGGTTCCGTCAGCCGCCGTTTCACTTCTCCCAACGACGTTCACATCCAATACTACCGTTGGGATTGCGTGGAAAACTGCATCCAGCCGGAAATTCAATGGACTCGCCAGGTCAAAGAGAAGTACGAGCTGACGACATTTCTGAAAGTGTATGGCGGGTTCAGGCCGGATCATGACGGCGAGCAAGTCAGCATAAAAATCAAATCTCCCGTGCCCATGGTGGTGGCGATGCTGCCGTCGCAAATCGCCGACCAGTTGCATGCAAGGCCGGAAATGTTCGAGTCCGCGCTGGAGAAAAATTCCTGCCAGCAGCGCGGCGTTCAGTCCCTGCAATTCGAGTGTACTTTCAACCTGGGAGATGGTCCGCAGTCGCTAATCGTCGTCCCGGAGTCCACCGAGAGCGTGCCGAATCATAAGAAAGCGGAAATTGAGATGCTGGCGGCGAGATGCGTCGCCAATTGCGCCTTGCTCGAAAGCAAACGATAAAGAGTTCCGACGCCTGTCGGTGACGGGTTTTCCTGTGGTCAGTTCGATATCATGTTTATATTTTTCTCTTGAGGCGTTCCATTTCGCTCGATAGGCGCTATAATCCTGCCCGCGGATGCCACTAACCTCTGGAACCATTCTTGGTCCCTATGAAGTCATCGCTCTGCTTGGCGCGGGCGGCATGGGCGAAGTGTATCGCGCGACGGATTCAAAGTTGCGGCGTAATGTGGCGTTGAAAGTTCTTCCGCAACTATTTGCCAGTGATGCGCAGCGCATGGGCCGCTTTGAGCGAGAAGCGCAGTTGCTGGCCTCGCTGAATCATCCAAACATCGCCACGATTCACGGCCTGGAAGAATCCGGGTCCATCCGCGCGCTGGTGATGGAGCTCGTGGAAGGGCCGACGCTGGGCGAACGCATCGCGCAGGGGCCCGTTCCCCTGGAAGAAGCTTTGCCGATGGCGAAGCAGATCGCCGAAGCCCTGGAATACGCGCACGAACGCGGAATCATTCACCGCGACCTGAAGCCCGCCAACATCAAATTAACGAAGGACTCCGCGGTGAAGGTGCTGGACTTCGGGCTGGCCAAAGCTCTCGCCGACGATCCCGCAACGCTCGACCTCTCGACTTCGCCCACGCTAAGTGTCGCCGCCACGCGAGCGGGTTTCATCCTCGGCACCGCCGCCTATATGGCTCCCGAGCAAGCCCGTGGCAAGCCCGTGGACCGCCGGGCGGACATCTGGTCCTTCGGCGCGGTGTTTTTTGAAATGCTGAGCGGCAAGGTGGCCTTTGCGGGCGAAACGATATCGGACACCCTGGCTGCGGTCATTCGCTCGGAGCCGGACTGGGACGCCCTTCCGAAAAACATGCCGCCGCAAATCCGGCAGCTTCTGCGGCGCTGCCTGGAAAAGGATGCACGCCGCCGCTTGCAGGCCATCGGCGAGGCACGCTATGCGGTCGAAGAAGCGATAGCAAATCCGCGTGCAGGGGAGATTGCCCTGGCGCCCGCGCCCGTTGCGCCCGCGCCGTTCTGGCGCCGTGCTTTGCCATGGGCCTTCGCAAGCATGTTTCTGGCCGCGGCACTGGCATTGAGCTTTGCAGTCGTTTCCCTGGAGCGTGCCGAGTCCGGCCAGCTTCCCGTTCGAGCATTCCTTCTTCCACCGGAGAGCGCATCTTTCGGGGGCTCCGGACTCACGGGAGGTTTTGCGGCCGTTTCTCCCGACGGGAAGACTATAGCCTTCTTGGCGACGGCAAAAGATGGCAGGAGGCTGCTCTGGGTGCGACCTCTGGAGTCTCTCGTCGCCCAGCCGCTTGCCGGCACCGAGAATGCTTCGTATCCTTTCTGGTCGCCGGACAGCAGGTCGCTGGGGTTCTTCGCCCAGGGCAAACTGAAACGGATCGAAGCGTCCGGGGGACCTACGGTGACGATCAGCGATGTCAGTGACCCCCGCGGCGGCGCCTGGAACGCCGACGGTGTAATCCTGTTCACTCCAAACGTAACTGCGCCACTGTTCCGGATTTCTGCCGCGGGTGGTACTCCTGAAGCCATAACGAAGTTTGATCCGGCCAGCAAAGTAAACACCCACCGGTGGCCGCAGTTCCTGCCCGACGGACGCCATTTTCTCTATCTGGCACGGGGACCGGGAGCGGCTGTGGAAAGCGGGGCTGCGGGGATTTACGTCTCCTCGTTGGACGGAAAGGAGAGCAAGCTGGTGGTGCGGGCGGTATCGAGCATGGCCTACGCCTCCGGCTATCTGCTTTTCGTGCGCGAAGGTACCCTAATGGCCCAGCCGTTCGATGCCAGACGCCTGACTACGACCGGCGATGCTTTTCCCGTTGCAGAACAAATTGGATTTGACCCGGCTTATTCTCTGGGGGCATTTTCTGTTTCGGAGAATGGAGTTCTTGCCTATCTGCCAGGGGGCGCGGTCCAATCCAACTTAAAACTGACCTGGGTGGATCGTAGTGGCAAAGAGCTGAGCGTCCTCGGTGATTTCGCGAACTACTTCGAGTCGAGCATCTCTCCTGACGGCAAGAAAGTGGCCGTCAACATTTACGACGCACCCTCACAGAGCTCGAACATCTGGATATATGACGCGGCCCGCGGCCTGCGCACCCGGTTTACCTTCGACGCCTCCCTGAACAGGTTTCCTGTGTGGTCTGCAGACGGCAGCCGTATTGTATTCACCTCGAATCGCAAAGGTCACTATGACTTGTACGTGAAGCCTTCGGGTGGCGCTGGGACCGAGGAGCTCCTGGTCACGACTGGTCTCCAACTACTTGCAAATGACTGGTCCCGGGACGACCGGTTCCTCCTTTATGAGAGCAACGGCGATCCAAAAACGGGAGCTGATCTGTGGGTCCTGCCACTGACGGGGGAGCGCAAGCCGTTTCCATTTCTGCAAACGCCGTTTACAGAACAATACGGCAAATTTTCTCCGGACGGCAAATGGGTCGCCTATACATCCAATGAATCGGGGATCGAACAAGTGTATGTGGCGCCATTTCCGGGGCCGGGAGGAAAGTGGCAGATCTCGACTCTTGGCGGCACACTTCCCGGATGGCGCCAGGATGGTAAGGAAATCCTTTACCTAGCCCCGGACAACAATGTAATGGCGGCCGAGGTAAGTGCAAAAGGCTCGGCGTTCGAAATCGGAGTGGTGCGGCCTCTTTTCAAGGCGAAAGCTGTCAAGAGGGACATCCCTTTTGACGTCGCGCGTGACGCGCAGCGTTTCCTTGTGAATAGGGCCTTGGAGGAAACATCGAGCGCCCCCATCACGCTGGTTCTGCACTGGAACTCCGGCCTGAAAAAATAGTTCGCGATCGTCCGCCCCCTGGCATCCCAACTCTAGAAGTACTGAGCGACTCCCATCGGGAGTTTCCGCAGGACCGTTTGCTCATGCCAAGGAAGCCCTTCGAGGCTCAGGGTAAACGGTCGGGGGCGAGGATGTTTTGGGGGTCGAAGGCGGACTTGAGGCGGCGCATCAGCGCTAAGTCGGGGCGCCCTTCGAGGCTCAGGGTAAACGGGTGGCCCCAAATATTGATAGAGCGTTTGAGTTCGGTGGGGCACCAGGGAATCGTGGCAGAAGCCCCTTCGCGAGCGCAGAGCAGAAAAATGGCGGAGGCGGCTTCGGCAAGGCGGCGGAGGCAGTCAGAATCATCGACCGGGGGAAGCAGAGCAAAATAGACAACACCGCAGCCGCGGGCGATGAGGGATTGGGGGAGAGCAGCTTGATCGGCGATGGCGCTGAGCTTGGCCAGGAGAACGCCGAGGCGGCTGGGGAGTTGCGCAATCTTGAAAATGGAAGCGGAAGGCGAAGCTTCCAGAAGCATAGGAACCGCCTGGCCGATGTAGTGCCACAGGTCGGGACCTTCCGCATCGTCGAGACCCAGGACATGGACATTTGTGGCCGAGGCCTGAGTGGCCAATTGCGTGAGGTCGCGCACAGAACGATCGCAGACTTCGGATGTGCCCTCGACACTGATGCAGAGGTGCCACGAATTTGCGGGGAGAAGACTATCGAGCGCGGCTGCAGGAATTTCGGAAGAATTTTTACCGGCGTCGAAGAATAATTGCATGAGCTGAGGGCTAAGGAGTTCGAGGGAGGAGGGGCCAAGCGGTGATTCCGTGATGAGGCGGCGAAGCTCCAGGGCCTCCTCCGCGGTGCGGAAAGAGGCGACAAAGCCGCGGTCTTCCGGGGGCAACGGGAAAGTACGGAAGTTGAGGCGGGTGATGACGGCGAGGGTCCCGAGCGAGCCGATGAGGAGCTTGTGGAGGTCGTAGCCGGTGACATTCTTGACGACGCGGCCGCCGCTCTTTGTAAGTGAGCCCGAGCCGTTGACGAATTCAGCCCCGATGAGGAAATCGCGGGCCGTGCCATAGGCCTGGCGGAGAGAGGAATCCACACCGGAAGCGATGATGCCGCCGATGGTTGATTGAAAATAGAAAGGCACGGCGAGAGGCAAAAACTGTTTCTGCTTATAGAGCGGGGCGGCAACGTCGTTGAAACTCGCGCCGGCGTCTACGCTGAGGGTAAGGTCGCCGGGATCGTAGTGGGCGATTTTGTTGAGGCCGGTCATGTCCAGGGCGATGTCGTAGCGGGATGGGGGCATGCCGATGGCGAGTTTGCTGCGCGCGCCCGAAGGGATGATGGCGAGATTTTCGGCGGCGGCGAAGCGGACGATTTCCGCGACTTCTTCGGCGGAGACGGGCTTGGCAATGACGGAGGGGACGATTTCGTCAACAGCGTAATCGGCGCATACAGCAGGATCTGCGGTGACCTGGGAAGCGCCGATGGCGGCCTCCAGGCGAGAGGCGATGCTGCTGGTTGAGGCGGTCATGCGCGAGGGCCTGTCTGGGCGGTTTGCGTGCGGACGCGGATTTCGCCGCAGCCTTTGCCGAGGGGAAAGACTTTGCCGGGGTTGATGGAGGAATCGGGATTAAAGGCATCGTGGACGCGGCGCATGAGGTCGAAATCGGCGTCGGAGAAAATCAGCGGCATCAATTCGTTTTTTTCCATGCCGACGCCGTGTTCGCCGGTGAGCGCGCCGCCGATCTCGACGCAGTAGCGGATAATTTCGTTGGAAGCGGCGATGGCGCGATCGAATTGCGCGGGGTCGCGCGGATCGTAGAGCACGATGGGGTGCAGGTTGCCGTCGCCGGCGTGAAAAATATTGCCGATTTTGAAATTGTATTGCTGGCTGATTTCCTGAATACGGCGAAGGGCTTGCGGAAGTTTGGAGCGCGGGATAACCCCGTCGAGGACGTAACTACTGGGGGCCAGGCGGCCGAGCGCGCCGAAAGCATTCTTCCGGCCTTTCCAGAAAAGTTCGCGTTCCTGGGGGTCGCGGGCGGTGCGCACTTCGCGGGCGTGGTGGGCGCGGCAAACTTCGTCGATGGCGGCGGCTTGCGCGGCGACGGCTTCGTTGAGGCCCTCGACTTCGATGAGCAGCACGGCGGCGCTGTCCATGGGGAAACCCGCGTGGACGTAATCTTCGATGGCGCGGAGCGTCCAGCCATCGATCATTTCACAAGCGGCGGGAGTGATGGCGCGAGCGGTGATGTCCACGACAGTTTGCGAAGCATCGTCAACGGCGTCGAAAATGGTGAGCAGGGTTTTGACGGCTTCGGGTTTGCGCGTGAGCTTCACGGTGATCTCGGTGACCAGGGCGAGGGTGCCTTCCGATCCGACGAAAAGGCCGCAGAGGTCGTAGCCGGGCGCGTCGCCGTGTTTGCTGCCGACGCGGACGATTTCGCCGTCGGGGAGGACCAGCTCGAGAGCGGTGACATGGTTGGTGGTGACGCCGTAGGCGAGGGTATGCGGGCCGCCGGCGTTTTCCGCGACGTTTCCGCCGATAGTGCAGGATTTTTGGCTGGAAGGGTCGGGAGCATAAAAAAGGCCGGCATGCTCGACGGCGCGAGTGATGTCGTAATTGACGACGCCGGGCTGGACGACAGCGCGCTGGTTGGGGATATCGATTTCTAGAATGCGGTTCATGCGAGCGAAGACCAACATGAGCCCCCCGGTGCGAGCGAGCGCGCCTCCGGAGAGGCCGGTTCCCGCGCCGCGGCCGACGATGGGGACGTTATATTTGGCGGCAAGTTTGACGATGCGCGCGACCTCTTCGGTGGAAGATGGGAAGACCACGGCGTCCGGGCGGCCCTGTTCCACGGAGCCATCGTATTGATAGAGGAGAAGATCTTCCGGAAGGGAGAGAACGGCGGAAGAACCGAGGAGTTTTTTAAGATCGCGAATGAGGCTTGGATTCATTGTTCGAGAACCGCACCGCAGCCACTATAGTGAGACTTGCGTCGCGAGCGCAACGGCAACTTACACCGAGGGCAGGGCACCTGTGTTAGTGTAATTTTTCAAAACTTGCGACGAGGGTGAAGATGGCGCGACCGAAAGTACTGGCGACACACGGATTGTTTGAAGCAACGCGAACAATTTTGGAGGCAACGTGCGAGGTGGAGTACTGGACGCAGCCGGAGCGGCCTTCCCGGGAAGAAGTGCTGAAGCGTGTGCGGGATAAAGAAGGATTGGTGTGCCTGCTGACGGAAAAGGTGAACGAGGAGCTGCTGCGGGTGGCGGCGAAACTCCGTATTGCGGCGAACGTTGCGGTGGGCTTCGACAATATCGACGTGCCGGCATGCACAAAGCGCGGGGTGGTGGCCACGAACACACCCGGGGTGCTGGATGAAACGACGGCGGATTTTGCGTGGACGTTGATGATGGCGGTGGCGCGGCGGCTGGTGGAAGGCGATCAGCTGGCGCGTTCCGGGATGTGGAAGGGCTGGGACCTGGATCAATTGTGCGGGGCCGACGTGTCGGGGAAAACGCTGGGGATCGTGGGATTCGGACGGATCGGTCGCGCGATGGCGCGTCGGGCGTCGGGGTTTCACATGAAAGTGATTTACAGCGACGCGCTGCGCGCACCGGAAGATGTGGAGAAGGCGCTGCATGCGGATTATCGCGAGTTCAACGCCTTGCTGGCGGAGGCGGATTTTGTGAGCGTGCACGTGCCGCTGCTGCCGGAAACACGCGGATTATTTGACGCGCCCAAGCTTTACCGTATGAAGCCGACGGCGTATCTGATCAATACTTCGCGCGGACCGGTGGTGGATGAATCCGCGCTGGTGCATGCGCTGGAGAGCGGGAAAATTGCCGGCGCGGCGCTGGATGTGTATGAGAATGAGCCGTTCATTCACCCTGGGCTGAAACGCGCGAACGTGGTGCTGGCGCCGCACCTGGCGTCGGCATCGCTGGAGACGCGGACGAAGATGGCCTGCATGGCCGCGGAGAATGTTGTGGCGCTGTTCAAGGGACAACGGCCGCCGAACATGCTGAATCCCGAAGTGTTGAAGAGCAGCTGAAGGCGTGACGGTCATTCTGCCATGGGGGAACTGAAGCAACTCGCCCGCCGCATTTTTCAGGAAACACTCGCAGCGATTGACATCCCGGCGACCATGCAGCGAAAGCTGCGCCGTGACGGTTCGCTGCTGCATTGCGGAAGTGTTGCCGTGGATTTGCGCGCGTTTCGCAGTGTGCGCGCGGTGGCCATTGGAAAGGCCGCGCACGCGATGGTGGACGGGCTGGCTTCTATTTTGCCCGCGGAGGTGAGCTTTGACGGAATTGTCTCCGCGCCTGCGATAGCGAAGCATCCCCTGCGCAACATGAAGTATTTTGTGGGCGGGCATCCGGTACCGAACGCGGAGAGTTGGAAGGCGGCAGAAGTGATTCTGGCGCTATTGAGAAATTGTGACGAGCGAACGCTGGTGTTTTTTTTGCTTTCGGGTGGCGGGTCGGCGCTGATGGAGTTGCCGCTGGATCCGTTGGTGACGCTGGAAGATGTTCAGGAATTGAATCGTGCATTGGTGACCTGCGGCGCGCCGATCGATGAGATCAACGCGGTGCGGAAGCACATTTCGGCGGTGAAGGGAGGGCGGCTAGCGGCGGCTGCAGGGCGGGTGACGAAAATTACGCTGGCGGTGACGGATGTGCCTGCTGGGCGGGAGACGGCATTGGCTTCCGGGCCGACGCTGCCGGACCCCACTACGACGGCAGATGTGAACCGCGTGATCAGCGAATATTCGCTGCTGAATAAGTTGCCGCCAGCGTTGCGGAGCTGGATTGAAAAAGGACAGATGCCCGAGACTCCGAAAGCAGGAGACGCAGCCTTTGCGAACGCGCATTTTTTACTCCTGCTGGGAATGGACGATCTGTTTCATCCGGCGCATCATGCGGCGGAGGCCAAGGGTTGCGTGACGTGCTGCGACAACACGACCGACGATTGGCCCGTGGAGAAGGCGGCGGAGTACTTGGTAGGACAACTCGCGGAGTTGCGGAAGGCGAATCCGGGGCGGCGAGTGGCGCTGATTGCGGATGGGGAAGTGAGCTCGCCGGTAACGGGGACCGGGATTGGCGGGAGAAATGCGGCGTTTGTGCTGGCGTGCGTGAAGAAAATTGCCGGAAACAAAATGGCGGTTTTGAGTGCGGGGACGGACGGGATTGATGGGAACAGTCCGGCGGCGGGAGCGGTGGCGGATGGAGAGACATTAGCAAGGGCGCAGGCTTCTGGAATGGCGCCGGAAGAGACGTTGCGGCGCAGCGATGCTTATACATTTTTTGCGAGGCTGGACGACGCAGTGGTTACCGGGCCGACAGGGAATAATTTGCGGGATCTGCGAATTTTGCTGGCAGAGAGATGAAGAAATAAGAGATGGTGCAGAGGCTCTGGAGAGAAAAGAGGGGCGTCCGCCGCGGCGGGCGCCTCGTGAACTGATTCATCCTAATTGGAAATGCACGAGATTACTGTTTTGGTGGCGGAAGACGCGTTTCGATGGCCTTGAGGCGCTCGTTCATTTCCTGAATGAGGTGTTCGAGCCGCTCCAGGCGTTGGTCAGCTCCTGGCTTCTCGTCATCGCCGCCGGCATTGTCTTCGCCATCCTCATCCATCATGTTCGCAGCAGGACTTGCGCCGGGTTTCGCCGGTTTTTGCAGGCGGGCGATTTGGGCCTTGATCATCGGCGCCATTTCGATACTGAGGTCGTCGCTCTTCAGCAAGGATTCGAGCGCGGGTATGGCAGAAGCGTCGCCGCGCGTGCCGAGTGCGAAAATCGCCGCCATGCGTACCGGAAAGCGCGGTTCGGTGAGAAAACCCGCAATTTGCGCGGTGATTTCCTTATTGTCCTTTTGTAGACGAGCAAGGCTAGCGATGGCCGCGGTGCGGGATTCGATGGGCTTGCCGATGGCCGACCATTCGCGGAGGAGCGGCACACCCCGGTCGTCGCCTAGAAGGCCAAAGGCGCGGAGGGCAGCGTCGCCGAGGTAGCCGTCAGGGGAATCCCCGCCCACAGCGGTCTTGAGCGTATTGAATGCGTTGGGAGCTTTTACGCGTCCGAGGGCCTGAAGCGCGGCAGCGCGGGCGCGGAAGGAACTGTCGTCGCGCGCGATGCCCTCAAGTTTTGTGGCGATGGCCGCGTCCTCTTTGAAATTTCCGAGCGCCGTGACGATGCGGTTGCGAACCCAGGGTTCGTTGGCGGCGCTGAGCGCGTCCAGGAGTTGCTTGGAAGCGGCGGCGCCCCCGAGTTGGCCGAGGGTTTCGGCAGCCGTGGCGCGGACGCCCCAGGCTTTGTCGTTTCGAAGGGTATCGCCGAGGGCGGCGACAACTTCGTCTTCACCCTTGATCTTGCCGAGGGCTACGACGGCATCGGCGCGGTCCGCAAATTCCGAGGCATTCTTCAGTTGGTACAGCCACTCTTTTTTTTCCTTGTGGAACTCGGCCGATTTCAAAACGTGGCCGCCTTTATCGAAAAGAACCATGAGCGGCGCGGCGTCAACGGGGAAAGTGAAAGTCTCGGTTTCTTTCGAGACGCTGACGGGAAAGAGTTTCGCGCCGGAAGCGGTGGTAATTTCAACCACGGTGGGGATGTGGAACAGTCCGACGCGGCCACTGCGCTTCTGCGTTTGTTTGACGGTGAGCGCGGCCTGGTGCTTGGTGTCATCATAGGTATAACTCAGATCAAATTTCGGAGCGCCCGCACCGTAGACCCACTGGCTGAAGAACTGGTCGACGTTGCTGTGCGTGGCTTCTTCCATGGCTTTGGTGAGGTCTGCGGTGACCACGTTTTTGCCGCGATTTACTTCGAGATAGTGCTTGAGGCCGCGGTAGAAGGCGTCTTCGCCGAGCTGCTGGCGGAGCATATAGAGCACCCAGCCGCCTTTGCCATAAGCATTGCCGTCGAATTCGCTGGAATCCTCGAAGTCGTGGCGCACCATTGGCTTGCTGAAGAGATTGGCCTGCGCGAACCAGCCGCGGGCGTTATCCCAGCGTTCGTATTCGCTCTGATCCTTGGGATAATGCGCCTCGATCCAGACGTATTCCATGAAGGTGGCGAAGCCCTCATTGAGCCAGATATTGCCCCAATCCTTGCAAGTAACCAAGTCACCGAACCACTGGTGGCCCAGTTCGTGGGAAATCAGGCCATCTTCGTCGGTGGCTAGTTCCGAGGCGATCTTGGGATGATTGAGGGACGTGCTGGTGTTGGTGGTGGCGCTGGAGTTTTCCATACCGCCGGCGACGAAATCATCGACCATCGTCTGCGCATACTTTTCCCAAGGATAGTCGACGCCGAGTTTCTTGCTGAAGAGCTCGATCATCGCGGGCGTGCGGTTGTAATTGACAGCCAGGCGATCACCCCTGCCTCTTGGTGCGTAGTAGGTGACCGGGATGCCCCGCCAGGAATCCTTGACCTCCTCGAATTCACCTGCCACGACGGTGAAAAGGTACGTGGAGCTGGGCTGCGACTCTTTCCACGTCCAGGTCTTCAAGCCGCTTCCGGCGTCGGAGACGCTGGTGAGTTTGCCGTTGCCAACGGTGATCCACGAAGCGGGAACCGTGAGAATTGTTTCCGTGGTAAGCCGGTCATTGGGGTAGTCGTAGGTCGGAAGGTAGTAGCGTGTGTCCTCGGATTCTCCCTGCGTCCAGATCTGTTTGGGGCGGCCGGGATAGTCCTTATCCGGCAGGATGAAATAGATGCCCTTGCTGGGTTTGCCTTCGTACTTGATCTGCACGTCGAATTTCTCGCCCGCTTTTGCCGCGGCGGGAAGAGCGACCTTGAGTTTGTTGGCCGCGGTTTCAAACTTGGCGGAGGCCTTGTTTACGGTGACGCTTTGAATGGTGAGGCCGGCGGAGTCAAAGGAAATTGTGGAGGCGCCGTCGCGGAGGATGGAAAGGGTGTGCGTGACGTCGCCGATGATTTTTTTCTGGTCGAGGTCGAAGCGCAAGGCAACTTTTGAATGCTGCAGGTCGTATTCGCGGCCGCGGGCGTAGGGTTCATCGGCGCGGAGTGACGATGCGGCGAAGAGAATCGCCAGCAGGCTGGTCAGCGCGAGAAACGCGCTGCGGCTGCCCTCGCGGCGGGGATGGCGTTGAAATTGCCTGATCATTCTTTTGCCCTCCTATGAATTATTATTTCCTGACCGTTCGAGTGTCTGCATGGCGCGATAGACGTCGTGCCCGGCGATGAGCAGCTAATCGTTGTCAAACGTGGAAATAGGAAAACCATGGCGGGTGTTAGAGCAAGCTCCGTACTGTGCCACCATCCACGGCGATGGTTGTGCCGTTGACATAGCTGGCGCGCTCGGAAGCAAGGAACGCAACCACTGCGGCGAATTCCGAGGGCGTGCCGATGCGGCCGGCGGGTATGCGCGCGACCCAACCGGCGAAAATTTCTTCACGCGTCGCGCCGGTGCGCTCGGCTTGCATGGCCGCAAGATCGTCCAGGCGATCGGTGCGGGTGTAGCCGGGGCAGACGTTGTTCACGGTGATGCCATGGGCGGCGTACTCGTTGGCCAGTGTGCGGGCCAAGCCGGTGACCGCAGCGCGCAGGGAATTCGAAAGCAGCAGGCCATCGACGGGCTGCTTGACCGAATAGGATGTGATGGTAATGAAGCGCCCCCACTTGTTTTTCTGCATGCGCGGCAGGACTTCCCGCGCGAAGGAAACGGCGCTCATCAGGAGAAGGTCGATGGCAGCACGCCAATCTTCGGGATTGGTATCCTTGAATAGCTTAGACGGAGGACCACCGGTATTAGTAACGCAGATATCGACTTTTCCGAAGCATTTTTCCACGGCAGAGACGAAGCTGGAGATGGCGGCGGGGTCCGTGACATCCACGGCTTGGTAGAAAACTTGGCGGCCGGTGGCTTCTTGGATGGAGGCGGCGGCCTTTTCGAGGTCGCTGGCGGTACGCGCGCAGATGGCGATGCTGGCGCCTTCGCGAGCGAGTTCCTCGGCGACGGCGCGGCCAAGGCCTTTACTCGCGGCGGCCACGATAGCAACGCGGCCTTGTAGTCCCAGATCCATCCAAGCGCTCCCTGCAAAACTTTCATTTTCTCGCGAAAAGCGGGGGGACGTCAAATTGCTGGCTGCTGGCCGTCTAAGCACCCCGCGTGCCGCCCAGTGCGCCGAGCAGAGGGAAACCGCGCAGGCAAAAGTACCCGGGCGGGCTGCGCGCAGAAATTTATTTGCCAGACACGCTGCGCGGCACTAAGATTCGAGCAGTTCCTTCCTCGTTATGCGCGTGACTGGAGGTATCCATGCGGTTACACAAGGTACTGATGGGGGTTCTCTTCTTTGCTTTTTCAGTGATTCCAGCAAAGGCGCAACTCGGCAAGATTGTAATCATCCCGGCAGGGTCGGAGGCGGATCACCAGCTCGCGGCGATTAATGCCGCGACGGATGCGGCGGAGAAACTCGCGCTGATCGATCAATTTGCGGCGGCGCAAGGACAGAGCGACCTGGCGATTGTGGCTGACGAGCAGTATGTGAACTACTACATCTCGGCGAAGAACTATGACAAAGCGTTCGAGTATGGCGACAAGCTCTTCGCGCTCGACCCGGATAATCTGCCGAACGCGGTGAACATGGTGCGGGCGGCGCAGGAGAAAGGCGATACGGAAAAGCTGTTTGCCTGTGGCGAAAAGGCCGGCGGCATGGTCCAGCGGTACAAGGCTTCGCCCGCGCCGGCGGGCGTGGCCGCGGAGGCCTGGGAGCAGCAGAAGGCCCGTGCGCTGGAAAGTGCGAAGGACAATTTAACTTACATCGAGCAGTCGCTGTTCAATGGCGCGTATCGCACGGCCAATGCGGGAAAGAAAGCGGATCTTTTTGTGCGATTCGCAAAGAGTTTTCCAGACTCAGCGTATGCGGACCGGGCGCTGGGAGCGGCAGCGGGGGCGTACGAGCAGGCGCAAAACACCACGAAGTTGCTGGAATTAGCGAACGGAGTGCTGGCGAAGGATCCCAACAATCTTGGAATGGTGCTGCTGCTGGCGGACTACTACAGCGAAAAGGGTGAGCAGTTGGAGAAGGCCGAGGGATATGCCAAGAAAGTGCCCGCGCTGGTGGACGCGGCGAAGAAACCGGAGGGCATAACCGACGAGCAATGGGCGCAGCAGACCGCTTTGCAGAAGGGGGTAGCGCTGAGCGCGCTGGGACAAGTGAACATACAGAAGAAAGACAACGCGAAAGCGGTGGAGAATTTCAAGGCGGCGGCGCCGCTCCTGAAATCCGATGCGGGGAGCTACGGGCGGAATCAATACCGGCTGGGTTTTGCGCTGCTGAATTTGAAAAGGACGCCGGAGGCGAAGGTGGCGTTCACAGAGGCGGCGTCGGTGAATAGCCCGTACAAGGCGATGGCCCAGGAGAAGTTAAATGGTCTCGCGGCTGCCAAGCCGGGAGTGCGGAAGAAATCGTAACAGCAAAGGCCCCTGGTGCATCTAACGGATTGTTTCGAAGAACTTGGTTGCAAGAAAGAATCGGAGAAAGCGATGACAGAAATTGCGACATTTGGAGCCGGTTGTTTTTGGGGCATCGAGGCGGCGTTCCGGCGCGTCCCCGGCGTGCTGGATACGGCTGTGGGATACAGCGGCGGGCAGAAACCGAATCCCACATATAAAGATGTGTGCACGGACGAAACCGGGCACGCGGAAGTGGTGCAAGTAACATTTGATCCGGCGAAAGTAAGTTACGAACGGTTGCTGGAAGCCTTCTGGCAGATGCATGACCCGACACAAGTGAATCGCCAGGGGCCGGACTTCGGCTCGCAGTATCGCACGGCCATTTTCTTTCATTCGCCGGAGCAGGAAGCGGCGGCGAAGAAATCCAGTCTGGCGCTGGCCGCTGGCGGGAAATTCAAGCGGCCGATTGCCACGGAGATTACCCCAGCGAGCACGTTCTATCGCGCGGAAGAGTATCACCAGAAGTATCTGGAGAAGCGTGGGGCGCAGTCCTGCCATTTTTAGAAAAATTTTGATAAGGTAGAATGATAAAGGCCGGGCAGAAATGCCTGGCCTTTATTCTTTAGAAAACAGAAACCAACCCTGAAGTATTTGGTGTATCGGCTCAGCTCCGAATCAAGATGGCCTGCCATCCGTAGCTTCAGCGTAGGATGGCGGAGAGGGTGGGATTCGAACCCACGGTACGGTTTCCCGTACGCTCGCTTTCGAGGCGAGTACTTTCAACCGCTCAGTCACCTCTCCGCAGCGGTTTACACTTTCATCGTAACAGAGCGCGCCGAACTTCAGCAATCGAGCGCTACAAGCGGCGTTCGGCGAGAAAAGATTGCAGGATAGCGGCGCAGTCGGCGGCGAGGACGCCGGAGGTAACCTGGACCTGGTGGTTGAGCCGCGGGTGGGAAAGGACTTCGAAGCAGGAGCGTACTGCCCCGCCGCGGGGGTCGTCGGCGCCATATACAAGGCGGGGCACGCGAGCCTGGATCATGGCGCCAGCGCACATGCTGCAGGGCTCGATGGTGACGTACAGGGTGGTGTCGGCGAGGCGGTAGTTGCCGAGGAGGTGAGCGGCTTCGCGAATGACCACCATTTCCGTGTGGGCCGTGGGGTCGGTGTCGCGGATGGTGCGATTACCGGAGCGGGCGAGGACCTTGCCGTCGTGGACAAGGACGGCGCCGATGGGGATTTCACCGGCGGCTGCGGCGGCGCGAGCTTCTTCGATGGCCAGTTGCATGAATTGGATGTCGGCGTCCATGTTTAGCGAGAGAATATCACGTGGTTGGAGGAGTTGGGTCGCGGCCTATTTCATGGACACGCCGGCGAAAAATGAGTCAAACGGAGTCCCATGAAATTGCGTGTGGCTTGACAATTGGAGTAACGCCAAAGAGACTACAACGCGCAGGGTTTTGCTGTGGCCTTCCGCAGCTTTATCTGTAGTCAAGAAGCGGTCTGGACAGCTGGTGGCCGCGAAGCGGCCAACTTTCCATGGAAATAAGACGCGATCCTCTAACACAAAGCTGGGTAGTTCTGGGCCAGCGCGAAAAACTGGATGAAATGGATGCCCCATGTCCGTTTGATGCGGGCAGGGTAGAGGATCAGGCAGCGATTTTCACCTGGCCGGCCGAAGGGCCGTGGCAAGTTCGCGTGTTGCCACATCCGGACCCGCTCTACCGGATCGAAGGGGAATCCGGGCGAGTAGCAGAGGGGATGTACGACAAGATGGGGCCGGTGGGCGCGCATGAAGTGGTGGTGGAGACGCCGAAGCACGATGCGAGGCTTTCGCAATTAAGCGACGTGGAGATCGCGGAAGTGCTGTCCGTCTGGGCTTCGCGCATTGCGGATTTGAAGAAAGACGCGCGATTCAAATATGTGAGCGTGTTCAAGAATCAAGGCGCAATGGCGGGGGAGGAGTGGGAACACGCGCATTCGCAGATTACAGCGACGATTTTTGTGCCGCGGCGAATCAAATATGAGCTGAACGCCGCGCACGAGTGGTACAAAAGCAGGGAGCGCTGCATTTTTTGCGACATCGTGCGGCAAGAGGAGAAGCAAGGAAAGCGTGTTGTGGATGTGCAGGGTGAATACTATGCGCTGTGCCCCTACGCGTCGAGGGTGCCGTACGAACTGTGGGTGATGCACCGGCGGCACAATCATTCCTTTGAACAGCCACGGCCGGGAGCGAATCGTGTGCAGCTTGCGGCGCTGCTGGGCCGTGTCCTGCGGCGTTTGGAGAAAGTGGCCCCGGCGTTTCATCTGGTGGTGCATACGGCGCCCAATACGCGGAGCAAGAAAGGCGAGCTGGCGGGCTACTGGAAGACGCTGGCGGACGATTTTCACTGGCATATCGAAATTCTGCCGATCATTGAAAAGCGCAGCAAGTCGTACAGCATCAAAGAGGTATATTTCAGCCCCATCCTGCCGGAAGACGCCGCGGAGCAGTTGCGCGCGATCGAACCCAACTCATGAAAATACCTGATTTTCAGCGGCGGCAACGTGGCGGAATTATCTTCAGGCTGGTGTTCCTGCTGTTCGTCCTAATTCTTTGCATGGTGGTGTATTTGGCGAGGCATCCACTGTTGCGATTCGCAGGGGAATCCTGGGTGGTGGAAGATCCGCTGCAGCATGCCGATGTGCTGGTGGTGCTGAGCGACGACAATTTCTATGCGGATCGCGCGACGCGCGCGGCGGAACTCTTCCGGCAGGGCTTCGCGCCGGTGGTGGTGGCGAGTGGGCGGCGATTGCGGCCCAATGCGGGGATCGCCGAATTGATGGAGCATGATCTGGTGGAGCGTGGTGTGCCGAAGGAAAACATCGTGCGGTTTGTGCACGATGCGGATAACACGCGGGAAGAAGCGGAAGCGCTGGCGCCGTTCGTTGCACAGCGGAAGTGGCGGAGCGTGATCGTGGTGACCTCGAACGTGCGCACGCGGCGGACACGCTACATCTTTCAGCGCGTATTTGCTCCGGAGATTGCCGCGCGGGTGGCGAGCGCGCGCAACGGGGATTTTGATGCTGCGCACTGGTATGAAAAGCGTAAATCCATCAAAGAGTTAATGGGGGAATTGGGCGGGATGCTGGTGGCCATGTGGGAGTTGCGGGGGAAGGGGTCGCCGTCCGGCCAAGCGCAATCTGTTGTGGGACTAGCCGGAGGGAAACTACTATTAGCGGTATAGCGCATGACGTAACACCCTAGATTTGCTACCGGGCTTTCCGCTTTACACCGGCTAAGTGCTGTTCTATCTTCATTCTTCCGAGTCGCAGCTCACTACCAGCCTGCGAAAAGCGACTTCGAATGTATAAAATTCGACGTCGAGGTGTTTCAATGTGGAAGAAAGAAGACGTGAAGCCACAAGGAGTTCCAGAGATTTCCACAGGTTCTGCTCAGCCCTCTCCCGCTGCTAATTTTGGACAAACTGCTCCTCGCGACGCGGCAACGACACTCCCGGTTTCGCCCCGAGCTACCGCCTGTGTAAGCCAGGGAATTAAGATCAAGGGCGAAATGACCGGCACCGAAGATCTTTTCATTGACGGACAGTTCGAAGGAAAACTGGACTTGGGTAACGCGAGCTTGACGATTGGGCCGAACGGCAACGTGAAGGCGGATGTGACCGCGAGAGAAGTGATCGTGCGCGGGCGCGTGGACGGCAAGGTCACGGGTCGCGAGCGGATTCAGATATGGAAAACGGGTCATATTTCGGGAGACGTCACTTCCGAGCGTATCGCGATTGAAGAAGGCGGAATCATACGCGGCAAGGTAGAGGCGGGCAAGGTTCCGGTAAAGGCCTCGGAAGCGCGCGCGACTTTCGCCGGTGGCACGAGCGGCAAGACTCCGGGCACGCCCGCAGCTTCGACGGCACCATCCGCCGGTACGACAACGGCCAATTCTGCAACGGCCGGTTTGGGATCGGATTAGTCGATGGGATTTCTGAACAAACTTGGGATTGGCATGGGGATCACTGCCGGCCGGGAAACTTCGCGGCCTGTGCCCGCAAACGCTCGTCTGCGCCCGGGAGGGGCGCCAGTCAGTCCCTCGGGGACAAATCGCGCACCGGAAACCCACGAATCCACGCGCATTTCGAATGGATTGAAGGAGTTTTTGTGGAACCTGGACGGTCTGGGTCGCGGGACTCTGCTGGACTTGGGGCCCGCATGGCAGACCACACTCAGTTTTTTCATCGAGCGGGGATTCCGCGTCTCTTCGGAAGATCTGCTTCGCGGCTGGGCGAATTTTATGGCCGAGGAAGAAGGCCGTTTGAAGGCTATGACCGCGGCCGGGGAATCCGGGGATTGGACTCCCAGCGGTCGCGCGGAGCGGTTTTTACTGGGGAATCTGCAATACCCGGCGTCGACGTTTGATGCCGTGTTGCTGTGGGATCTTCTGGATTATCTGGAACCTGGCGTTGCGAAACAGATCGTGGCACATCTGACCGAGCTGCTCCGGCCGGGCGGCGTGGTATTCGCGATGTTTCACAGCAAGAAGCCGCAAGGGTTTCAACGCTATCGCGTAGCGGATTCCAATACCCTTCAGGTGATCTCGGCGGCGGTGCTGAATCCGGCGCAAAAGGTATATCAGAACCGCGAGATACAGGATCTCTTTGGCCGCTATCGCACCATGAAATCGTTCGTCGGCCGCGACCAGCTCCGGGAAACGCTGTTCATCAAGTAATTCCCAAAATACGGAAAAAGCGGCGGGCAATGGCGCCTGTGCATTTCTCTTACTCTTCGCTTGCAATCTACGATTTGCAGGAGTAGAAGGTGGGCGTGAGCTCAGTTAGCTCCGGAGGATAACGGATGATTCCACCGGGCTTAGAGCAGCACGCAAGCTGATCACACCGCTCTTGCGGTGCGCGTCGCCCGAGAAACATACGCGAAGTTCGCGCGCTTCTGAGACGACACAGCAAATTAGCAAAACGGGGAGCCGCCAGGTTCCCCGTTTCGCTTTTTATCGGCTTAATTTGCAGGATTAAGTTGATCGAAGTGAAAAGAAAAACGCACGGAATCGAATTCGCAATAACCGAAAATGTGAAGATCGTGCCGGAGGCGAACGTAAGACACCGCGGACAAATAGAAAACCAGATCAGCCGCCGAATCTGGATTCCATCAGGTGGATGACGGCGTTCTGTTTTGCGATGACTTGTGCCTGCCAAACCAGGGCCAGGGACATGATGCTCATGGTAAGAACACAGAGGGCGAGAACCAGGCCCATGTGCGATTCGGAAGCCGGAATGCGAAGGGTACGGATCAGCCAAGCCATGGTGAAGGGTCTCCTGGTTCCCGGTTCGCTCCCAAAGTCTGTTCCACGCGGAGCCGGGTGAAGAGAAACGGTGGAAACCACCGCTTCGGTCCTGTATGGATAAGGGCAATTCAAGTGCCAGGATTTCGAGGGTAGTCCTAGTCCTCTCATGACCACTCAATGCAGGGATTTGCATGATTTTCATGCCCCGCCACAAGATGAACACCGTAGCTGTGTGAAAGTGGACGCACTTTTTAGACACTTAATTTCACTTTGTAGCGTGAATTCGTGATGCCGAGTTCGCCCTGATAGAGCACTTCCAGGGCTGGCTGGGCGCTGTTGAGGCGAATCATTCTTGGGGACATGGCTATAGTGCGGCGACGGCTTCGAGAAGGCGGTCCCAGGTGTCGGGGTCGTGGAGAGGGAACTGCTTGGTGTGCGAGGCGGAACGATGTTCGCCGGAGGCGGCATCGGACTTGGGCCCGGTGAGGGGATCAGTGAGAAGAATGTTGCGTTCGCAGTGGGGGAAGAGGTCGTGCGCTTCGGCAGTGGTGGCGATGCCGAGGGTGTGGGCGTGGTAATGGAGGGCGCGGTCGTAGAGTTTGGCGAGGTCGCGGATGCAGCGCTGAACGCTGGCACCCACGGCGATGGACCAGAGGACGCCATGCTGGCGGAGCTGGACGTTGCGTTCTTTGGCGGCGGTGCGGAAGCGCTGGATGTCTTCTTCGGAGGCGCCGGCGAAGAAGAACAGTTCGTCGAAGTCGCGCTGGCGGGCCAACTCGGCTTCGCGCAAAGGGAGGCCGGAATTCTGCACCAGTTCGCGTGGAGAGAGCGACTTTAGGGTAACGACCGGCACGCTGGTTTCTTCGGAGAGAACTTCCAGAGCGTCCGCGGCAGCAGGGAGCGCTTCGGCGACTGGAATACAAGTGAAGCGGCCCAGGCGGACGGTCTTCGCCGGACGCAGATGAAAATAATCCTCCGGCATGTAAACGCAGCAGCCCCCTTCGGCGATGAAGGGATGCGTATGACCATGATTGCGGCGCGGGTCGTCGAACTGCAGGCGAGAACGGCTGGTAAGCCAGACCGCGGGGATCCCGGCGTGATCGAGCGCGGCGGTGAACTCATCGAGGCCGGAGATGCTTTCTCCGCGGGCGGGAATCAAGTCGTCGACCCCGATGTAGAGGACGTTGGATGTCTGGCGCAAGCAGTGGCTCCGGGGTGCAGTAGAGATTGTAGACGAAATGGCGAGTCCGAACGGGATGTAGAAAAGTCTAGAGTCAAAACCCGCACCCTTAGAACCGAAGGGATGCGGCACCCAAAGGCATCCTAACGGTTAATGTCAGCGCCACCCGCCCAGTTATGATCTGCTGCGACAGTGCGTGCATGATATATTTCCCATATATGCGATTGACCGAAGTTGCTATTAAGAACTATCGATCCATTAATGACCTAAAACTTCATTTCGATCCGAAGTGTAGAATTCTGGTCGGAATCAACGAATCGGGTAAGACAAACATTCTGGATGCCATGAATCTTCTGGATCCGAATAGCCTTACTACGAGGCGTGATCTCAGAGAACCGGGGCTTCATGAGTCTCCAATCGATGAAGCGCACGTAAGGTTTATTTTCGATTTCACAAAAGAAGAAGTGTCCGAAATCGTGGAGAACGTAAAAACTAAAATTCTATCGAATAACTCAAGCGCACCGATTATTGCTCTAGGAACTACTAAGTATAGTCTGGAAGACTTTTGCCGATCAAGACAGGGATTATATATAGCTGACATTTTAACAAGCAAGAAACGCTTCTCGGTCTGGAGTCTGCCGGATGCAAAGCTGATAGGGGCGTTGAAGAAAGTAGGCCCAGCCTGCCCACCAGATTTCTCCGTGTCCACCGGTGATCGTCAAAACGTCTTCTTAAAGCAGGTTGCGCTCGTTGATACATCCCAGTTCCCAACGATTCCCGAAGAATATTTGGTCGAAGCGACTGTCGATGATCTCAATAATCCAATAACGGAATTTGTAAGGAAGATAACTGAGCGCGGTCTTTTGAAAGTTTTGTTTTGGAACTACGACGAAAAACACCTGCTTCCGCCGAAAATCAATCTAGATGGGTTCTGCGCAGTTCCCGACAGCTCCGTACCGTTGAAAAGAATGTTCCAGTTGTATGGAATCACCGATATTCACAAGGCGGTTGCCAACGCGAAAGCAGGCAGCGCGAATGCCCTGGGGAATCTACTTCGCCGTGTGGCGGACAAGACTTCTAGGCATTTCCATCGCACGTGGCAGGAATATGATGGGATAAAGTTTTCACTTGGAACAGACGGAACTGATCTTGCAGCGCGAATTGAAGATAAATCGAACCAATACGAACTCTCGCAGAGAAGCGACGGCTTCAAGAGATTTGTGACTTTTTTGCTCATGGTCTCAGCAGAGGATGCGAGCGAGAAGCTGAAGGATACCGTGCTGCTGATTGATGAACCCGAAATTGGGCTCCATCCAAGCGGGGCCAGGTATCTGAGAGACGAGTTAATAAAGATTTCCAAGAACAACTACGTCGTTTTTAGTACGCATTCGATTTTCATGATCGATAACAAGATTATTAGGCGACACTTGATTGTAAAGAAGGAGAACGAAATAACGGAGGTCGCCGAGGTATCCGAATCCAACATACAGGATGAGGAGGTTATATATAAGTCGCTTGGTTATTCGATATTTTCCAATCTCAAGGAGAAAAACCTTCTCTTTGAAGGTTGGAGGGACAAGAGGATATTCGAGACGGCAATTTCTAGGGTTCCTGCGGAATTCGAAAAGGTGAAGGTACTGAAGAGTTTCGGCCGTTGCTTTGCACAGGGCGTGAAACTGATTAAGAACGTCACTCCACTTTTCGAGGCCGGTAGCAGGAAGTGTGTCATTTTGAGCGACAGCGATAGCATGGCAAGAGAACATCAAGCGGAGTATCAGCGAATGAGAGGCTTTGGAGTTTGGAAACGGTATGACGAGGTGCTTGAGGGCGCCACTATGCTCACTGGCGAAGACTTTATTAAGGAGACTGCGTTCAAGTCTGGTGTTGATGCTGCCGGGCAGAAACATGCTATCCCTGCATTACCGCTGAGCGAACTCGCCGTAGGCAGCGGTAAGCTGAATATATTGAGGCAGTGGCTTTTAAGGAATGGTGTTGGACACGAAGAAGTTGCCAAGTCGGTGGAAGACATAAAGGAACTTGTATTTGGTGATTTGAAGCCTTCAGAGATTGTCTCAGCGTACTACCAATATCTGATGGGGGTTGTCGCAATCGTAGAGAACCTGTGAGCAGGGCCCGGGCAAGATTGTTTACCTGTCTCTTTGTTGATCGAGCCATCGCGGAATTTACGAAGAAAAGTGAAAAGCCTCATGTGCTAGACCGGCGGGTGGCCCAGGCTTAACAACCAAGAAAGTTTTCGGGTGCTCCCCGCTTGATTAGTAGATTCGGTATATACCTTGACAGGCTATTTTCATCATGCTAGTAGAAAGGGCAGTATTTATCCACGCGTCTAGACGGACCGCGCATCAAACGGTCGGAATGAAAGGCAATGGGCGCAGACGAGAACCTTGGTGCCAATTCGCGCCTGCCCCCACACACATCCTCGAAGTGGTGGGGAAAGCTCCTAGCCATCCCCATTCTAGGTAAAGTCCTCGAGAGCATACAAAAGATAGCGGAGGCTTGGGGAATCTCTGGCCTGATGGCTGGCTTAATCGGCTTCGTGTTTGCAGCGGTGCTCGTTTACTCGGGTCAGTGGCCTGACTGGGCAATTTCCTCCAAGCTGAAAAGCCCTAGCGATAAACAGGTAGAGAGTGCGCTAGTGCGGACAAAACCTGACAGGCTCGTGCTAGAAGAATTCAAGGACGCGCCAATTTGGATTTCAGATTCCATTTTTTGGTTAGAAACAGAAGCGGATAACGAGAAACGGGACCGAAAAGTCTCGTCTTACATTGCTAAAGCTTTTTTGTCACAAGAGTTGGCCCCGGCTCCCGAGTTTTCATGGGTGCTGGGTTCGTCGCCTGGTTTCGATCTTTCGGTTAGGGACGCGTTTCGGCAGAGCTCTGAGAAAGGGCAACAACTTTTCCAGAGACTCGAGATTCAACGAGTTGTAGGGAGTCCTGCGTCCTATAAAATCCCGGTTGGAACCTGCAACAAGGGGGACCGGCTTCTAATTGTTATTCGCATTTCTTGGAAGGGTGATTTTGGCTCACCAAGAATCCTTGACGCTCTAACCTCACGAGTTGACTGAAGAAGGAGTCCACTACATGCGCCGCACCACCAAGACTATAGGTATTGTCGTTTTTATTAGTGCGTCTTTATTTGGCTTAAGAATTGCACTTGCTGATAAGGATCAATACGTACTGAAGGGCGAAGCCTTGGACGAAAGCAATCAGGGGTTGGATGATGTTCTTGTAAGAATCTACCGGAAGGATCAAAAAGTCGGTGAGGACAGGACGAAGAACGGTGGAAAATACACTGTCTCATATACTAGTGGTGACACGATATCAACGATTCGCTACGATTTCACTGGTTTCAATCCCGCGACGATAAGCGACGTTTCCGGAAAGCGCGACCATACGATTAGTAAGGTCCTGCATCCGGTTGGTTCAAACCTTGCAAGAGGTGAGCTAGTCGAAGCGTTTTCTTCCCTGCAGGCAGTCTATTTTATCGACAAAGCAGGCGGTGCTAAGACTGCGGACGTGAAACTCGCCTATGGGCATGCTGTCTGGGTTACATCTGAGCACGCGCCGACGGAGTTACGGAAGACATCCATGGTACTCAAAGAACTGTACGAATTGAATAGCGATCCTTATCCCCATCCTGAGGCGCCTAAACCTCAGATGTAGAGGCAGGTAGATAAACCTTTCGTGTCTATTCTTGTTTTGCGTCCGAGTCGTCACGATTGAAACGCTTGGCGGGTGGCCCAGGCTTAACAACCGAGAAAGTTTTCGGGTGCCCCATGCATGCGCAGCATGAGTGGGGACTTTGACTCTAACCTTCTTCACGCTTTTCCACATCCCGTTCGAATGATACCAATATAATAAACTTCTTGACATGCTATCTTATCCGTGCTATCCTGCCGCGTGAACGCTCGACTTCCCCTTACCACGCATTCCACTGCCGCTCAGTCTGTCTCTCGCTTTCCGCACCCATCCTGGCTCAACAGGACGCCCTTTAACTCCTTTCCTTTGAATTCGCTGCGCACACTTGTTGTCACAACGGACGGGTGGGGGGTACAACCTTCTACTCTCAACCTTCTGGCGCAATGCGCCCCTTTGTTTTCATATCGCTACGAATTGCTTTTTTCGCAACCCGTTTCTTTTGACATTCATACAAATTGGTGGGGGGGGGTGGGGGGTATATCCTTCTGGCCAAAGATGCCGGGCTTCCCGACATGAACCGTCGGGATCCCCAGAAATCGGGGCAAAGCCCGGCGCTACACAACCCAAGAGCGAAGAGCGGGAGAAATGAGCGGTGAACAATAAGAAAGGGCGAGCAGGAAATGTGCTCGCCCCTTCCTTAGCAAATGATGAACTTAGTTGCCGGACTTGGTGGTTGAGGAGGCCTGCGAATTGGCCTTGGGGATGCTCACGTAGCCGCTGATCTGGTCCTTGGCGGCCTTGTTGATGACCACCTCTTCGGGGATGCGGGTGCCGGAGAGATAGAAGAAGATGGGCTCATTGAGAGCGCGATTCTTCTTCTCGAAGCGCTTGTCTTCCACGGTCATCACGATGTTGGCCTGGTTGCGCTTTTCGTTGACGCCCTTGAGCTCGACGGTGACGTTGCCGATCTTCTGGGGCTTGTTTTTGCCGACGATGGTGAATTCCACGTACTCGCGCTCGCCCTGGCGGCGGAGAACGTCGATTTCATCATGGTTGCGGGCGATCAACGTGCCCATCTCACTGCGCGCCATGTTCAGGTCTTCGCGGGTCTTATCGAGATCGGTGCTGACCTTGGTGACCTTGGTGTCGACGGTCTTCACGTCATCCGTGGCGGCCTTGGTGGCCAGCTCGGTGTGGACGGAGGTATCGAGCGCGGTCAGCTTCTGCGAGGTTTCGGTGTTGAGCTGAGAAGCTTCCTCGCGAGCTTTCTTGAGCTGACCCTGGGTGATCTTCAGCTTGCCGGTGACAACCTTGAGATCGCCCTGGAGTTCCGTGTTGGTCTTTTCATCTTGCGTGATGCGATCCTTCAGCGAGGTGACGTCCTGCGCGACGGACTGCTGCATGGTCTTCACCTGAGCGGCGACGGACTGTTGCGTGGCATCCAGCTTGGATGAAGCATTCCAGCCAAATCCGAGACCACCAAGAGCGACTAACCCGAGGACAATGATCGCCGGGAGTTGCCAAGATGACTCATTCTTCGTTTCCACTTTATATTCCTCTGACATAACTGGTGTTTCTCCTCACCCCGAAGGGTAAATTCTTTTCATGTGCGACCACAAAGCGGCCCAAATTCTGTGTTTCCGCGAAGCGGCCGGGATCATGTGCGACCGCGAAGCGGTCGACTGGGTAACCGTACTGTAACAGAAGAATTGCAAGCGTAGCACCAAAAGTGGGTAAGCGGGAGACTGTCGTAAGTGATTGAACAATAGGGGGATCGTGGAGGGTGGTGGACGAAGGTGCAGTACTAGTCCTGGCAATCTTTACGCGGAGGATGTGCTTAAAGATGAATTCCTACGCGGAGGGATATTAACCGAGCTCGAGGCCCAGGGCGCGCAGGTCGGCGGCGAGTTGGCCGACGGATTGAAAGGGGATTCCGGACATGCCCAGGCGCTGCGCAGCTTCGACGTAGGCTGGGACATCGTCAATGTAGAGGGCTTCCTGGGCGCGGACCTTACAGGCGCGAAGGGCTTCGCGGAACATGAGCGGGTCAGGCTTGCTGGCGCCTACCCCGCAGGAATAGATGCGGACGGGTTTGGGGAAGTAGCGAAAGAAATCGTAAGTGGATTCGAGATGCGCGACGTGGATGGGGTCGGTATTGGAAAGAAGGCCGAGGCGGTAGCGCTTGGCAAGGATTTCGAAGAAGGAGTTTTCATGAATGGGCTGGGGATCGAGGGAACGATTCCAGGCTTGGGTGAATTGTCCGAAGGTGAGGGGTGTGCCGAGGCGCTTGGTGAGGTGGAGGTGCCAATCGCGGGGCGAGATGCGGCCTTCCTGCCAATCGGGCCAGCGGGGGTCATTTTCGATGGCGGACCAGACCTCCGCGGGAGAAAGAGAGATGCCCTGGGTAAGGCCTTCCAGCGCGCGGCTGAGATCCACACGAATGAGCACGCGCCCGATATCGAAAATGATGGCGCGCAGGACCGGGCCGGGCATGGACTATTCGGCCTCTGGTTTGGGAAGGGCGGCGCCACCTTTTTTTGCCGCGTGATGGGCACGGAGGATGCCGATGATGGGCGGAAGTATGGAAATAAGAATAATTGCCCCAATGATTAGATGAAGATACTTAGCAATATTGGGAATTCGCGAGCCCGCAACGTAGCCACCCAGGACCATGCTGCTCACCCAAAAAATGCCGCCAAAAATGTCGTAGGTCAGATAGCGGACATACGGCATTTGCGCAGCGCCGGCTACGGGAGGGCAGAACGTCCGGATAATGGGAACGAAACGCGCTAGTATGACCGCCCTGCCACCGTATTTTTCGTAGAAATCGTGGGCACGCTGGAGGTGGCTGCGGCGGAAGAAGAGGGAATCCTCGCGGCGATAAAGGGCGGGGCCCGCGCTGCGGCCGATCCAGTAGCCGAGCTGATCTCCCACAATCGCGCAGAGAATTCCCGGAACTAGAAGCCAGCGAAGGGGGATAAAGTTTTGGCCGGAGAATATGCCGGCGGTAACGAGGAGGGAATCGCCAGGGAGAAAGAAGCCGACAAACAATCCTGTTTCGACAAAAAGGATGGCGCAAACGAGGGCCGGACCACCCCAAAGGATCAGTTGTTTCAATCCATCGGGGCTATAGAGTGAACGGAGGAAGTGAAGGATCGATTCGAGCACGCGGCAGGAGTCCTCGTTATGTCAGGCGAAATGGCTACAGGGGCGAGAGTGCGCGAACGCATGTTGTAGAAAGCACCCCAGCCAATACGGTAGCAGAAAAGGCCAAGATTCTCTCCACATTCATGCCAAATCATGAGGATGGCGCTGACGAAAGCAAGACACCAAGCGGAACGAATCATCGTATTGCCTCCGCCAACCATAGATAGCTCTGCGCCTCGGCTTCGAGGACGTGTTCAGGCCCGGAAGTGCGTTCCAGCAATTTTTGGATGCGCGGAAGCGCGCGCTGAGCGGCGGCGGCGCCGGCTGCGATGGCTTCATCGGCGCGGTCGAAGTCGTCCCAGGCGAGCGCTTGCACGTCTGGGCGAAGGACGAGGTCGGCGTGGCGCTCCCAGATTTCGAGCTGATGTTTTTGTGCGGCGCTGACGGCGCGGCTGACGACCTGGAAGATATTCGAGGGTGTGCCGCGGTGGCCGTCCTGCATACCCACCGACACGCCGATGACGCAGGAAGCACCGAGCAGGCGCGCGGCGTGAGTCGGCACGGGCGCGACCAGGCCGCCATCGGCGAGACACCGGGTGCCGATTTCAACGGGTTCGAAGAGTCCCGGGAAGGCGCAACTGGCGCGGATGGCGTCGACCAGGCCGCCGTGGGTGAAAACGACAGGCTCGCCGGTGCCCAGGTCGGTGGCTACCACGGCGGTGGGAATGCGGAGATCTTCGAACTGGCGCGATTCAAAGACGCGCTCGATGAGGTCGCCAAGACGCTGATTGCTGGCCAGGCCGAGGCGCGAAACGCGCCAGCGGGCGATATCGCGGAAACGGAGTTCACGGCAAGTGGCGATGATGCGGGACAGCGGCGCGCCGCTGGCATAAGCCGCGCCGAGGATGCTGCCCACGCTGGTCCCTGCGATGCAAGAGATGGGGATGTGATTTTGTTCCAATACTTGCAACACGCCGAGATGCGCAAAGCCGCGGGCAAAACCGCCGCCGAGAGCGAGGCCGACGCCGGGACGCACGGAAAAGCTGGCGCTGCTCTTGGTGACCGCGAAGCTATCGTTGTTCTTGGTGACCGCGAAGCGGTCAGCCTGTTCACGCGGCGCGGATTGGAGTTGTTGCGTCACGGGGACAGAGTGCCAGCCGCGACCTTATCCATCTATGGGACGTGCGTCCTGAAAAAGCAGTACGAATGTACTCGCATGGAAACAGGGGAAATTTTATGTCCAATCGGCTAACAGTACGGAATTACTAGGACTCTACCCTCGCTGTACCATTGCGAGCCGCAGCGCTGGGCGCGATTCTCACCGACGGCAAGATGCTTTGTACCGAGGGAGGGTCGATGGACGGAGCATACGAGATTTGGATGGGTCATGCGGTGGTTCTGCAAGTTGCGCTGGGAGATATTAAGGTGCCGCTGCGCGGGAGGCTTCTGAAGGATGGGGGCGAAACCGTGCGAATGAGGATCGGCGAAGGCTGGGACGTGGATATATATAAGCCGATGATCCTGGCAGTAGAAGAAGATGCCATGGCAGTTTTGCCGGCGTGAGGTGAATCACGATGAGCAATCAAATTGCAAAATATGTAACGCAAGCAAGAGCGGCCTTCCTGTTGGGAATCCCGGAGGCGGAATTGAGCCGCATCTCGGCTGAATCGGGACTAGGCCACAAGGAACGAGCCGGCGGGCAGCAAGAGACATTTTATACCTACGAAGAGTTGCGGCAGATTTGCATGCTTGCGGTGCACCAGACGCAAACGGTGCACTAGCACCGTTCCAGCTATTTGGGAAAGGTGACGGTCCAAGGATCGGACGCGAACAAGGAAAGAGCATTTTAGAAGGGGTTCACTCGAACAAGTTGGAACGGCACTAGAAGAGCAAAACAAGATTCCTCCGGCCCCCCTCAGCAGTAACCCCCGCCCCGGGTCGCTCCCCCCAGCGATCCGGGGTTTCTTTTTGCCAGGCGAGTCTCGTCAATTCCCATTTATTGAATCGATTCAGAATTCAATTGACAGCAGGCTGCGCAGTGGCGAGACTTAGCGGCGATTCCTGACCATCGTTGCGACAGAGGGTAGAAACAAAATCCAGTCAGTGAAGAACGGATAACTTTGCAACTCACCTTTTTAGATTGGGCGGCTATCGCCGGATACTTGGCGATCACCTTGATGCTGGGGCTTTATTTCCGGCGAAAGTCGGGGAAGAGCACGGGGGATTACTTTGTCGCGGGCCGCCAAGTGAGCTGGTGGCTGGCGGGAACGTCGATGGTGGCGACGACGTTTGCGGCGGACACACCGCTAGTGGTGACTGGACTGGTTTATTCAAATGGGGTCGCGGGGAATTGGCTGTGGTGGAGCTTCCTACCGTCAGGAATGATGACGGTGTTCTTGTTTGCGCGATTGTGGCGGCGCTCCGGGCTTATCACCGACGTGCAGTTTGCGGAAATGCGTTACCACGGAAGACCAGCCGCGTTCCTGCGCGGGTTTCGTGCCGTGTATCTGGGGCTGCTGATGAATTGCTTGATCCTTGGCTGGGTGACCAAGGCGATGGTGAGCATCATCAGCACGGCGATGGGGATCAGCGACGCGAAGGCGCTGGCGATTTGCGTTTTGTTTCTGATGCCGTTTACGGGGCTTTATGTTTCGCTGGGCGGGTTGTGGGGCGTGCTCTGGACGGACTTGTTTCAGTTCATGTTGAAGATGGCGATCGTGATCGTGGTGGCGTGGTATGGGGTACATGCCGTCGGCGGAATGCAGCAGCTTTTGGCGATCCTTGCGGCGAAACGGGCGGCAACCGGGGGTAGTGACATTACGGCGCTGTTGCCGGATTTTTCGCGAGGATTTACGGGCGAAGCGTTGTGGACGCTGCCGGTGATTACATTTGTGGTGCACCTGGCGGTGCAGTGGTGGGCGTTCTGGTATCCGGGCGCGGAGCCGGGCGGCGGCGGATATATTGCGCAAAGAATTTTCAGCGCTCGGGATGAGCGGCACGGATTGTTGTCCGTGTTGTGGTTTAACTTGGCGCACTATGCGTTGCGCCCGTGGCCTTGGATCCTGACGGCGCTGGTGGCGGTAGTCCTTTATCCGGGGCTGGCGCAGCCGGAGCGCGGCTACATGCTGGTGGCAACGCAGCATACGCCGCATGCCTTGCTGGGGATTCTGCTGGCAGGCTTTATGGCTGCATTCATGTCCACGGTGGCGACGCAATTGAACTGGGGCAGCTCGTATCTGGTGGAAGATTTTTACCGGCGTTTTGTAAAGAAGGGCGCCAGCGAAGCGCATTATGTGAATGCATCACGCCTGGCGACGCTGTTTCTGGTGGTGGCGGCGGCGTTCGTCTCCGTGGAGCTGAAATCGGTTTCCGATGGATGGAAGATTGTGCTGGAGTTGGGCGCGGGCACGGGCGGCGTGTACCTGCTGCGCTGGTACTGGTGGCGGGTAAATGCGTGGAGCGAGATCGGAGCGATGACCGCAGCGCTGATTTCGACGCTGGCGTTGCGGGCCAGCTGGCTATGGATGCATGTGGCCGGCCGGCCGCAACTGTTTCACGGATCAGATCCGGTGATCTTTGCGAAGACCACGCTGTGCACGACAGGAATAACGACGCTGGTTTGGATCGGCGTGACTTTCCTGACGCCAGCGGAGCCGGGATCGACGCTGGTGGCGTTCTACCGCAAGGTGAAGCCCGATGTGCTGGGCTGGGGGCCGGTGGCGAAAGTTTCTGGTGTCGAGGGCGTGACGCGGGATCTGGCGCAGAACTTGTTGAGCTGGGTGCTCGGGTGCGTCTTTGTGTACGCGGCGCTGTACAGCATCGGCCAATTTTGCTTTGGCCGCTCGCAATCGGGGCTGATTCTCGGCGGGGTCTCGGTTGCCTGCGGCGCAGCGATTTATCGCCTGTTGCCGAAATCCACCGAATGGCACGTCGAGTGAGATGAAGGCCGGGAAAGAAAAGGCCGGGGCGCACCACGCAGTGCTGGCCGGCTTCCTGGGCTGGACGCTGGACGCGTTTGATTTCTTTGTAGTGGTGTTTCTTTTCGATACGCTTGCCCGGCATTTCGGAGTCACCAAGAAAGAAATTGTTTTGACCATGACCGTGACGCTGGCCATGCGTCCGGTGGGAGCGGTGTTGTTTGGTTTGCTGGCGGACCGCTATGGACGGCGGATTCCGCTGATGGCCAATGTGATTTATTTTTCGGTGATCGAGCTGCTTTGTGGTTTCGCGCCAAACTACACATTTTTCCTGGTGATGCGCGCGCTCTTCGGCATTGGCATGGGCGGGGAATGGGGCGTTGGAGCATCGCTGGCGATGGAAGCCGCTCCGGTACGCTGGCGCGGAATTCTAAGCGGCATCTTGCAAAGCGGGTATTCGATCGGGTATCTGCTGGCGGCGGTTGCGGCGCGATTTATTTTGCCGGCGTGGGGCTGGCGGCCGATGTTTTGGATCGGTGCGTTGCCTGCGCTGCTGGCGCTGTACATTCGCACCAAGGTGCCGGAGTCCGAAGCATGGAAGCAGCACCGCGCGGCGAGCACCGGCGAAGTGTTGCGCTTGGTGGCGCGGGGATGGCGGCGGTTCGCCTATCTGGTTGTGTTGATGACATTTATGATGTTTCTGTCGCACGGCACGCAAGACCTCTATCCAGATTTCTTGCAGGAAGTGCATCATGCGGCAGCGGCGGTGCGTGCGAACATTGCAGTGATCTATAACATCGGCGCAGTGGTGGGCGCGATTCTGTTTGGGCATTATTCGCAAGTGGCGGGGCGCAGGAAGAGCATGGTCGCCGCGCTGGGCTTGTCATTGCTCGTGATTCCGCTTTGGGCGTTTGGAGGAAGCTTGGTGGCCCTGACGCTTGGGGCGTTTCTGATGCAGGCGGGGGTGCAAGGCGCTTGGGGCGTGATCCCAGTGCACTTGAACGAATTGTCCGCCGATGCGGCGCGAGGATTGATGCCGGGGCTGGCGTATCAATTGGGAATCTTGCTGGCCTCGCCGACGAACACGATTCAGTATGCTTTGCGGGATCGCGTGGGATACCCGTGGGCGATGGCGGGGTTCGAGGTGGTGACGATCTTGTCGCTGGCGGCGCTGCTGTGGCGGGGAGCGGAGGCCCATGGGAAGAGCTTTGTGCGTGAGGAGGCCTAGTGTGAAGGCGTGCCCATAGCTTGATTGCTGCGAGCAGCCTCGCTGGCGGGCATTGAGCAGATACTTTCGCGACGGCGGCGCTGAAAGGAGTGGTGCGCCCGGGGGGACTCGAACTCCCGACCTTCTGGTTCGTAGCCAGACGCTCTATCCAACTGAGCTACGGGCGCACTGTTGTATCTAACTGACTTCTGAACAGTTTACAGCAACTTCCACTTCGCCTGCAAATCCGCTTTTCGGTACATTCAGTACAATTGAGGGTGTTTGAGGCGGAAGTTCGAATCCAATCCCCACTTGTTCCGCGACCAACTTGCGGTACTTCAAATCGTCTCTCGCTTGCGAGTATTCGTCCGTCATGCTCTTCCCCGCGCGACCAAGCCAGAACTGAATGAGATTATCTGGAACATGGCTCTTTCGCAGAAACGTATTGCGGAATCTGCGGAAGGCGTGGTTTCCCGCCGTTCCGTCCCTAGTTTTTGGGTCACTCCAACCCAACTCCTGGAGAAGCAGATTCTGAAAGATGTAGCGGAGGGAAACTTCTAAGCCCCGATACTCATCGAAGGAGGCACAGATCGTCATCGAGAAGTGGCGGGTTGTGTACAACACGATGCGGCCACACACGGCGCTGGGCTACAGGCCGCCTGCCCCGCGGCCTGTAGCCCAATGGCGCCAAATCCAATTTCACGGCCCATGGCTGTGATGTAGACTCTCTCAGTGGAACTGGTACAAAAACTCGGGCTGGTCAGGAGCCAAAACAATGAAACGTCGCGATTTGCTAAAAAGTAGTGTGCTGCTCGCTGGTTTAAGTGCCCGTCCGGAGCACTTGCTCTCAGTTCAACAATCGAAATTGGATACGCCATTTCCACCGTCACCAGATCGCTTGGATCAAGGCCCATTTGGAATCGAACAAGACGAAGGCTGGCGAACGATTCTTTACACCTCGCCTTCGGAAAAACCGGTTCGCAATCCAGGCCTTGGTTTAGTTGGATACATTTGGGAAGAGAACGGTCCATCCGTCGCCGTGCGTGAAGGCCGCGAAACAATCGAACAGCATGTGGAAAACATGGCTAGCCTGCCCTTCGTTGACGTCCTCTATATCCGCTGCGATTGGAAACATGTGCAATCTGCACCGGGAAGCCTGGACCTGGCTCCATTTTGGCAACTCACTCTCGACGCAGCCAAGCGGCACAATTTGAAAGTTGCATTTCGAATTCAACTCTCCAATCCGGAATTTCAGCCAGACCAACTTGCCCTTCCCCAATTCCTGATCCCCCGCGTTCCACTGGTAAAAATCGGCAAAATCCCACGTAAACCTGATGCTCAATACGTCGAACCTCGTTATGATCATCCAGAGTTTCTGAAGGCCTTTCATGAACTGAACGATTTGCTCGCTGCTCAATTTGACGGCCACCCATTGATCGAATGGATGGACCTCATGCAATACGGCTTCTGGGGAGAAGGACACACGAGCGACTTCCCCAACCCGTTCCCTGACCGTGCTACCGCCGAGCGCACTTTCGTCCAAATGACGAAATGGCAGCTGGATAGTTGGAAGCGCACGCCCCTCGCGGTGAACACGCAACCCGACATCAGCAACGTCGGAAATCGCACGATACTCGAGATGGCCAAACAAGCCGGGTCATGGCTGCGCTCGGATAGCATTATTGTGGAAGAGCCCGTGCAGATCGACGAATTGGCGAATCGGCCTCCGTGGCTCGCCGCCATTCTCGAAGACGGCAGCATGCGCAGACACGATCTCTCGAAGATTCAAGTCGATTCCGTGGGTGTCAATCGGATGGAGAATTACCTGCTTCACTTGCTCGATATTCGCGGCAATTATTGGGGCTTGTGGACAGAATCTTCTAATCTGAAGCAATACAACGATAAATACCCGCGTGGATTCGACCGTCTGCGCTCCGCCTTGGGGTACCGGCTGCGACCAGCATGGGTTTGGCAGCGGAAGCGAAAGGGTACTTTCGAATTAATCGTCGGAGTAGCGAATCGCGGCGTCGCCGGCGTTCCAGGAGTTTTATGGATTCAAATTGAGAGCGTTGACCGCAAATGGAAGATGCGCGGCACACTTGATGCCGGGCACCCTGACGGCGGCGGCATCCGGAACTGTTCGTTTTTGTTGCCCAAGGGTTTTTCCGCCAACGTTTATCTCACTGCAGAGATTGAAATTCGCCCTGGCGTGTTAAAACCAGTGGTGTGGGCCTCCGAGCAATCTCTGAACGCTGATGGCTCCATCACAGTGCAATTGCAGGGCGAGAATGCTCCCGGCTGGCGAAAAGGAGTATAAGGATCGCTTGATGGACCCATCCTAGGGGCGAATCGCGATGTTCTTGCCCTTCAGGGTGCCTGAGTTTTTGAGTTAGAAAGTATGCAAAGGAGATGAAAATGATCGATCGCCGAGGATGGTTATTCAACATGGGGCTGCTCGCCGGAGTTGCCGTCAATCGTAAGGCTCTTGACCTCCCCATTTCTGCGGAGGAGGACGCCGAGACGCAGAGCAAGCCGCTAGATATTTCTCAATATGCTCCAAAGAGCATGCTTCGCGTTCGTGAGACTCCCGTTGCTCGCTCGAAATTTCCCTGCATCGACATTCACACCCATCTTTCCAACTCCAAGCATTCCGAAAAGGGCGTCTCGCTCTCCGGTGAGCGGGAATATCTGGGAACTCCTGAAGAATGTCTCGAAGTGATGGATCGAAAAAATATTCACACCATGGTGAATTTGACCGGCGGGTTCGACAAAGGATTGGCGGATACCATCAAGAAATATGACCGCGCCTTCCCCGGCCGCTTTGTTACATTCACCGAGCCTTCCTACTCACGTTTTCAAGATCCGGATTATCCCAGGATTCAAGCGCAAGCGATCGAACAGGCGCATGGTGATGGGGCAAAAGGCCTGAAAATTCTGAAGACTCTTGGACTATATCTGCGGGAAAAGACCACACAAGGGGAGTTGGTCAAGATTGACGATCCACGTTTCGACTCCATGTGGGACGCCTGCGCCCAATTGAATATGCCAGTGGCGATTCACATCTCAGACCCCATCGCGTTTTTTTTACCTACGGATCGATTCAACGAACGCTATGAAGAATTGAATAATCATCCGGCTTGGTCCTATTACGGCCCGGGATTCCCCAGCAACGCAGAACTGATTGCTGCCAGGAACCGCGTTTTCGCCCGACACCCAAAAACACGATTCATCGTCCTTCACGTCGGAAATTTCTCGGAAGATCTCCAAAACGTATCTGAAAACCTCGACCGCTTTCCCAATATGACCGTGGACATCGCTGCAAGAGTCGGCGAATTAGGCCGTCAACCGCGAGCCTCTCGTAAATTGTTTGAAAAGTATCAGGACCGAATCCTATTTGGCACTGACGCGACGATCCACGGCAGTGCGTTTCCGCAACAATTTTTTGGTGACAAGCTTTACGAGATCTACTATCGCTTCCTCGAAACGGATGACGAGTATTTCGATTACGCTCCCTCGGAAGTTCCCCCGCAAGGTCGCTGGCGCATTTATGGAATTCAATTGCCGGAAGAGATATTACGCAAGGTCTATAACGGCAATGCTCAGCGCGAACTGGGAATTAAGATATGAAACTTTTGCTGTGCACACTCGCGTCTGCGGTCATTATGCTGTTCGGAGCGGGGGATACCGAAGATACCACCGC
>JBGOTL010000008.1:0-55376 GCA_041476465.1 Candidatus Acidiferrum sp. | reverse complement strand
GCGCGTGTTCATTCTGGATGGCGCGGAAACCATGCACTGGGACGTCGCGAACGTTTTTCTGAAACTTTTGGAAGAGCCGCCCGGTTCGGCGACCCTGATTCTGACCGCGCCATCGCCTTTCTCGCTGCTTTCGACCATTGTTTCGCGCTGCATGCAATTTCACTTCGCGCCTCTGCCGCAAGGTGAAGTGGAAAGTATTTTGAAAGATAAGACCGAACGCAAATCCGCGGAGATAAAGAAGGCGGCGCAACTGGCCGAGGGCAGCCCGGGTCTGGCGCTGGAAATGGATGTCGAAGAAACCACGCGGCGTCGAAATGATGCGCTGCGCATTCTGGAGCGCGCGGCGCGCGGCCAGGGATTCGCGCAGCTCTTCGGGGACACGTCGGCACTGGCCAAGGATCGTGAATCGTCGTTCGAGGAACACATCGCGGTTTTTTACGGACTGCTTTGCGATTTGCTGGAGCTGACCTCTGGCGTGAAAACGCCGCTGCTCCGTAACGCACACCTGGCGAAAGAACTTGAGGCCCTCAGCAGGACCATTGACTCGCAATGGGTGATGCGCGCAATTTCTGGTTTTGACGAGCTGCACGCCGGTGCGCGCCGCAATTTGAACCGCCAACTTGGCCTGGATGCGCTGGCTGCTTCGCTCGCTTCGGCTTCCCCGCGATAGTAGAAGCGGGTAGCAGGCCGCATTTTCCGAATGCTCGCGATTAAAATAATGAATGCTCCTGCTGAAACTATTTCCGGGTCTCGTACATCTAAGGGATAAGAGCACCCCTGCCTTAAGGAGCCACCATGGTGAACCGCCGCTTGTTTCGCCCCGGATTTCCGGATTTAAGGGAGCAATCCTCCTCCAGAGGGCCGCACAACGGGCCTGCGCCCATGAAGAAGCCAGCGCCGCCCGAGATGACCCACGCCGAAAACTTCTATTGGGTCAAGCAGATGCAGAGCCACACGCCCATGGCCGTGGTGCTGGAGGACGGCGAGGTGCTGCGCGGAACCATTGAATGGTATGACCATGAGTGCATCAAGCTAACGCGCCAGGGCAGCCCCAACTTGATGATCTTCAAGCGTTTCATCAAGTACGTTCATAAAGATGGAGAAGAGTCTTCGCACGGCGGAGAGGAATAGCTCCGCTATTCCCGTTCGGTGCGTTTTTGCAGCGCATGGCCGGAAGCCGCGGCGAACGTGAGCAAGGCCTTGGCGGCCAGCGACCCATCCTCATTGAAAATTTCGCACTCCGTAACGATAAAGTTCCGCCCGGCGCGCAAGACGCGGGCGTCGGCTTTTACCCTGCCTCCCGGAACCGGCTCCAGGTAATTGATCTTCATCTCCAGTGTGGACAGCTCGGAACCCTTCTGAATTGTGGTGTAGGCGGCGATGGCTGCCGCGGTATCCGCCAGGGCAGCCAGGATGCCGCCATGCACGACCCCGTAGATCTGCTTGTGCCGTGGACGCACATCCAGGCGGAAGATGGCGCGCCCGGTGTGCACGCTTTCCACTTCAAAGCCTAATAGCTCGGTGGAACGGCTTTCCTTCATGCGCTGGCGCACCAGTTCCGTGACCCGCTTCTCCTCTTTCGACATTCTCTTGGTCATCTCGTTTCGCCGCTTTCCCGCGAGCCCTCCGGAGCTCCGACTCATCCCCGCCTTCTCTGCGTCTCTCTGCGTCTCTGCGTTATCCTTTTTCTTTTATTCGGACTGACTAGTACGCGGTGAGCCCCCCATCGAGTGGAATCGCCGCTCCCGTGAGCCACGAGGATTCCTCCGAAGCCAGAAATACTGCCATCTCCGCCACATCTATGGGACGCCCGAAGCGCCCCAGGGGAATCGTGCCGATCCGCGTCTTGCGCAGCGCCTGCCCTTCTGCACTCGCGTCGAAGAGCCCCTTCACCAATTCCGTCTCCACGATCGAAGGGCAGATGCAATTCACGCGAATATTTTCATGCCCGTGATCCACTGCCATGGCCTTCGTCAGCAAGGTCACCCCGCCTTTCGACGCACAGTACGCCGCGCGATCCTTCATCGCCACCAGTCCGAGCACCGACCCGATATTCACGATCGCTCCGCCACCGGCCTTTCGAAACTCCGGCAGCACCGCTCGCGACATCAGGAACGGTCCCTTCACATTGACCGTCATCACGCGGTCCCATTCTTCCTCGCTGATCCCTTCCACGGTTGAAATGTGCAGCATTCCCGCGTTGTTCACCAGCACATTCAGCCGCCCGAAACGCTCGGTCGTCCCTCGCACAGCGCGCTCCACGTCGCTGGCCCGCGTCACGTCGCACTCCATCGCCAATCCTTTGCCCCCGCCCTTTTCTACTTCCCTGGTCACCTCCCGTAGTTTTTCCAGGCGGCGGCCCGCCACTGCCACGCTCGCGCCTTCCCGCGCAAACGCCAGGGCGATGGCCCGGCCAATGCCCGTGCCTCCGCCCGTAATCAGCGCCACCTTGCCCGAAAGTCGTGTCACGTAATTCCCTGCTCCCGCGTCTAATTAGGATGCCGCGGCACCGCGCTTCCGTGCGGTGCGGGTGGCCGCGACTCTAGCATCCGGTCTTCGGTCTCGCAAGCCGCGCCGCCTTGAATGTTGTATCTTAGCGGCTCTTGTTTTCGTGACGGAATTGTAGCGACCGGGCGGAATTCATCCCGCCTGCCCCGGCTCCTGTCGGGGACCGCGTCGGGAGTCCGGCCTGTAGTGGCGGGTCTTTAGACCCGTGCTTCTCTTTCTTGCAGTTGCTGGCGCTCCATCGCAGTGCGGTTTTTGAAGCGATCTCTATGTTAGTGTCTCAAGCTACTGGGTGCAGGTCACAAGACTAAAAACGAGATCGCGCAACGCATTTGTTTTTGCTTCTTACTAAGAACTGATAACTGAATACTGAAAACTGTCATGCGCATCGGCATCACTTGCTATCCCACTTACGGCGGCTCTGGCGTCGTCGCCACGGAACTCGGCATGGAACTCGCCGCCCGTGACCACGACATCCATTTCATCAGCTATGCGCCGCCTATTCGCATGAATGCGAATGACCCGCGCATCCATTTTCACGAGGTGGAGGTGGCCTCGTACCCGTTGTTCGATCATCCACCTTATACCCTGGCGCTGGCGACAAAGATGCTCGAAGTGTTCGAGTCTGAATCGCTCGATCTTTTGCACGTGCACTACGCGATTCCCCACTCGGTGAGCGCGTTGCTGGCGCGCTCCATGGCCGCGCCGCGCCGCCTGCCCTTCATTACCACGCTGCACGGAACCGACATCACTTTGGTTGGCAGCAACCGCAGCTACCTGCCCATCACCCGGTTTTCCATCGAGCAGAGCGATGGCGTAACCGCCATTTCGCGCTACCTGCTGAATCAAACCCTGAAAGAGTTCGACATCAAGCGGCCCATCGAAGTGATTCCGAATTTCGTCAATTGCGACCTCTACAAGCGCGTACCCGATGAGTCGCTGCGCGCGCAGTGGGCGCCGAATGGCGAGCCCATCCTCATGCACCTCTCCAATTTTCGCCCGGTAAAGCGTCTCACCGACGTGATTGAAGTTTTTGCACTGGTGCGCGCGAAAATGCCCGCAAAGCTGGTGCTGATTGGCGACGGCCCGGACCGCGGCGCGGCGGAATACCTCGTTCGCAAGAAGCGCTTGCAAAAGGATGTGCACTTTCTCGGCAAGCAGGACAACGTGTACACGAAACTCGGATCGGCCGATCTTTTCCTGCTGCCCTCGCAACTGGAATCGTTTGGCTTGGCCGCGCTCGAAGCCATGGCCTGCGAAGTTCCGGTGATCGCGACCAATGTGGGTGGTCTGCCGGAAGTCGTGGAGAATGGCGTGGACGGCTTCCTGGTGGAACCCGGCGACGTCAAGGAAATGGCGCGCCACGCGATTGACATATTGTCCCGCGCCGACCGCGGCCGTGAAATGGGCCAGACTGCGCGCCTCAACGCGAAAAAGAATTTTTGCGCCAACGACGTCATTCCCCAATACGAGCGCTACTACGAGCGTGTGCTAGAACAATCCTCAGCGGCTTCAGCCTGAGCATCGAAGGCCCGCGCCTGAGCCGTGATTGGTGCTTGTTCGTTGTAGGGGCGCAGCAGTGCTGCGCCCCATACCGTCAGGATTCCGACGTTTCCGATGCTTCGTTTCGTTTGGCGGGTGACAAAGAGAACGCCGCACGCGGGTGTTACCTCCGCTTTTCCACGTGTGCGCGTAGCCAGGGAACGAGCTTATCGAATCGGAACTGGTTGGCCTTGTAAAGGTTGGCCACAAAAAGGTAGGTCTCTTCGGCGTCCGCCGTGAGGTACAAGCCGTTGATGGCGAGAAAAGTATACGTGGCGGCGAAGGCCGTCCGCTTGTTGCCATCGACAAAGGATTGATTCTGAGCCAGGCTCTCCCACAGCGCCGCGGCTTCCTCGATGAGATCGGCATAATAGCCGGTCTGCGGCCGATACAGCGCGGCTTCCAATAACCCTTGATCTCTAACGCCAGGGGAGCCGCCATACCGTTCAATCTGATCCGCGTGCATGGCCAGCACTTCGGCCACCGTCAGGTAGTCGGTCATCGAGCGAGTTTCTTGTATAACGAGGCATATTTTTCGTGGCTGGCGAGGTATACGCCCATCACATGGGAGCGCGGCTTGGCATTCTTGTGTTTTTCGATGAGGTCGGCGAGGGCCTCGTCCACCAGGGCTTGTAACTGGCGGCCTTCCCCGTCGGCCAGCGCGCGCACATCCTTCAAGATTTTGGCATTGACTTGCGTGGCGAATTTCTCGCGCCTCTGTGCCATGAAAAGCGCTCCTTTTAACCAAATCATGCTAACTTGACAAATCATGATATGTCAAGAACTATAGAAGCGGTCTGTGCTTACGCGAAATACTCAATCGAATTGAAGCATATAGATCAATTGGAACACGAGATACATCGATGCAGACCATCCCAGCAGCAACATTCGTACTTTGCCCTTTCCAAACACGCTCAAAACCACGGCGATCAGTAATGTCCATACCAAAATCGGGCCAAGTGGTCCCCAGATTCCCGGCCCTGCTCTCATGCCATGCGGGCTCCCTCCGTGGTACAGCCAGGAAACATTCCAGACCATGTTAACGATCGTCGAAACGCCTGCGATGGATAGCGCCGCCTTGGAGAGGTATCGTCGCCAGGGCGAAAGCGCGCCGTAAGTCCCTGATAGATTTTTCCACGCGAAAAAGAGGAGCGTGCACGGAATGAGAAACAAAACTCCCGTAGTTATGTACATTCCGGCCGGTTGTTCAAATTGCATCGATAACTCCAACTCACTGCTTGTGCAGCCCGAATTGTACGCGCAGTTTCTTGTTGGGTGAACTGAAATAGGACAATACCACCCAGGCCATTGTCATCCCGCAATTTATGAATTGGGTTCAAATCTGAAGACCATCCTCGACAGTAAGATTCGTGCGGTCCTCGCCCTATCGCTTAACTCCGTTGACGCGGCCGCTGCCGGAATCTAAGATATCCGCGCAGGGGCAATTACGGAGGGGCCTTATGGAAACCATTCTGCTCGACCGTCGCGGTTTTCTTCGCGCATCAGCGCTCAGCGGAGGCGGCCTTCTCCTGACTTATTTCGTCGAGCCGGTGACTCGCGCGCTCGCGCAAGCGGCAGGTGCCGCACAAGCGCCAGTGCAAGCGTTCGTTGCCAGCGCCTTCATCCGTGTCGCGCCCGATGGCCTGGTGACCATTACCGCCAAGAATCCCGAAATCGGCCAGGGTGTAAAGACCAGTCTGCCGATGATTATCGCGGATGAGTTGGACGTTGACTGGAAGGATGTGCGTGTCGAACAAGCAGATCTCGATGAATCGAAATACGGCCGGCAGGTCGCCGGCGGCAGCACTGCCACCCCGGTCAACTGGGATCCTCTGCGGCAAGTGGGCGCCGCCGGCCGGCAGATGTTTGTGGCCGCAGCCGCGCAAACCTGGTCAGTCCCGGAGTCCGAGTGCCAAACTTCTTCGGGCCGCGTGATCCATGCCGCTACCAACCGCACACTCAGCTATGGAGCGTTGGCTGTTAAAGCCGCTGCGCTCACGCCTCCCGATCTGAAGTCCGTGAAGCTCAAAGATCCGAAAGATTACAAAATCATCGGACATTCCGTGCCTGGCGTGGATAACGCCTCCATCGTGACCGGAAAATCCCTGTACAGCATAGACTTCCGCGTTCCCGGAATGCTCTGGGCGGTGTACGAAAAATGTCCGGTGTTCGCCGGCAAGCTGGCGGCCTCCAACCTGGACGAAATCAAAGGCATGCCCGGCGTGCGCCACGCTTTTGTGGTGGAGGGCACCACCGACCTGCTCGGGTTGCATTGCGGCGTCGCGATCGTGGCCGACACTTGGTGGCAAGCCAACACCGCGCGCAAGAAATTGCGTTTGACGTTCAACGAAGGCGCCACCGCGGCACAAAGCAGCGAAGGTTTCGCGCGCCGCGCCGAGGAATTATCCAAGCAAGCGCCGGCAATCACGCGGCGCAAAGATGGCGATATTGACGCCGCGATGCAGTCCGCCGCAAAAGTCGTCGAAGGCGCCTACTTCTATCCGTTCCTCGCGCATGCGCCCATGGAGCCGCAGAACTGCCTGGCGCATTTCCACGACGGAAAACTGGAGTTCTGGTCACCGAGCCAAACGCCGGAGAACGGGCGTCAACTCGTCTCCAAAGTCCTCGGCATTCCTCCCAGCGACATCATCGTGCACATGAAGCGCGCCGGCGGCGGCTTCGGCCGGCGTCTCACCAATGATTACATGCTGGAAGCCGGGGCCATCGCCAAGCAGGTCGGCGTTCCCGTCAAGCTGCTGTGGACCCGCGAAGATGATTTTCATCACGACCATTATCGCCCGGCAGGATTTCATTTCCTCAAAGGCGGGTTGGATGCCTCGGGAAAATTAATCGCATGGCGCAATCATTTCGTCTCGTTTGGCGAGGGCGAACAGTTTGCGCCTTCCGCCAACATCTCTCCCAATGAATTCCCCGGCACTTACGTGGCGAACTACTTTTTCGGAGCTTCGCTGATGCCCCTCGGCGTGCCCACCTACGCGCTGCGCGCTCCCGGCAGCAATGCTTTCTGCTGGGTCTTCCAGTCGTTTATTGACGAGCTGGCTCATGCCGCAGGACGCGATCCCGTGCAATTCCGGATGGAGATGCTGAACGCCACACGACTCCCGGTGGAGAAGAGCAATCCTCCGGCGCCGGACTTTGACGCCGCTCGCATGCGCGGCGTCCTGGAACTGGTCACGGAAAAATCCGGCTGGGCTTCACGCAAACCGGAAAAAGGCAGCGGCATGGGCGTGGCTTTCCAGTTTGCTCATCGCGGATACTTTGCCGAGGTCGTGCAGCTCCGCGTGGACGCCAACAGCAAAGTGAAAATCGAAAAAATTTGGGTTGCTGGAGACGTCGGCCGTCAAATCATCAATCCAACCGCCGCCGAGAATATCGTGCAAGGCGCGGTCATCGAAGGCTTGAGCAGCGTGATGAACTACGAGATCACCATCGAAAACGGCCGCTCGGTGCAAAACAATTTCAACGACTACAAACCCATGCGCATACGGGAGGTCCCGCCGCAAATCGAATTGCATTTTCTGCGCTCGGACAATCCGCCGACCGGCTTGGGTGAACCCGCTGTGCCGCCGGTGCTTCCCGCGGTGTGCAACGCCATCTTTGCCGCCACCGGCAAACGCGTGCGCTCCCTGCCGCTCGCAAAGCACGGCTTCAGTTGGGCATAGGTGCGGGAGCGGCGTCGCTATGCAATATCGGTTGCGCGGCGGGTGATTCTGCCTCCTGGCGGATGTGGTTCAGCACACGGAGATGAATTCGGTGAATGATGTAGTCCGACCAGAGATGCCAATACGTCTCTGGCCACATCGTGTGTTGATACCAGGTCGTGCCTTCGAGGTGAGTACGGCCGCCCGGTAGTGGGGTTAGTGAAAACTGTCCTTGGCGCGAAACAAAGTAACCATGTAAGTGCGGCGGCCGCACGTTTGCATAGGGCGAAAGCTCGTTCATCGGTGCCGGATTCTCCGTCACGCTGAACTTCAGCAGCCGCGGCTCGTCCCATATTTCAATGGGCTCCACGAACGGTCCCGTCGAAAAGACACAACGCCGCACCGCTCCCGCCCCGCGCCCGGAAATCTCCGCCCGGATTGGATACGCAACCCCCGCGCGAAATAGCATTTCTTTTGGCGGCGGTATCTCCGCGAATGCGACGACTTTCTGCCAGACCACTTCCGGCGGAGCGTTGACTTCGATCGACGACTGCACCCGAAACGCCTCCGCTTGCAGCCTCATAAAATGTTCCAGACCCATGAACCACGGCGTGAGCAGCAGCACAATAGAGAGCATCACGGGAGATTGATGTGGTCCCCAATGGCTCGATTGGATTCTGTATCCCAGCATCCCCCCGAGCATCGTCAAAATCATTGCGAGAGGCGCGGCCATCGCAACACAAATCACTCCCTCGACTGCAACTGCGATCAACACAGCTCCCAGCACCACGACCGGTAATAGGGACACGCTCATACAAGCCCAAAAGCTCCGACGCGCATGGTAGCTATAGACCAGCACGGAGAATGTGCCCAGGCAAAACGGCAGCGCAACAAACAGGCTCCAGCCGTAAGCACCCATGACGGATGTTCCAAGTAGCGCGAACAAGAGCCCGAGGACGGCCGTAACTGCAATCGCCAGGACCGCGCTGCCAAGCGCACTCCGCGGAATGATTTGATCCAGAGGCCGCGGGCCGGGCCACGGCGATGCTTCTCTTGCCTGCAGCAGCTCTCGTGACGGCAGTAAGCACATCGCGGCGAAGAACAACAGATTGACGTACGGAACAAAGAACAGAACTGCCAGCCACACCGGCTGGCCTGCGTCCCGCAACCTCCGAACCGTCATCGTTACTCCGACCCAAATGAACGGTAACGCCAGAAGCAACAAAGTGGAAACGAACCTGACCTCTTCGCTCGAGAGATGGCCCAACCGCGCGGCTTTGCCCAGCGGCGCCCAGTAGCTAAAGACATCCATGGGACGGTGGAAATAAGCTCCCGCAATCAACCGGTCCAGATTGTGTTTGATGGCAACACCGATGAATCCGGCCAGTGCATAGGTCTTGCGGCTAACTTTTCCGTCCCAGCGCCATAGGTCAGTGAAGCGAATGGACACTAATCCTCCTTTGTCACACCTTCTTTGCGGATTCCCGCAGGTCACAACTCGTCGCCGCGCATTTGCGCCGCGCGGCGATTTGCCGGTATCCCGAGCGGAGCACGTCCATCATGCCGGGGAACTTGGCTACCCAGGCCAGCGGCCGCAGCCACCAAATCTCGCGAGCCAGCGCTACCGCCGCATCTGCGCCGCCGTAATGGCTTCCGTCCGAGAGTAGCAGCCGCATCTCGCGGAGTAACTCGTCCTGCGATAACCCCAGCAGCGCTCCGACGCGCGGATCCTGCAACGGCGCAAGCGCCAGGCCTCGGCGCTGTAAACTCGGCGCCACCCACCGCGCGATGCGCGTGCAGAAGCGGCATTCGGCGTCAAAGAACAGCCAGCCTCGCGCGTGTCTCCCTTTTCCATCGGTGAATTCTGAGGTCAGTGAGATCATGGCCTTGTCTCGCATTGCTTATGTACCGCCGCGTCTTTCTCTGCGGCCTCTGTGCACTCTGCGATCTCTGTGGTAAACCTCTTCCGCTTTCTCTGAAACTTTAAACTGTCAACTGTCAACTGCCTTTTTCTTCTCGGTTCCCAGCAGCGTGATCACTTTGCCGCGGAGTTTTACGACGCTCTTCAGCGCGCCCGTGGGCATGCGCAATATTTCCTCGGCTAATCCGGTCATGGCCGCCAGGAATTCCAGCATAGTCGCAAGCCGCTCGCGCGTGTAGGCGTCGCCCTGGGGGTCGGCCTGGACCTCCTGTACGCATTCCGCGAGCACCCGCAGCGTGGGATCGATCTCGCGGCGCTTACGTTCCTTGGAAACGATGCGGAAAATCTCCCAGACGTCCTTGATGGACTCGAAATGGTCGCGGCGGTCTCCCAGGACGTGCACCACGCGCACAATGCCCCAGCCCTGCAGCTCGCGCACGCTGGTGCTCACATTGGACCGCGCCACGGCCAGCGCGGCGGAAATCTCATCCGCAGGCAGCGGTTTTTGGGAAAGGAAGAGCAAAGCGTGCACCTGCGCCACGGTGCGGTTAATGCCCCAGCGCGTGCCCATCTCGCCCCAATGGAGGATGAATTTCTGTGCCACGGGAGTCAGTGCGTTTTTGGTTTGTTCTTTCATTGCAGTATGTACAGAATATACTGCAAGTACTGCTTCCTGTCAAGCCCTTTCTTTTACCCACCCTCTGCTCACCACAATCTTGCGTTCCGCCGTCCCAGATTGGCTCTCGTGTTGCAACCTGGGACGAACCGCATTCCGCTTGTCCACTTTGCGTGGCTTCAATCTCCTTCCTTTACCAGAACCTACGACCTCTCGCGAAGTTCTCTGTTGGCCAACGGCATGCTCCTTCTTTTTCCTAGGCGCGAACAGGCTCGCCTCGGCGGGTGGGCGTCTTCAACCCCAGTACCACCTTTGGACGGCTATCATGGCTAAGGATGCGGCGCTCGGCAAACTCCTCGTACGTGCTGGACTTATCGATTCGTCGGCGCTCGCCCGCGCTCGCGAGGCTCAGGACAAAGAAGGAATTTCTCTCACCAAAGCTCTGGTGACCTTGGAACTAGCGGATGAGCCAGCCATAACCCAGGCGATCGCCAAAACCATGCATCTGGAATCGCTTCCCGCCGATCTCCCTGAAGTCCTTGCCGACGTGGCAGCTCTTCTCCCTTCTGATTTTTGCCGCAAGCGCTTGATTGTACCTCTCAGCCTCCAGGGAAAAACTCTCCGGATAGCGCTCACCGACCCCATGGACTACTCCACAACACAGGACGTCGAGTTTCGCACCACCAAGCGTGTCACTGCGGTCGTCGCCAGCCACGCGCAAATCCAAAGTTTGCTTCGTCAGACTTATCCCCATGATCCGCAGCTCGACCCCAACGCTCTCACCGCCACAGAACCCGAAGGTGAAGTGGAAACCGTTGTCGACTCCGAAATCGAGGTCGTCGATCCTTCCAAGCTCGCAAAAGACACGCAGATGCCGCCGGTCGTTCGCCTCGTCAATCTCATCCTGAGCGGCGCTGCAAAAAGCGGCGCCAGCGACATCCACATGGAGCCTAAGGAAAATTTCCTGCAAGTCCGCTACCGAGTTGACGGGCTGCTTCGCGAAGTTCTTAAGGTTCCCAAGAAGCAAATGGACGCCGCCATCTCCCGCATGAAAATCATTTCTGGCATGGACATCGCCGATCGCCGCCGCCCTCAGGACGGTCGCAGCCGCCTCAAGTATGAAGGGAAACGCATCGACCTCCGCGTTTCCAGCCTCCCCACGCAGTTCGGCGAAAAAATAGTGATCCGCCTTCTCGATAGCAAGCGTGCGCAAGTCACCATGGAACAGTTGGGACTCACGGAAGAAAATCAACATGCCTTTCAACTCATGTTGTCGCGCCCACAAGGAATGATCCTGGTCACCGGCCCCACCGGCAGCGGAAAAAGCTCTACCCTCTACACCGCCCTCAATTGGGTTAAGTCCCCCACCAAAAACATCATCACCGTGGAAGATCCTATCGAGTACCAGCTGGACGGCATCAACCAAGTCCAAATCAACACCAAGGCGGGCGTCACTTTCGCCGCCGGCTTGCGCTCCATCCTCCGCCAGGATCCCAACATCATTTTGGTCGGTGAAATCCGCGATCAGGAAACCGCCGGCATTGCTCTCGAAGCCGCGCAAACCGGCCATCTCCTGCTAAGCACCTTGCACACCAACGATGCTCCCGGCACCATCAGCCGCCTGTTGGACCTGGGCGTCGAACCTTTCCTAATTGCTTCCGCCGTCATCGGCATTCTCGCCCAGCGGCTCGTTCGAAGTCCCTGCCCTTCCTGCCGCGTCCGCCGCCCGCCCAGCGCCGAAGCCATTGAAAAAGCGGGCGGACCTTCCCGTTTGCCGGCAGATGCCGATTGGATGGCCGGACGCGGTTGTGAAGAATGCCGGCAGTCCGGGAGCAAGGGACGCCTGGCCATTCACGAACTTTTGATCGTGAACGACGAAGTACGCGAGCTGATCTCTCGCCGCGCATCCGAACACGCCATCCGCAAAGCCGCGCGTAATGCCGGCATGCGTACGCTTCTCGAAGACGGCATCCTCAAAGCCGCCCAGGGATTTACGACACTGGAAGATGTGGTTCGCGTCGTGGCAGCCGACGACTCCTCGGCTCACAAAGAGAAAGCCACCCAGCCGGAGTCCTCCCGCTCATCCGTTTCCAACTCGCCTGACGCCCTCGCGCGGCAAGCGGACTCGGAAAATGACCTTCAGTTGGAAAACACCTCCGCGCCCGAAATCACGGACGCGGCCGCTCCCGGCGGTTCCCAGGGTAAAGACCTTGTGCTGGTCGTTGAAGACAGTTCCACCATCGCCTCGGTCGTCAAATATTTCCTGGAACTCGAAGGGTTCAAAGTCCTCGTTGCCAAGGATGGAAATCTAGGCTTGGCTGCCGCCAAGCGCGAACTGCCCCGCGTGATTGTGACCGATTACAACATGCCTGGCATGGACGGAATGTCCATGGTCAAGGCGCTTCGCGCCAATCCCTCCACCAGCGCCATCGCCGTGCTTATGCTGACTTCGGAAGCCGGCGTCGAGAAGGAAGCCTTGGCGCTTGAAGCCGGCGTGGACGACTACATTCTGAAACCGGTGGAACCTCGCCGCTTGGCGGCTCGCGTGAAATCCGTCCTCGCGCGCTCGCAGCGCCGGCCAGCCGTTGTCTCGCAGTAACGCGAAAGGTTCTCTCTATGACTGAAATGGAAGCCATCGTTCTGGAATTTGTCGAGGAAGGCAAGGAAAAGGCTGACAACATCGAGCACCGCCTGATTCAACTCGAGAAACAACCCGGTTCCCGGGAGTTGCTCGCCGAAGTCTTTCGTGACGTGCACACCATCAAAGGCGCCACCGGCTTCCTGGGCTTTACGAAACTCGGCGCTCTGGCGCATACCGGAGAAACCCTGCTGGTTCGCTTGCGCGATGGCCTCTTGGTCACCAACCAGGAAATCATCAGCGCCTTGCTGGCCTTGGTGGATGCTATCCGCGAAATGCTTTCGGTCATTGAGACCACCGGCAAAGAAGGCGAGCGAGACTATGCGGCTTTGATCGCCACTCTGGCCCGCCTCGGAAAAGCGGCGTAGTCGCGCCGTTTCGACGAACGAACACTAGAATCGCGAAACCAGATCCGGAAGAGAGGCCCCATGCAAGCTCTAGTCGTCGAGGATTCCAGCACCATTCGCAAGATCCTCTGCCAGTATCTGCGAAAGATGAATATCAACGTCGTTGAGGCTGCCAACGGCCAGGAAGCCCTGGATCGCTTAAAGGAAATGTCTGCCCCGGACCTGGTCCTCGTTGATTGGAATATGCCGGTCATGAGCGGCATCGAATTCATCCAAGCCGTTCGCGAACTCAAGATCTACGACCCGCTTCCACTCATCATGGTCACCACCAACTCCGAATCCGAATATCTCGGCACCGCCATGGATGCCGGCGCAACCCTCTACATTCAGAAACCCTGCACCCTCGACGCCCTCCGCGAAAAGCTCGACCTCCTCGGCCTCTTCACCGAGTCGAAGTAGAGATTCCGCCTGCTCTTTTTCTGTCCTCCGCGCTTGCGTCTCCACGGCATCTTTCGCCTCTGTAGTGCCGGGCTTTGCCCCGATTTGTGGGGATCCCGACGGTTTGTGTCGGGAAGCCTGGCATCTTTCCTGTGTAGGGGCCCCGACCGGGTCGGGGCCCGGTCCGGTCATGTAATAAGTCCTTGGAACGCCATTCTCCTGAATGGCGTCCTTCACACCGCCAACCGGGAGGTTGGCGTTCCTCGCAGGTGGAAGCCCTGGACTTTTAGTGGGGTGGAACCCCTGGACTTCTAGTCCAGGGAGCGGGCCTTTTTACCCTGAGGAAACTTGAAGGGCGAGGCCCGCGGAATGCAAGATCGCCCATAGGTGGGCTTCAGCCCTGGCCGCTCTTCTCTTCCAGCTCGATCATCCCTGGAGTTTTCAACGCTTTACCATTCCGTTCGAATGGTACCAATAAAGTAATTGACAGATAATATATTTCCTGCTACCATGCCACGTGAACGCTCGACCTTCCTTCCCAGCCCCAACCCCCTCCCTTCTTCCCCATCAACGCCCATCATGGCTCAACGGGACGCCTCTTAACTCCTTTCCCTTGAATTCGCTGCGGACCATCGTCATCACAACGGAGGGGTTGGGAGTGCAGCCTTCCAAATTCCGCTTGCCGCGCCGTAGCCTTGGCGCAGGCCGCCTTTTGTTTTCATATTCTTACGCATTGCTTTTTTCGCAACCCGTTTCTTTTGATATTCATACAAATTGGTGGTGGGTGGGGGTACATCCATGCCCAACTCGGACCACATAAAGATGCCGGGCTTCCCGGCAAAGGCGGCCGTGACCCCCAAAAGCCGGGGGAAGGCCCGGCGCTACAAGAGCGGACCGCCCCGTAACAGCATCCGGGACGCAAAGAACGCGCCTCAGATGGCGGCCCTTACAAACTTCGCTACTTCAGCGCTTCCCCGAGGTTGCTACCGCCGGCGTGGTGGACACCAGCTCGGGGATATCGATGCGGATCAATGTGCCCTGCCCCGCGCGGCTCTCGATCTGAAGATGAAAATCCGTTCCGTAGAGTACGTGCAGCCGCTCGCGCACGTTGCTCAGACCAATGCCTTCTACATACACGTGCGGCATTTTTTCCTCGGAGATGCCCACGCCGTTGTCTTCAATCTCGATGTGCAGCCGCGCGTCGCGCGTGGCGGTGCGCAACTGAATCTTTCCGCCGCCGATCTTCGGCGCCAGGCCGTGCTTCAGGCAATTCTCGACGATGGGCTGCAACAACATGCTGGGCACAAAGGCTTCCAGGGTCTCCTCGCCCAGCTCGGTCACAATCTCCAGGTTTTCGCGGCCAAAGCGCGCCACCTCGATATCGAGATAGTCGTCAATGAATTGCAGCTCTTCGCGCAGCGGCACAAAGGTTTCGTGCTTGCGCAGCAGACGCCTCAGGATGTTGCTGAGCTTCAGCACCACGCCGCGCGCGGAGTCCGGATCGAAGCGAATGAGCGCGGAAACGGTGTTCAGGGTATTGAAAAGAAAATGCGGATTGATCTGGCTGGAGAGCGCGTCCATGCGCGCCTTGAGCAGCAACTGCTGGTGGCGCTCGAGGTTCATCTCGATGCGCGTGTTGTTCCAGATTTTCAGCGGTGCGGCGACGGACATCAGCGTGGCGATAACCACCAGGCCAAGCCACCAGTTCCAGTGCGGATCGATGGCGAAGAGCCAGGTGGATTTTGTCGCGAGGACCAGCGCCACGCGTCCAAGCTCCAGGCCGACGCAGGTCATCAGCGGCAGCATTTCCCAGGAGATTTTCCCTTCGCGGATGAGTTTCACGGTGGCTTTGGGAATGTTCAAGAAGGTGAACGGGCCAAAATTCCAGAGGTCTTCTTTGTTGGGAATGGCCTGACGAATGAGTCCTCCGAGCAGGCCGGCCGCGGAAGCCGCGGGCATGGCCAGCCATTCATGGCCCATGAGCGCGGGGATAGTGATAATGGCGCCGCCGATGGGGCCGACCACACGTCCGCCGAGCAAGCCCATCAGGAACGCGCCCTCCAGAGAAAGGTCGGCAAAACGGTTGGGGAAGGCCACCAGCCGCAGGGTGACGCCGACGATCAGCGCTGGCGTCATAAAGAGCATGAGCTTCAGCTTCTGGTCGGGGTCGCGCTCTTCGGTGAAGAGCACGCGGCGAAAGGTATTCCAGCGGGCCAGCAAAGCGGCGATGGAGGAGGCCACGCCGACTTTCAGGAGCAAAGTGAAAAGCAGCTCGCGAATTGACGCGGCCGGGTCTGGAGGAGGAGCGATCATGGGGCGCTTGCCATCGCTAACGCTAATCAATCCTTGGCGTGAAGTAAAGGAGTGAACGAGTGAGAACCGCGCCAACTAGGAAACGGGAGGCTGCGCTCCTAGCTCTTCCTGCTGGCCCTCCCTGCTATACTGCTTGTTTCTTATGGCTAAGAAATCAGCAACGAGACGTTTCGCAAAGAAAAAACCGGGCAGCTTGCAAGTCATCGCGCGCGCTGAATTGCCTACGCGATACGGACGCTTCACGATTTATGGATTCAAAGGCAAGGGCCCGATGGAAGAGGCGGTGGCGCTGGCACGGGGAAACGTTCGCGGGCGGAGTGCGCCGCTGGTGCGCGTGCACTCGCAGTGCCTGACGGGAGATGTGCTTGCTTCGCTGCGTTGCGATTGCCGGGCGCAACTGGAATTGTCGTTGAGGAAAATCAGCGAGGCCAACGCGGGGATTCTGCTCTATTTGCCGCAAGAGGGGCGCGGCATTGGGCTGATGAACAAGCTGCGCGCGTATCAATTGCAAGACCGCGGGATGGACACGGTGGAAGCCAACGAGACGCTGGGGTTTGCCGCGGACGCGCGCGACTATGATTTTTCCGCAAAGATTCTGAAGAAGCTGGGCGTAAAAAAAATCAGGCTGCTCTCAAACAATCCGGAAAAGGTGCGGCAGCTGGAACATGGCGGGATTCGCGTTGTGGAGCGCGTTCCCTGCCAGCCGCGGATTTCCAGAATTTCCCGCTCCTATCTGGAGACCAAGAAAAACAAGATGGGCCATTTGCTGGAAGGGCTGTAATCCCCTTTCAGGGTCAGCGCGATGGACGCTATCCCCCGCCGACGAACTGTACAATTTCGTAGCGATCCCCGGACGCGATGCGTGTCTCCTGCCAATTCGGGCGAGGGAGAATTTCGAGATTGCGTTCGATGGCCACGCGTCCTGCGTTGAGGCCTAGTTCTTGCAAGAGATCAATAATGGTTGTGCCCGCTTTGGCTTCTCGGGTTTCGCCGTTCACGGTGATGGTGATTGCAGTGGACATTTTTGGTTCAGGCAGATGGAACGCGGGGCTTGGCGCGCAAGGCAAACCGCAACTGGCCCGTGGCACGGCCGTGCTTGGCGGAGACGACTAAAGCCGGTTCGGCGCCGGTAATACGCGGCAAGTCAAACTCGAGTTGCACCTGGCCGGTAAGAGTGGTTTCGGCGGAAAACTCAGCGGGTTCGGCGGCGCCCTCGACCTGCAAGACGACGATGGCGCGGCCCACGGCTTCGCCCTGTTCTCCGCGCACGGCAATTTGCAGATTGGCGTGCTTCCCAGAAAGCCAGCTCTTCGGATTCAGCAGTTCCAGGGTGAGTGCACGGAGGGCCTGCGGAGTGGCTGGCAGGGGGGCCGAAGCGGCGGGCTTGGGCGGAGGAGCGGAAGCGCCGGTTCTTGCGGCAGGCTGCGCCGGGGGCACGGGCAACTGCAGGCGGCCGGAACGAATCGCTTCGAGTACGCCGTGATGCTGCTCATCCAAACGCAGCTTGAGCGCCTGTTCGCTATCGGAATCGAGCGGCAAAAGATCAAAGTAGTTGTTGGTGCGGCGATGCAGGACGCGCCCCTGGTAGTAGACCGTAGTATCGATCAGGGCGTTAGCCACGCCGCGATCTTCCGTCTGGACGTGATAGGTCGTCGCTCCAACCGTCAAATTCGTATTGTGGCCGAACAACATGTTGAGATTTGCTCCCGGCTGCGCGAATCATTCTACTTTGCCGGCAGCCTCGCCATACAGAAAGTTTTCCGCCGCATTTGACCGAGCGGCAGGTGAATCGCTATTATAACGCTTCGCCATGAACGGTTCAGGTCTACAAGCATACGCGCCGCTTCTCATACACCTGCTGCTGGCCGCAGGGCTTGCCGGCATTCTGGTGATCTTGTCGTCAGCAATCGGCTGGCGGCGACCGAATCGCGCGAAGCAGCAGCCGTATGAATGCGGGATGGAACCGACAGGCGATGCCCGCGAGCCCTTCTCGGTAAAATTCTATCTGGTGGCGATGGTTTTCATCCTGTTCGATGTGGAAGCCATCTTCCTGTACCCGTGGGCTTACATTTTTCGGGATTTGGTGAAAGACAAGGAAACACACTGGTATGGCTTCGTGGAAATGATGATCTACATCGCCATCCTGTTGGTCGGATATTTTTATCTCTGGAAGAAGGGCGCGCTGGATTGGCACAAGCAAGAGCAAGAGAAGTAGTCAGCGCCCGCGGGTTTGCAAATTGTGACGGATAACACCAGCCAAAATAGTTTAGACCGCCCGGCGGTCACCAAGAAAAATGTAGTGGTCGAACAGCTGAGGGCGTGGAACCCGAAGGCTGCCGCGGAAGTGCTTCAATTTCGCGGGGAAACCACCATTGTGGTGCCCCGGGAGCTGCTGCGAGGGGCGGCCGAGCGGTGTCGCGAAGATGCCGCGCTGAAATTCAACCTTCTAACCGACGCCACTTGCGTTGATCGCTTTCCCCACGAACCACGATTTGAACTGAATTACCACCTGGTTTCGATTTCGCGACTCGAAAAAATCCGGCTGCGTGTGCGGGTATCCGGGGAAAATCCCATGGTGGAATCGCTGGTTCCGGTGTGGCCGGGAGCCGACTGGCTGGAGCGCGAGATCTTCGATTTGTTTGGCGTGCGCTTTTCCGGGCATCCGGATTTGCGGCGAATTCTCCTCCCTGAAGATTGGGAAGGACATCCGCTGCGCAGGGATTACCCCACTCAAGGATATCGTTAAAGATTTTTAGGAACACGGCCAATGACCACCGTCGAGACCGCTACCGGCACCGCGAAGACCATGGTTTTGAACATGGGACCGCAGCACCCGTCCACGCACGGGGTGCTGCGCATTTTGCTGGAGCTGAATGGCGAAACGGTTGTGAAAGCGATTCCAGACGCTGGTTACCTGCACACGGGCATCGAGAAAAGCTGCGAAGCGCTGACCTACTCACAGGCTATCACGCTGACCGACCGGATAGATTATCTTTCGCCGCTGGGAAACAACCTGGTTTATTGCCTGGCGGTCGAAAAACTTCTGGGGCTGGAGGTTCCGAAACGCGCGCAATACATCCGCGTGATGATGGTGGAGCTGCAGCGCATCTCCTCGCACCTGGTCTGGCTGGGGACGCATGCGATCGACATGGGCGCGATGTCCGTGTTTCTGTATTGTTTCCGCGAGCGTGAAGAGATCCTGAAGATTTTCGAGATGTTTGCCGGGCAGCGGATGATGACCAGCTATATCCGCATCGGGGGCGTTGCTCTGGATCCCCCGACGGGGTGGCGCGCGGCGGTGGAACGATTTCTTAAGATGATGCCGAGCCGCATCGACGAGTACGAGTCGCTGCTAACGGAGAATCGCATCTGGATCGGGCGGCTCAAGGGTATCGGATACATCTCCGCGGAGGATGCTATCGCGCTGAGCATGACCGGCCCGACGCTGCGCGCGGCCGGGGTGGCTTACGACAACCGCAAGCTGTTTCCATATTCGAGTTACGACGAGTTTAATTTCGAGGTGCCAACGCGCATGGAATCGGATTGTTACGCGCGGTACCTGGTGCGCGTTGCGGAGATGCGCGAGAGCCTGAAAATTGTCCGCCAGGCGATGGGCAAGATTACGGACGAAGGGCCGATCAAGAGCGAAGCGCCGGGAATCGTGCCGCCGCAGCGTGAAAAAATGAAGACGGAGATGGAAGCGCTCATCTACCACTTCAAGATTTTCACCGAGGGTTTTTCGCCCGCGCCGGGAGAGGCGTTTGTCACCATCGAGTCTCCCCGGGGAGAACTGGGGTGTTTCGTGGCCAGCGACGGCTCGCCCAAGCCGCTGCGCGTGCACTTCCGCGCGCCGTCGTACATCAACCTGCAGGCTCTGCCGAAGCTGATTGTGGGCCAGCTGATTTCCGACGTGATTGCTTGCATCGGCACGATTGATATCGTTCTGGGAGAAGTGGACCGGTGAGGTCGCACGGTACAAACTTTGACGGTTGTCATCCTGAGGGTCCGGCGGTTTGTGCCGGACCGAAGGATATCAACTGCAAGTTTCTGGACGACACTTTAGGTTGAGATCCTTCGCCTATCCTCGCCGGATAGGCTCAGGATGACACGTTGCGGAAATTTTTAGCGAACTGTCCAGTCGAGGAATATGGAACTGACGCCACAACTCGCGACGCGATTTGAAAAGCTGCAAACGAGCTACCCCGTGAAACGCAGCGCGCTCATCCCCATGATGATGTACGCGCAGGACGAGTACGGCCACATCAGCGACGAGATGGTCGCGGAGATAGCCGGCCGGCTGGAACTGAATACGGTACAGGTGGAAGAGACACTGGCTTACTACTCGATGCTGCGGCGCAAGCCCATGGGCAAATATCACGTGCAGGTTTGCACCAACGTGGCGTGCATGCTGCGCGGCGGGTACGGCGTGCTGGCGCAAGCAAAGAAGCGGCTGGAGATTGGTCACAAGGAAACGACGAACGACGGTGTGTTCTCCCTGGAAGAGGTGGAATGTATCGGCGCGTGCACGGGCGCGCCGGCCATGCAGGTGAATTACGATTTCCACGAGAACCTGACGCCGCTTAAGTTTGACCGCATCATCGAGGAGCTGGACAAGGGCAAGAAGCCCGCTCCGGAACCGCTGACCAGCGGCGCGCTGCACGAGCGGCACAAGCTGGAGACGCCGCTCATCAGCAAGCGCTGGGGGATCAAGGATTCGCACAAGCTCGCCATTTATCTGCAGCACGATGGCTATCAGGCGCTGGAAAAGGCCCTGAAGCAGATGACCCCGGAAACGATCATCGACGAGGTGAAGAAATCCAATCTTCGGGGACGCGGCGGCGCGGGCTTTCCCACGGGGATGAAGTGGTCGTTTGTGCCGAAGGATTCACCGAAGCCGAAGTATGTGATCTGCAACGCCGATGAATCCGAGCCAGGCACTTGCAAAGACCGTCCATTGATGGAGATGGACCCGCATCAGTTGATCGAAGGCATGGTCATCGCGGGGCGGGCGATTGGAGCGCATCTCGGCTTCATCTACATTCGCGGGGAATATCGCTACGTGCTGGATATCGTGGACGTGGCCATCGCGGAAGCCTATTCGAGCGGCTACCTGGGGAAGAACATTCTTGGCACTGGCTTCGATTTCGACCTGCTGCTGCATACCGGCGCTGGCGCTTATGAATGCGGCGAAGAGTCCGCGCTGATGGAATCGCTGGAAGGCAAGCGTGGGTACCCGCGCATCAAGCCGCCGTTTCCAGCAGTGGTGGGATTGTATGGCTGCCCGACAATTATCAACAATGTGGAGACGCTGAGCACCGTGCCGGCAATCCTGCTGGAAGGCGGCGAAGCGTACGCGAATCGCGGCACGCCGAAAAACGGCGGGACGCGCATGCTGTGCGTTGCGGGGCACATCAACAAGCCCGGCATATACGAAATTCCCCTGGGCATGAACATGAAGAAGTTCATCGACGAGATGGCCGGGGGCATCCGCGGAGGGAAGAAACTCAAGGCGGTTATTCCCGGCGGCAGCTCCTGCCCGCTTCTCTCGGCCGGCGAAATTGATATCCCGATGGATTACGACTCGGTGGCCAAGGCTGGATCGATGATGGGCTCCGGCGGCATGGTGGTGATGGACGAAGACACCTGCATGGTGGATATGGCGCGGCGCATTATGCAATTTTACGCGCACGAATCCTGCGGGTGGTGCATCCCCTGCCGGGAAGGCACGACCTGGCTGCGCAAAATGCTGGAACGATTTCATGCGGGGCACGGCCGCCCGGAAGATATCGACATGGTGGGCGACCTGGCGAAAAACATGCTTGGACGCACGTTCTGTCCGCTGGGCGACGCCGCGGCGCTGCCCACGATCAGCATTGTGACGAAGTGGCGCAACGAATTTGAAGACCATCTGAAGGGCCGCTGCGCATACAAAGTGAACGGTGGCCGCCAAGCGGGCAACTCCGCCGACGCGCTGGTTGGATCGCGATAAGGACCCATGGCCGATCAAAAGCTCATCACGCTGAAGATTAACGACCGCGACGTGCAGGTGCCGCAGGGCACGCTGGTGATTGAAGCGACGCGGCGCATCGGCACGGAGGTTCCGTCTTTCTGCTATTACCCCGGGTTTTCGCTGCAGGCCGCATGCCGCATGTGCCTGGTGGAAATCGAGAAGACGCCGAAGCTGCAAACCGCGTGTACGGTGATCGCCACCGAGGGCATGGTAGTGCGCACGGACAGCGAGCAGGTGCGCAACGCCCGCAAGTACATGCTGGAATTTTTGCTGGCGAATCATCCGCTGGACTGCCCGGTTTGCGACAAGGGCGGAGAGTGCGAGCTGCAAGATATGGTGTTCCGCTACGGCGCGGATACCAGCCGTTTTGTGGAAGAAAAAAAACACCGGCCGGAAGAAAAGTGGTCGGAGCTGGTTTATTACGACGCCCCCCGGTGCATTTTGTGTTTTCGCTGCGTGCGGGTGTGCGACGAAGGCATGGACGTAAAGGCGCTGGGTGTGGGGATGCGCGGCGCGAACAGCGTGATCATTCCGAATGCGGGCGACCATCTCGATTGCGAAGAATGCGGCATGTGCATTGACATCTGCCCGGTGGGGGCGCTGACCAGCGGCACGTATCGCTACAAGACGCGGCCGTGGGAGATGCAATACGTTTCGACGGTGTGCACGCACTGTTCGAACGGATGCAAGACCACGCTCAGCGTGCGAAATCACGAGATACTGCGCTCGAACAACCGCGACCTCTCGGGTATCAACAAGGATTTTCTTTGCGTGAAGGGCCGCTTCGGATTTGATTTCACAAAGCACCCGGAGCGGATTAAGCAGCCGCTGATGCGCAAGGGCGACAAGCTGTTCCCAGTTTCCTGGGAAGAAGCCGCGCAGGCCGCTGCAAGCAAGTTGAAGAAGATTCACGACGCGCACGGCAAGGATGCCATCGGGTTCATCGGCTCGAACCGCACTTCGAACGAGGAGAATTACCTGCTGCAGCGCCTGGCACGCGCCACGTTTGGAACCAATAACATCGATCACCACCGCACGGCGGATTACACCGGGTTGATTACCGCACTGGGCGAACGCGCGGCTGATTCCCTGCTGACGATGGAGCAGTTGTACCAGTCGAAGGCGGTACTGCTGATTGGGAACGACCCGACAAACCAGAATCCGCTGGTGGCGTGGCAGATTCGCTCCGGCATACGGCACTTCGGCACGAAGCTGTTCGTGCTGAATTCGAAGGACATCAAGCTGAAGCGAAAAGCGACGCAGTTCGTAAAAGTTGCTGAGGGCAAGGAAGCCGCGGCTCTGCGCTGGATGGCGCATGGAGAAGGCCAGCTCACTGCTGGGCTTACCGAACAACTGATTGCGATGAAGGCAGCACTGGAAGCCGAGCAGGAAGTGGCGATGGTATTTGGCGCGGAAATTGCCGGCGCGACAATCGCACAACTTGTTGCGTTTGCCTCGAAGCTGCCCGGCAAGGTGCGCTACATGGCGTTGGGTGACTACGCCAATTCGCGAGGCGCGGCGGACATGGGCGTGCTGCCGGATCGACTCCCCGGCTACGCTTACATTGATAACCACGGCGCACGCCAAGGATTCGAAAAGCTCTGGGGCTGCGCGATTCCTTCGGCGCCGGGCCAGACGGCGCTGCAGATGGTGGAAGCCGCGCAGTCCGGGAAGATCAAGGCCCTTTATGTTGTCGGCGCGAATCCGCTTCATTATTCCGCGAAGAGGGGCGGCAGCCGCGGCGATCTTGAGCTGCTGATTGTTCATGAATTATTCCTGACGGAAACGGCGAAACAAGCCGACATCGTTTTTCCTGCGGCCTCGGCGTATGAGAAAGACGGCAGTGTAACCAACACTTCGGGAGAGGTGCAACTCCTGCATAAGGCCGCGGAAGTGATGGGCCCGCGCAGCGATTTCGATTTACTGCGCATATTGTCGCACCAGCTCGAGAAGCTCGGCTTGGGCAAGGCGTTTCATTACAAGACGCCCGCGGCGGTATTTGAAGAGATTCGCAAAGCAGTGCCGGGGTATAACGTGCAGGCCGCGGGATTGTTGACGGGCGGCGCGGAACCGGCGCTGGTGCAGATTTCGAAGAACGGGCATGTACCGTACGACGTGCCTGCCGGACTGATTCGGTCCGCGCAGGACACGCTATTTACCAGCGGAACGCTGGGCCGCTTCTGCACCATGATGGAATCTCTGCCGGAGGCTGAAACCAAGCCGTGAGCGCCTTCTACGACGCCAACGCGTTCCTGATCCTTGCGGTCGTCAAGATCGCGCTGCTATTTTTTATCGTGCTGACGGTGAACGCCTACCTCACCTGGTTTGAGCGCAAAGTGGTCGCGCACATGCAGTCGCGATGGGGCCCGCACCGCGTGGGGCCGCACGGGTTGCTGCAGCCGCTGGCGGACGGTTTGAAATTTCTTTTCAAGGAAGATCCGACGCCGTCGGGCGTGGACAAATTTGTCTACTATATGGCTCCGCTGTTGGCTTTGGCGCTGGCGCTGACTTCGATTGCGGTGATTCCGTTTGGCCCAGATAAGCTCAGGATTTTCGGACATGAAACGGCCTTGGGAATCACGGACCTCAACATCGGCATTTTGGCGCTTTTTGCCATCACCGCGCTGGGCGTGTATGGAGTTGCGCTGGCCGGATGGGCTTCGAATTCGAAATATCCGCTGCTGGGCGGCCTGCGCAGTTCGGCGCAAATGATCAGTTACGAACTAGCGCTGACGCTTTCGGTGGTTGGCGTGCTTTTGATGGCGGGGAGCTTCAACCTCCGGGAAATCATCGAAGCGCAGGCCAGCTCGCATTGGGGTGTGTTTGGGTGGAACATATTTCCGCAAATACTCGGCTTCCTGTGTTTTTTCGTCGCTGCGGTGGCGGAAACCAACCGCATTCCGTTCGATCTCCCCGAAGCCGAATCGGAACTCGTCGCTGGATTTCACACAGAGTATGCCAGCTTCAAGTTTGCGATGTTTTTCATCGCGGAATACACCAGCATGATTACGGTTTCCGCGCTGTGTTCGATCATGTTCTTCGGCGGCTGGCTGTCTCCCTTCCCCACTTCGTGGACGTTTACGCAATATTTGCCGTCGGCGATTCTGATTCCGTTTGGTTTGTGGGTCATCTGGGACGGCGTGCGCTACGAAACGATTTTTGGAAAGATCATCCTGCCGGGCATTGGCACGGCAATCGCCGGGCTGGGTGGGCTATTCATCTATTTCTCTGCGGTAAACCATTTCATTCAAGGCCCGTTCTGGCTGGTCTCTAAAATTCTTACTTTCCTGTTTGTCTACGTCTGGATGCGGGGAACGTTGCCGCGTTTTCGCTATGACCAATTGATGGCCTTTGGGTGGAAGCTGTTGCTGCCGGTGTCCATCGTCAACGTGATTCTGACGGCCACGGCCATACTTTTCCGGAGCGGCCACTGATGACGGCGTCATTGTTCATTTTTTTCGTATTGGCGGCGCTGGCGGTGATCGGTGCGATCAACCTGATCGTGCAGCGCCATCCGATTCATAGCGCGCTGTCGCTGATCGTGGTGATGGTGGCCCTCGCGGGTCTATACCTGTTGCTGGGCGCGGAATTCGTGGCCGCGGTGCAGATCATCGTGTATGGCGGCGCGATCATGGTGCTGTTTGTTTTTGTGATCATGCTGCTAAACGCCGGAGTGGAAGAGCGCACAAACCTTTCGAAGATAGCGAATCTCGCCACGATTCTGCCGCTGGTTGGGGCGCTGACCGGTTTTCTGGCCGCGACCATGGCGCGTTCGAGCGATGCGCTGCACACGGCATCAAAGGAAGGGGTCAGGCTGGCCTCGACGCGGGAACTTTCGCACATGCTGTTCAAGGAATTTGTATATCCCTTCGAGCTGACCTCGTTTCTGATCCTGGTGGCGATTCTGGGCGCGATCGTCCTGGCGCAGAGGGAGCACTGACGATGGTGCCGACAAACTATTATCTAATTCTCAGCGCGATTCTTTTCGGACTCGGCGTTTTCGCGTTCGTATTCAAGCGCAACGTCATCGCGATTTTCATGTCTATCGAGCTGATGCTGAACGCCGTGAACCTGGCGTTTGTGGCTTTCAGCCAGGCCATGGGCAAGCTGGACGGCCAGGTTTTTGTGCTGTTCGTCATCGTGGTGGCGGCCGCGGAAGCAGCCGTAGGACTCGGAATCATCATTCTCATTGCGCGCAACCGGCAGTCGCTCAACGTCGAGCGCGTTGATCTGCTCAAACTTTAATGCCCATACTCGAACATCTGTGGATCATCCTGCTGCTGCCGCTGCTGGGCTCAGCGATCAACGGCCTGCTGGGGAGCAAGTGGCCGAATAAGATCGTCAACGGGGTGGCGCTTGGCGCGACGGGGCTGTCGTTTCTGGCGGCGCTGGAAGCCGTCCGGGAATTTTTCCAACTTCGCCCGGAACAAATTCCCTGGGTCAGGCAGTACTTCGATTGGATCATCGCAGGGAACTTCCGCGCGGGGTTCGACCTGCAGGTGGATCAACTGACCGTGGTGATGCTGATGGTGGTCACTGGCGTGGGATTCCTGATCCATGTTTATTCCACCGGATACATGTCGCACGAGGGCGGGTATTACCGGTTCTTCTCCTACCTGAACCTGTTCATGTTTTTCATGCTGACCCTGGTGCTGGCCGCGAACTATGTGCTGCTGTTTGTCGGATGGGAGGGAGTGGGTCTCTCCAGCTACTTGCTGATCGGATTCTATTTTCTGAGAAAGTCCGCTTCGGATGCCGGCAAGAAAGCGTTCATCGTCAACCGCATCGGCGACTTCGGATTCATGCTGGGGATGTTTTTGGTGTTCCGGGCGTTTCACTCGCTTGATTTCCAGACTGTGTTTAGCGCGGCGGCTAAATGGCAGGCTGATACGTACGGCCAGTTTGGGACGCTAACCATTGCGAGCTTGCTGCTGTTCATGGGCGCTTGCGGCAAGTCCGCGCAACTGCCGCTGTACGTGTGGCTGCCGGACGCCATGGAAGGGCCGACGCCGGTCAGCGCGCTGATTCACGCCGCTACAATGGTGACCGCGGGCGTTTACGTGGTAACGCGGTCGCACTTGCTGTTCACGATGGCGCCGACGGCGATGTTTGTGGTTGCGGTGGTGGGCTGCGCGACGGCGATATTTGCGGCGACGATCGGGCTGGTGCAGACCGACATCAAGAGAGTTCTGGCGTACTCGACGGTCAGCCAGCTCGGCTACATGTTCCTGGCGTGCGGCGTGGGCGCATTCTCGGCGGGTATTTTCCACTTGATGACGCACGCGTTCTTCAAGGCGTTGCTCTTCCTCGCAGCGGGCAGCGTGATTCACGCCATGGGCGGCGAGCAGGACATGCGGCGCATGGGCGGGCTGAGCAAGAAGATTCGCTGGACGTATTTCACGATGCTGACGGCCACGCTGGCCATCGCGGGGTTTCCGCCTCTCGCCGGGTTTTTCAGCAAGGACTCGATTCTTTTCAACGCGTTCCAGAGCGAAAACGGCGGGCACGTGCTTTATGGTTTCGGATTGCTGACGGCGCTGCTTACGTCCTTCTATATGTTCCGGCTGATCTTCCTCACCTTTTTTGGCAAGCAGCAATATGACGAGCATCACGTACATGTCCACGAATCACCGTGGAGCATGCTGGGCCCGCTGGTGATTCTCGCCCTGCTATCGGTTGTGGGCGGATGGCTTGCTGCGCCGGCGTTTTTGCCGGGCGGGACGGATTACTTCGCGAAATTTCTGGCGCCGGTGTTTGCTCACGGCGAATCCGCTGAAGCAGCCGTGGATGAAGCCGCCGCGCACAGCCTGGAATTGACACTAGCCGGAGTCGCGTTTTTCACCGCGCTTGCGGGGCTCCTGGTGGCGTTCTGGATGTATCTGAAGCGGCCCGGGAAAGCGGATAGCCTGGCCAAATCCATGCGCGGGGCTTATACGACTTTGTTGAATAAATACTATGTGGACGAACTGTACGCCGCGGTGGTCGTGAAGCCGCTGGTTGCGTTATCCACCAGCGTTCTTTGGAAGATTGTGGACGTCGGAGCAATTGACGGCACGGTGAACGGCATCGCTGATGGCGCCACCGCGGTTGGCGATCAAGCGCGCCACACGCAGTCCGGCAACACGCGAAGCTACGCGGTGTGGGTGGTGATCGGCGCGATTGTCATCATTGCGGTAATTTTCTGGCCGCTCTTCAAGCCGGCCGCGGGGATGGTGCGCTGATGGCCTCCGGCGGTCATTTGCTTTCGGTGCTGATCTTCTTCCCGGCGTTTGGCGCGCTCGCGCTGCTGTTTCTGCGCCACGACGATCACAAGTACATCCGCTACATTGCATTTACGGTTTCCGTGGTGGAATTCGTATTTTCACTCTGGCTGCTGCGTTACGTCACCATCGGCTCGGGCGGTTATCAACTGCAAGAATTCGCCAAGTGGATTCAAAGCCCGCCGATCAACTATCACCTGGGCGTGGATGGCATCAGCCTGTTCCTGGTCATCCTTACCACATTCCTGACGCCGATTTCCATTCTGGCGTCATGGAACAGCATCCAGCATCGCGTGAAGGAATTCTTCGTGATGCTGCTGATGCTGGAAGTCGGTGTGGTGGGCGTTTTCCTGTCGCTGGATCTTTTTCTATTCTTCCTGTTCTGGGAAGTGATGCTAATCCCGATGGCCTTCCTGATCGGCATCTGGGGACATGAACGCCGCATCTACGCCGCCGTTAAGTTTGTGCTGTACACCATGGCGGGATCGATCCTGATGCTGGTTGGCATCATCTGGCTGTACAACGCCACGGGAACGTTTGATCTGCCAGCCATCCAGCAACTGCTGCAATCGGGCGCGCTTGCACTTGCACCGCGCACGGAAATGCTGCTTTTCCTGGCGTTTTTCCTGGCGTTTGCCATAAAGGTGCCGCTGTTCCCGCTGCACACCTGGCTGCCGGACGCGCACGTGGAAGCGCCAACGGCTGGCTCGGTAATGCTGGCGGGCGTGCTGCTGAAGATGGGCACCTACGGCATGATGCGCTTCTGTTTGCCGCTATTCCCGGCCGCTTCGCGCAAGGCAGCTTGGTGGGTGGCGGTATTGGCGATTATCGGCATTATTTATGGCGCGCTGGTGGCCATGGTGCAGCCGAACCTGAAGAAGCTGGTGGCGTATTCTTCGGTCAGCCACCTGGGTTTCGTGGTGCTGGGAATTTTCGCGTTTCAGAACATTTCCATGCAGGGCGCGGTTTACCAGATGCTGGCGCACGGCATCTCCACCGGCGCGCTGTTCCTGCTGGTGGGCATGCTGTATGACCGGCGGCACACGTTCGAGATCAGCGAATTCGGAGGGTTGGCAACGCCGATGCCGAAGCTGGCGGCGTTCTTCCTGTTCGTGGCGCTTTCTTCGCTGGGCCTGCCGATGTTGAATGGTTTTGTCGGCGAATACCTGATTTTGCTGGGCACCTATCTGGTGCATTGGAAGTGGGCTGCCTGGGCTGCAAGCGGCGTGATTCTTTCCGCATGCTATTTGCTGTGGTCGTACCAGCGGGTTTTCTTCGGTGAAATTACGCAGGAAAAAAACCGCGCGTTGCCGGATGCTTCCGCCCGCGAAAAGTGGATCCTTGCGACCATGGCGGGGGTGACGCTTTGGATGGGCATCAACTCGCCGTTTTTCACACACCGCTTTGCGGCATCCTGCCAGACGGTTCTGGAACAGATGCAGCGCCCGCAGCGTCCGGAGCTAGCGGCAATTCCTTCCAAGCCGGTAACGCAGGCCAGCGACGCGGTGGCGGCAACACCGCCGCAAGATTCCGCTGGAAAGGCTCGCTAAATGATTCCCCGCCCCGAAGACCTGCTCCGCGTACTGCCGGAACTTGTGTGGTGCGGCTTTGGCGTGCTTTTGATGCTGGTCCAGCCATTCATTCGCAACAGGTATGTCCTCGCTTCTCTGGCGCTTAGCGGAGCAACCCTGGGGACGCTGGCCGCGTTTATTTCAGCCATGAACGCCGGCAGCGGCTTTCACGGGCTGATCGAATCGGATGGTTTCAGTCTCTTCTTCCATCTGCTGGTCGGCTTGGTGGCGTCTCTCGTGATTTTGACCGCTGGCTCCTATCTGCACCGCGAGAGCCTGGAATCCGCCGAATTTTACGCGCTGCTGCTGTTTGCCACCGCCGGAATGGGCGTGCTGGCCTCCGCTCAAGAGCTGCTGACGGCGTTTATCGGGCTGGAACTCAGCTCGATCTCCAGCTACGTCCTGGCCGGGTACCGCCGCGATTCGCTGAAGTCCGGCGAGTCTGCCATGAAGTATTTTCTGCTGGGCTCGTTTGCCACGGCTTTTTTTCTGTACGGGGTGGCGATGGTCTACGGCGTCACGGGTACCACCAACCTGGAAATCATGGCGGCAGCGGACACTTCCAGCAATCTGCTGCGGCTGGGCCTGGCGCTGATCCTGGTAGGGTTGGGCTTTAAAGTAGCCGCCGCGCCGTTCCAGGTATGGACTCCGGACGTGTACGAAGGCGCGCCGACACCGGTGACCGCACTATTCTCCGCGGGGCCGAAGGCGGCGGCGTTTGCTCTGCTGCTGCGCATCTTCGCGACGGTGCACGCGGCCACGGAGTTCTGGTTCTGGGCTTTCTGGGCGCTGGCGGTATTCACCATGTTTGCCGGAAACCTGGGCGCGCTGGTGCAGAGCAACGTGAAGCGCATGCTGGCGTATAGCTCGATCGCCCACGCCGGCTACATTCTGGTGGCGTTCGCCGCGGTCACCTTCATGCAAAAAGATCCAGACACCGGCGCGGCGCCGGCTTATGCGGCGATCCTGTTTTATCTTTTGAGTTACGCGCTGGTGAAGGTCGGAGCGTTTGCGATTGTTTCAGAGCTTGGCGGAAAGGGCGAGAAGCACCTTTCGCTGGACGATTACGCCGGGCTGGCGCAGCGCCAGCCGTTTGCCGCCGCAACACTAAGTTTGTTTCTGCTCTCACTACTGGGATTGCCGGTTACGGCAGGCTTCTTCGGCAAGTTTTACATTTTCAAGGCAGCGGTGAATTCACATCTAATCTGGCTCGCGGTGCTGATGGCCATCAACAGCGTGCTTGGAGCTTATTACTACCTGCGGGTGATCGTGGTGATGTACATGCGCGAGCCGAGCGCGGAAACGGCAGCATCTGCGCCCGCGCGATTCCCCATCCCCGTAAATATCGTGCTGTGGATTACGGCGCTGGGCACGATCTACCTGGGCTTGTTCCCCAATCACGTACTGAACAACGTCCTGCAGCAGACGCTCATCAGCGGCGGGCGAATTCACTAGGCTGCACTCACTGGTCAGCGCGGCCCACCTAACCCGGATTTCTCACCATTTCATTTCTCTCGTCTCCGCCAACAACCATCAGTACTGCTGTCATTCTGAGGGTTCGACGAAGTCGAACTCGAAGAATCTCAACCTAATGTTTGTGCAGAGGTGTGGATCAGATGAGATCCTTCGCTTCGCTCAGGATGACAATTACAGCGGGACTAGCCTTGAGAATACGCGGTTTGGTGGTGAGAAATCCCGGCTAATTGCTGCGCAATCCGATCTCGATTGAATTCCTTGGCGTGCTGTCAAAACAAAGATGGCCCGGAGGCTGAGGCCCCCGGGCCATCTGGAAAACCGGATTTGCTGCCTACTTTACCTTTGCGAAGATAATTACCAGGGTAAGGAGAGCCAGTGTTTCGATAAACACCAGCCCAAGAATCATCGCGGTCTGAATATTTTTTGCTGCTCCGGGATTGCGTGCAATGCCTTCGCACGCCGCCGCTCCTATGCGGCCCTGCCCCAGCGCCCCACCGAGCGCGGCGATGGCCATGCCAAATCCCGCTGCGATCCAGAGCGCTCCATGGTTCTGACCGCTGGCGGCTTCAGCCCCGCCTTGCGCAAATGCCGCCGGTGCAAGAAGCATCGCCGAGGCTAACGCAGTCCACATCATCTTCCACTTGCTCATACTTCCTCCTCGTAAATTGCCGCCAGGAGGTGGTTCCCGGACACCTTGCAGCCGGGCTCACACTGTAGCGACAAAGCCTTTTGCGATCGAAATCAATCAGTGCTCTTGCGCCGTAGCCATTCCCAAATACACGGACGGCAGAATGGTGAAGATATAGGACTGGATGACAGCGACAAAGATGTGCAGTCCGATGAACGCAACCGGGATCGTCGCGGCGAAAATCCCCACGACCAAGCCGCCGGCCAGAGAATGTTCCCACACGGATGCGGCAGCGGCGGATAACAGGCTCAGGAAAATCCCGTAAATAAGATCGCTGGCGAAAATGTTGGCCCAGAGACGTACGGTCAGTGAGAGTACCCGTGCACACGTGCTGAAAATCTCGACGGGAAAAATGAGGAAGGCAAGCATGGGTTCAGGTCCCGCAAAATGCTTCAGATAACCACCCAGTCCCTGGTGGCGAATGCCCTGCCAGTTGAAATATAGAAAAGTGAGGAGGGCACAAGCCAAGGGCACCGTGAGATTGGAGGTGGGCGCCGAAAGTTTGGGGAAAACGCTCAGCAGGTTGGACAAAAGTATGAATATCGAAATGGACCCCACGAAAGGGATGTAGCTCAGGCCGTCGTGGCCGGCATTCTCTTCCAGTAGGTCGCGAATACCAAATCCCAGGGGATTCGTGAGCAACATTTCCGCGGTCTGCTGCATTGCGCCAGGCCGCTCGACCGAGAGCCGCGACTTCAGGATCAGCGCCAGCCCGGTACCGATCAACAGCACCAGGAGCCCCATGGCCACGTGCTCCGGAATCGGAAGTTGAGCATTGTCCGGCGTGATATGCAACGCGTGCAGGATCGCAAGTGCAAATTGCCCGAAGTAGTGGTTCACAAAATGGGTTATCGGACTGATCTGTTCTTCCATCGTTGGTGCGGCCGCCTCGCGGCCCAGCTCCTCACTTCACTGGATGCACAGCTTCCCACACACTTGCCGCAATTGTAGCGGCGCCCAAGGCGCATAATCCTACAAGCAGACTAACCAGGGGAACGTGCAGATAAATAAAAATAACATATACAGCCAGCGCTATCAAGGCGTAGCGAAAAGCCGCAGCGAAGTACGTCCAAAGAGAAACTCGTGGTTTTTCGCGTCCTTCCTGGGATACAGAATCGGTTACCAGCGCCTGTATGCCTCGGCGCAACCAGAAAAAATTCAACCAGGCTAAAGCAGCGCCAATTGCCAAGCCTGCGGCCCAGTCCCAGCGGTGCAGCAACGCCGCTGCGGCGCCCGCTGCTAGTCCTACCGGGGGAGTCAACCAGGAGATTCGGCGTTCGACCACGGAGCCCGCAATAGTAACCCCTGTTTGTTCAATGGTTTCCCTGGTCATCGCTGTTACCCTCGCCGCGCATGGGAAGCCGCCTGAGAACTTCTTTGACTCCACCGACAAAGCCGAGTCCGCCAAAGATAATCATCAGCCAGGGACCGGTGCGCAGCCAACGATCCAGGAAATAGCCGACCGCGCCGGCTACGACAATTGCTCCCACTAGAGTGAAGGGCAGCTCCATGGCTATGGCGAGCTGACTCGAGGCGCTTTGTGTCTGTTCGAGCCCCGGCTTGCGTGGTTCGGTATTGTCCGGCTTATTCTCCAAAGGCGTAGCGCGCCAAGCGCAGGAACGGCTCAGGATACAACCCCGCAACCAGGGTTGCAAACGCGGTAACGGTCAGCACCACGGTCTGCGCGCTGCCAAACACTGGGTGCGCGGCAGGGGCTGCGGGCTTACGCCAAGCGTGAACCACAACGCGAGAATAGTTGTAAAACCCCACGACGATGAAAAGCGCAGCGAGGGCCGCCAGCACCGGATGCTTCGCTTCAAACAGCGATTTGAAAATAAAATACTTGCTCATGAAGCCCGCGGTGGGAGGAATACCCGCGATTGACAGCATGAAAACAAGAAGCAGCAAAGCCGCCCCCGGGCTTCGATGCCAGAGGCCGTCCAGATCGGCCAGCTCTTCGGCAACCAGGCCGCCCTGGTTGAGCACCATGAGGATGGCGATGGCGCCCATGGTCATGAAAACGTACGCGAACAGGTAGTAGACGATTCCCGTGAGTGCGGTCTCATTGCCCGCCACCAAGCCCAGCAAAATATAGCCCGCATGAGGGATGGACGAATACACGAGCAGCCGCTTCAGGTTGGTCCGTGCCAGCGCCGCGAGATTGCCCCAGGTGAGCGAAGCAAGCGCCATGCCTGCCAGCGGGTACATCCATGCGCCATGAGATGCGCCAAAAAGAACGGTAAGCAGGCGCAACAGCAAGGCCAGGCCAGATGCGACCGAGGCAGCGCCGACGAAAGCTGCGACGGGCCCGGGCGCGCCTTGGCATTCGTGCGGCGCGCCGCGAGGGGACGACAACGCGACGATCTTCAAGAATAACCCGGCGATCAGAGCGGTCGCGGTAAGAATGACCAACCAATCTGTGTGGCCCGGCGCGAGCCCAACTTGAGCGCGGCGATCCAACAATTGGCCGATCCGCCCGATATTCGTTGAGCCACCCAGACGATAGAGCCAGGCGAATGCACCGAGCAAGACTGCGGTACCGAAACCGCTGGCCAGAAGATAGCGAACCAGTGATTGACGAGAGCGCGATTCCGGGTGCGCGACGCGCATCGCTCCATAACAGCTCAGCGCCATAATTTCGAGTCCCAGTAAAATGGCGATCAAGTCGATGCCGGAGAGCATCAGCATCATGCCGATGCAAGCGCAGAGGAGCAGCGCGAAGTACCTGGCGTCGCGCTCCGCGGGAATCTGACGGTGGCCGGCGGAGAGAAGAATCACGAGCGCCAAGACGGTTACAACGAGAGCGGCGAAGAACAAGAAAAACGCATCAACAATCAACACGGCGTGGAAACCGAGCAGCTCGCCTTCGATGGCGACTCTGCCGCGCAGCATCCACAGCGTGTACGCACTAAAAAAAACTCCGGCCATGGCCAGCGCGGAGTTCCAGTATTTCTCTTTTGCATCCATCCAGTGGTCGGTGAGGAGGATGCCGACGGCGAACAGCAGCAACTCCAATTCCGGCAGGAGCAGGAAGATATCGCCGTTCAAACGCCCGGTGAGCGCGTGGATGAGGGAAGAGTTCATGGGATGAACGTGGACCCGGGCGAAATCTGAAAGTTACGATATTTTGGCAATCGCATAGCTGGATTTGGCGGTGTTCCGCTAACGTCCATCACGGCAATGTTTTCATTTCTCGAAGAGCAATTCACCGGCGCGCTGCGTGGCTTTGACCACTGCCTTGATGAGCGTAACGCGCAACTTGCCTTCTTCCAGTTCGAGGATGCCGTCAATCGTGCAGCCTGCGGGGGTGGTAACGGCATCCTTCAACAGAGCGGGATGGTCGCCGGTTTCCAGGACGACGCTGGCGGCGCCTTTCATCATTTGCGCGGCCAGGAGCGTGGAAACGTCGCGGGGCAAACCGACCTTTACACCGGCTTCGGCAAAAGACTCCAGAATGATGTAGGCAAACGCCGGGCCGCTTGCGGAAAGGCCGGTCACGGCGTCCATGTTTTTCTCATCGACGACCACGGTGCGGCCCACGGCATCGAACATGCTGCGCGCCACTTCCAGATGCTCGGCGCCAGCGTGCGACCCGCGGCAAATGCCGGTCATCCCGCAGCCTACGGCCGAGCAGGTATTCGGCATCGCACGGACGACCGGCACTTTTGCGCCGAGGCGCTGTTCGATGTACGCCGTGGGTACCGAGGCTGCCATGGAAATCACCAGGGTATTCTCGCTAAGCTCCGGCGCGATCTCCTTCAGCACCTCGCCAACTACTTGTGGCTTCACGCCGAGCAGGACGATGTCCGCGCCGCGCACGGCTTTGCGATTATCCGTGGTCGCCGTCACGCCCAACTCCTTACCGAGCGCTGCAGCTTTTTCCTCGTGCCGCACGGTGATGGCCACGCGCTTCGGCGTGAATAGCCCCTGCTTCAGGTAGGCGCGGAGCAGAATGCTTCCGAGTTTTCCTGCCCCTAACACCGCAAGTCCCTTGTCTGATAGTTTGTGTGCCATGGTCCAAGCATTGTTACGGACGACGCGACGCGCGTCAATAAGCGTTTCAATCCACCTTCAGGTACAATGCCTCGTCGGCGGGCCTATCATCCCGGGGGAGAGTTCTTCATGAGCCAGCGCAGGTTTCTCCTGATGGCAGCGCTATTCCTTAGCGCTTTGCTGCCTCTGCTCTCCCATGCGCTGCGGCAAACGGCTCCTGCCCCCGCCCCTGTCATCACGAAGGATGTTGCCGTAGGAATGCGCGACGGCGTTATCCTGCGTGCCGATGTTTGGTTGCCAAGTTCGAATGGGCGTTTCCCGACTCTGGTGTACCGCACGCCCTACGGAAAACAGTTCGCGCCACAGGAGTTCAAGACGTTTGAAAAAGGTGTTGCGCGGGGCTATGCGATAGTCCTTCAGGATGTTCGCGGCCGTTACGCATCCGACGGGGAGTTTGCTGCCTATCAAAACGAAGGCAAAGACGGCTACGACACCATCGAATGGGCCGCGCGGCAGCCGTGGTCGGACGGCAATGTTGGAACATTCGGCCTTTCCTACCCCGCTGCGGTGCAGTGGCTCGCGGCCGCCGAAAATCCTCCGCATCTCAAGGCTATGGTCCCAGCCATGACCTTCTCCACGCCGCGGAATTTCTTCTATTCCGGCGGTGTTTTTGATGGCTCCTGGCTGGAATGGATCTGGATGAATATCGCGCCGAACACGCGCAAACGCAAGAATCTATCCGGCCCGAAGACCGACGGAGAAGCCGCTGCCACCTGGAAGAAGGAACATGCTCGCATCGAGGGATTTCTTCCACTACGGGACTTGCCAGACCTGAAGGAGGCTGCACCGTTTTACTACGAGTGGCTTGCCCATCCTCCCGCGGATCCCTGGTGGGACTGGGCGGAACTCCGCAACAAATACGATCGCGTGCACGCGGCGGTGCTCAACATTTCCGGTTGGTATGACGAAGCCTACGGCCCCGATGGGGCTACGACAAACCTCAATGGTCTGCTTGCCGCGCGCCGCGGAGACATTGCAAACCTGCCGAGCGCACTTGGAAAAGACCCGCGTACTCGAACCATCATCGGCCCGTGGACGCACGGTGGCCAGGAAGAAACCCGCTCGGGCGAGCGCGAGTTTGGCCCGGCTGCAGCGATCGACTACGACGAACTCATCCTGCGCTGGATGGACCACTATGTGCGCGGCATCGAAAACGGTGTTGACCGCGAAAAACGGGTGCGACTTTTCGTAATGGGAGCGAACGTCTGGCGCGATGAAGACGCGTGGCCCTTGAAGCGGGCTGAGTCGCAATCGTTCTATCTGACTTCAAGAGCTGCGCATGACAGAATTGGGGGCCTGCAGCCCACCATTCCTGTGGATAATTACGCCAATTCCACATTTCGGTCAAATCCTGAGCGACCTCTCACCGACCCTTATGATGAGTACGGCGCGCACGATTACCGGTCTTTCGCCGGGCGCGACGACGTCCTGGTCTTCGATAGTGACCCGCTTCCATCAAACATGGAAGTAACCGGGCCGATTCTTACCGAGGTCTATCTCTCGTGCGGATGCCGCGACGTCGATCTCTGGGTGCGTCTTCTGGATGTTGCGCCGGACGGCACAGCGCTCAATCTCATGAGCCCGGGGCTGGATGTACTTCGCGCGAGCTATCGCAACGGCACGCTAGAGCCTGAACTCCTTGGACCGGACAGCATCACTAAGTTGAAATTGGATCGCATGCTGACGAGCAACACGTTTCTTGCGGGCCATCGCATCCGGGTACAGATTTCCGGCGCCTTTTCCCCACACTTTTCGCGCAATCTGCAGACCGGCCGGTCGGAGATCACCGCGTCGCGACCGTTCGGAACCTTTGTCAAAATCTTTCACAGCGAAAAGCATCCCTCACGAATTGTCCTTCCAGTGATTCCGCAATAGGTGCGGTTAATCGTGGCGAGCGCCGTGCAGGACCTTGAGCGCATGGGGCAGGAGATGCACCACAGCTTCGAGGGATTCGACCGCGCCTTTGGGGCTTCCTGGAAGATTCAAAATTAACGTCTTGAGACGTATCACGGCGACACCCCGCGAGAGAACAGCGGTCGGAGTCTTCTCCATACCTTTGCGGCGCATCTCTTCAGGGAGGCCAGGGATTTTAAGGTCGGCGATGGCTTCGGTAGACTCGGGAGTGTTATCTCGCGGGCCGAGTCCTGTACCGCCGGTCGTAAGAATGAGATCCACTCGGCCTGAATCGGCGAGCTCGCGCAACTGCATGCGGATGTTGGCGGGGTCATCGGAGCACCGCAGAGCCGACGTGACTTCCCAAGCCAGCCCGCGACAGTAAGCAACGACGGCGGGGCCGGAGAGGTCTTCGCGTTCACCCTTGGCCACGGAATCGCTTATGGTTAAAACGGCAACGCGCATGGCAGGAGTCAACTAGTCCCGACGGCATCGCGATTGGCTTCATCCATCAGCCGCATGGCTTCCATAAGCAGTCCGGTGGTGCTCCGCGTGGTGGTGGTGCGGGAAGAAGCATTCGCGGCGTTGAAATCAATTTCGAATTCACCTTCGGTCCACAACAGGACCTTGTAGACGGCTTCGTCGCCTTCCACGCCGCCGACTTTCGCATCCCGGCATTGCCCGTTGGCAAAGAAGAGCTCGCCCTGCACACCGCTCTTCTGCACCAGCAGGCGGCAGGATTTCTGTCCCATCTCGAGGGACTGCATCAGGTCAATCATGCTCATCTCTTCCAGACGTCCCTGAATCACCCCGGGGCGAGAGGCGAGCTTCTGGAGTTTCTCCAGGTGAATACGATCGACAACTTTCTTGGTAATGCGGACAAGGTCCTTCACCAGGAAGGGTTTAGCAATGAAGTCTTCGACACCATCGACGAGCGGGCGCAAGCGCTCTTCAATATCCCCGCGGCTGGCCATGAACAGGAATGGAATGTGCCGCGTGGGTTCGCGCCCGCGCAGCTTTTCAAATAATTGACGCCCGTCCAGCCCGGGCATCTTGAAGTCACAAAGGATGACATCCGGCGGGTCATCGATGACTTTGAGCAGAGCGTCCGCGCCGTCGGCAGCGCAGATTACCTCGCAAATCGGCTCCAGCCCCTTCGCCACCAGATCGCGCACCAGCGGGTTATCCTCCGCCAGCAGCAGTTTTACGGTTTTCCCGCCGGCAGCGCTCATGGTGAGTGCCTCTGGCCGGGAGCAGCTTTTCGCGCTTTACGAAAAAAATCTCCGCTTTTCCCGCCCGTTTTTTCCACGAGATGAATGGCAGTAATCTCCATACTCTTATCGAGGGCTTTACACATATCGTAAACCGTGAGGGCCGCGGCAGTTACGGCGACCAACGCTTCCATCTCCACGCCTGTCTGGGCGGTTGCCGTAACACGGGAGCGAACTTCCACGCCATTCTTGCACAGCCGTGCGGTCACATCAATGTGCGTGAGCGGGAGTGGATGACAAAGAGGTATCCACTCCGCGGTGCGTTTGGCGGCGGCAATACCCGCGATGCGCGCCACTTCCAGCGGGTCGCCCTTGGGGTTTCTGAGCCGCTTTACGGCACGCAGCACGCACGGCTTCATCTTCACAAAGGCGTGGGCGATGGCGATGCGTGTCGTTACCTCTTTCGCGGACACGTCCACCATGCTCACTTTCCCGCGCTTCCCGTAATGCGACAGTTTCGCCATAGGATGTCCGTCTAGATCACGTCCTTGCGCAGCAACACGCAGACCCTTTCTCCCATCGAAATAGCGGATTTTTCCTCAGGAAACACGATAAAGCAATTTGCCCGGACAGTGGACGCAATGTCGCCGGATCCTTGCCAACGCAATGGCTTCACTTGCGGCATCGTTCCCCACCAGGAGAGCCGCGCGGGAAGAAAATGGGTCAGCCCTGGCTTGTCTTGCAGCGATTCGCTCAGGCTTGCTTCCACCAGCGGCAGCGGGCGCGCATCCGCGCCGCTTAAGAGATCCAGCGCGGGCGTGACGAACAATTCGAAGGTGACCATCGTCGAAATGGGGTTTCCCGGCAGCCCGAAGACGAAGGTATCGCCGCAGCGTGCAAAAATCACAGGTTTACCCGGGCGAATGGCAACTGCGTCGAAATAAATTTCAGCCCCAAGCTCTTTCAGAACGGGTTCAACGAGATCATATTTCCCCATGGAAACTCCGCCAGACAGCACCAGGATTTCTTCTTTGAGCCCCGGCTCGATCTTCGCTCGCAAGTCCTCAGCGCGGTCCGCGGCATTGCCGAGGAGAACCGGCTCACCGCCTGCGAGATTCACCTGCGCGGCCAGGGAGACACTGTTGCTGTTGCGCATCTGACAGGGACCCGGCGTTTCATTCACATTGACGATTTCATCGCCAGTGGAAAGGATAGCCACACGAGGCTTCCTGGCACAAAGCAGCTCTGCCGCACCCACCTGCGCCGCCAGAGCCAGTTCGGCGTATCCCAAGCGCATACCTGGCTGCAAAATGACTTGTGCTGCTTCGGCTTCGCTGCCACGCGGAACAATGTTCTGTCCAATCTTCGTGTTGCGTTTGAAACAGACGATATCGCCTTCGCGTTTCGTAAACTCGATCATCACAACAGCGTCAGCGCCTGCTGGTACTGCTGCGCCGGTCATGATCTGTACGCACACACCAGCCGGCAGCGGCGCGGTGACTTCATCGCCGGCCCGAATTTCACCGGTGCACCGCAACGACGCGCCCGCGGTGGCTTCGGCAGCACGCACCGCATAACCATCTCGCGTGGAACGATGGAACGGCGGATACGCGCGGTCTGTCGTCACCTGCTGAGCCAATACCAGGCCGTGCGCATCCCACACGGTCACTTTCGCGGTCGCGCGCGGACCTCTATTTTCTTGTATTTGCTGGATGACGATTTTACGGGCTTGCTCGTAGTTGAGCATGGCAGGCGCTTCGTGATTATAACCAGCGTGACAGCAGTGTTCCCGCCGGCACGATCGTGGCGTCACGCTCCGGGCCGGTCGAGATCATGCCGATCTCCACTTGCAGGAAATCGGAAACGAAGCGCAAATAATCCAGGGCAGCCTTGGGCAGCTTTGCACCATCTCTTGCGCCGTAAGTAGTTTCACACCAGCCGGGCAGCGTCTTGTATTCCGTCGTGACGTGCTCGTACTCTTCCGCCAGCGCGGGCATCTCTTTCAATGGCTTGCCTTTGTAGTTGTAGCCGACGCAGACCTGAATTTCGCGCTGGGTATCGAACACGTCGAGTTTGGTGATCACCAGAGAATCGATGCCGTTGATCATCTTCGCGTAGCGGAGCACGGCGAGGTCCAGCCAGCCGCAGCGCCTGGGTCGCCCGGTCACGGCGCCAAACTCCTTTCCGCGCTCGCGCACTTCCCGAGCGTCCAGGTCCGGCATTTCCGTGGGAAACGGTCCGCCGCCCACGCGCGTGGTGTAAGCCTTCGAAATGCCCAGCACGTGCTTGATCTTGGTGGGTGGCACGCCCATACCAGTTGTTGCGCCTCCGGAAATGGCGCTAGAGGAGGTTACAAAGGGGTAAGTACCGTGATCGATGTCCAGCATGGTGCCCTGCGCACCTTCGAACAGCACGGACTTGCCTTCGTCCAGCGCCCGGTTGACGAGTTCCGCGGTATCGCAGATGTAGCCGCGAATCATCTCACCTTGCTTCAGGGTTTCTTCGACTTCATGCGAAAAATCGATATCCGCGCCGTAGGCGCCCTTGGCGAGGCGGTTCTTCTCCGCCACAACATGCGCGGCCTTCTTGCGAAAAAGCGCCGGATCGAGGAGATCGCACATGCGCAGGCCGCGGCGAGCCATCTTGTCTTCGTAGGCGGGGCCGATGCCGCGTGAGGTAGTGCCAATCTTGTTGGCTCCGCGCGCGCCTTCGGCCGCTCTGTCCAGCTCGCGATGATAAGGAAAGATGAGGTGCGCGCGATTGCTGATGTGCAACCGGCCCTTAACCTCGATACCGGCTTTCGCGAGAGTCGCGATTTCCGCCACCAGGGCTGCTGGATCAACCACAACGCCTGTACCAATCACAGCATGCTGCTTCGGGCGCAGAATCCCGCACGGAATGAGCTGCAGCACATAGCGGTCCTTGCCGATGATGACGGTGTGCCCGGCGTTGTGGCCGCCCGCGACGCGCGCGATGTAGTCAAATGACCCTGAGAGATAGTCAACGACCTTGCCTTTGCCTTCATCGCCCCACTGCGCGCCCACCACCACAACCGATTTCATTCTTGGCCTCGCTCGCCACAGGCCCCGAATCTTCAGGGCTCGCACCCTTCCCTCTCAGACGCTTCAAAAAGAGAGAAACATCAGGTGGGAATTCACAAAAACCAACAAACAAGAATCGTACGCTCGCACCGCCGCCAACGCAAGGCCGCCAAAGGTGGCCTCTTTTTAGCGGGCATCTTTGCCCTCTTGGCGCGCGCCCGAACGTACTGGCTTGAAGGCTTTCGCTATGCAGATAATTCTTTGTGCCGAAAGCAACCCACGACGTGGTCATTCACCATGCCGGTGGCCTGCATCAGCGCATAGCAGATCGTCGAGCCGACGAAGCGGAATCCCCGCTGCTTCAAATCTTTGCTCATCGCGTCTGATTCCGGTGTCTTCGCAGGGACCCGCTTGTGCGTTCGCCAGGCATTTTGTTTTGGACGCCCATCCACAAATCGCCAGAGGTACGCGTCAAATGTCGCAAACTCTTTCTGCACCTGCAGAAACGCCCGAGCATTCCCAATCGCGGCATCAATCTTCATCCGGTTGCGGATGATTCCCGCATCGGAGAGCAGCTCCCGGACTTTCTTCTTGCCGTAGCGCGACACTTTTTCCGCGTCGAACCCATCGAAGACTTCGCGATATCGCTGGCGCTTCATGAGAATTGTGTCCCAGCTCAATCCCGCCTGCGCCCCTTCCAGCACAACAAACTCGAAGAGTTTGTTGTCGTCGTGCAGCGGCACACCCCATTCTTCATCGTGATAGGGAATGTTGAGCACATTCCTTGCCCAGTGGCACCGAAACACTAGATTGCCGGGGAGTTTCATCCGATTTGAGTGAGACCCATAACTCTTATTTGAGAATGGAGTGGATGATAATGGTGTTTCCGCCGAGCAGTATGAGATCCGAGGCCAACTCCTCGGTCCAGCGGTCTTTGCGGCGCTCCGCGGGCGTTAGTCTGGCGAGTAACCGGATAAACGCCACGATCGGCCAATAGAGCCACTGATTCGCTTTCTTGCGGTCGCGATACACACCCTGAATTTCGAAACCGTTTTTTTCCAGGTAATAGCGCAGCTCGTTGTAGCCGATGGGGTTCGCATGTACTGCGATTTCATTCTTGCCCGCCGTGTCGTACTCTATTTGCGCTTTGGACTTAACGGAAAGCGGCTTGCAGTGCGAGGTATACCCGAAAAGGAGCCATTTCATGCGCTCCTCGACATTCATGATGTTGGGCACGCTGATGATTAGATGACCCCCCGGCTTCAGCAGGCGTTTGTACTCGCGAAACGCTTGCGGCGGCGAATCGATGTGTTCCAGTCCATCCAGGGAAGTAATGTAATCAAACGAGCCCGCCGGATAGGGAAGATTGCCGGATAAATCTCCGGCTTTGATCTCTACATCGTCCAGCCGGAAGAGCTCCGCGTACAAATCGCAACACTGGACCGCAAAGCCTTCCGAGACCAAACGCTCGGCCAGCGCGCCTTCTCCCGCGGGGCAATCCAGAATCCTGCCGCGCGGCAACGGCTGCAAGATCTGCATGACGGTGGTGTGCAGCCCCGGGCGCGACATGGCCATGGGCCCCCGCTCACCGGCCAGCAACGGTGGATGGTCTGGCGGCTTGATCTTGCGCGTTGTCGCAGCAGTTTCAGCAGGTGCCAATGAATTGCTCCCCACCTAAGTCTCGCAAAACTCTCCGCCCAACTTTTATTCTGAGAGCATCCGAAGGAAGTGCGCGAATCCGCGATTACGCGATGTGGCGATCAACGGCCTTGGTGATCTGATCTTTCGGCACCGCGCCAACGATCTCCTCGACCTTTTGTCCGTTTCTGAAAACAAGCAGCGTTGGGATGCCTCGAATATTGTAGCGGGCGGCGGAATTCATGGCTTCATCAACGTTCAATTTGGTCACTTTAAGCTTGCCGGCGTAGTCATGCGCAATCTCCGCAACCGTGGGCGCCAGTTGGTGGCATGGACGGCACCATTCCGCCCAAAAATCCACCATCACGGGCTGAGCGTTGCTCGCCGTGAGTACTTCGGCTTCAAAATTTCCGTCATTCACCGCCAAAATGTTGTCTGCCATATTCTTTGTCCTCGACGGCTTGCCCGCAGGCAGCCGTCTTCTCTCCTCGTTTTTGGTGGCCGCAAAGCGGTCAACCATTAGATGTTAAAGCAGGGAATTCGTTAACTCTTTGTTGCCGCAGGTTTTCGGTTTTTCCCCGATGGCGCAGAGACTCGAAGCGCTGTTCCTGAGCCACGAAGCGCGCGGGCTGCTTCATATATTTTCGCATACTCCGCCGCCGGCGTCTTCCAGGAAAAATCCCTGGCCATGCCGTTCAATTGGATGCGCTTCCAGATACGTTCATCGGTAAAATGGTGCAGCGCCTGCTTTACACAATACAGGAGCGCCGCGCCCGAATACTCCGTGAATTTAAATCCTGTCCCGGTGCCGTGTTCCAGATCAAATGGCTCAACCGTATCTTCCAAGCCACCGGTCGCCCGGACTATTGGGACCGTACCATATTTCAAGCTGTAGATCTGGTTCAAACCACATGGCTCATAGCGCGAGGGCATGAGGAACATGTCCGCACCCGCTTCGATCATGTGTGCGATCTTGTTGTCGTACGCGATCTTTACGCCGACACGGCCAGGGTAGGCGCTCGCCAGAGCGCGGAACATCTCTTCATACCTGGGATCGCCGGTGCCCAGAACCACCAGGAGGAGCTCTTCCCTCATCAATTGGTGGGCCTGTTCGGCTATCAGATCGAAACCCTTTTGATCGGCGAAACGGGAGACGATTCCAATGACCGGGAGGGTCGCCTGTTCCTGCGGCAGGCCGAAAAGCTCGAGCAGCGCCTGCTTGCATGCGTGCTTGCCGCTCAAATCCTTCGCGGAATACGGCATGGCGATCAGCGCGTCTTTCTCCGGATTCCACGACGTGTAATCCACGCCATTCACGATGCCTACCAGGCGATCGCCGCGGCTGCGCGCGACGCCATCCAGTCCAAAGCCATACTCGGGGGTTTGGATCTCCTGGGCATACTTCCGGCTCACGGTCGTCAGATAGTCGGAATAGATCAGCCCGCCCTTTAGGAAATTCACCTCGCCGAAGTATTCGATACCTCCGGGGTGAAAGACCGACAGAGGAATTCCCGCTCGCTCCAGAACTTCTTTTCTAAATTGGCCGTGATACCCCATGTTATGGATCGTGAAGACGACAGGAATGTTTTTCACTAGAGGATCATCCGCATACGAGGTTCGCAGAAAAACCGGCAGCAGCGCGGTCTGCCAGTCATGACAGTGGATCACGTCCGCGGGCCAGACATGCTTCGCGACTTCTATGGTGGCCCGGCAGAATTCGCTGTAGCGCTCGGCGTTGTCCGGGTAGTCACCCGCGCTACCGCCGTACAATCCATCGCGGTCGAAGTAGGCCGGGTCGTCCACAAAGAAGTAGCGCACGCCGCTGAGCAGGGTGCCATCGGCAATTGCAGGAAAGTGAAGACGCGCACCCATGGGAATGGTCACGCTGGGCATCACAATGGCTGCGGCCTTCGTTCCGCGATAACGCGGCAGGACCACGGCGACTTCGTGCCCCTGCTTCACGAGCGCTCGGGGCAGAGCCTCGATGACGTCCGCTAGGCCGCCGGACTTTGAAAACGGCAGCCCTTCCGATGCTGCAAAGAGAATTCTCATGATTGTCGCGCGCACTTTTACGCTACCCAACGCTCGTCGCCCCGTCAAGCATTGACCGCCCCGGCAAGGCCGGGATCTTCGACTTCGAGGTCATACTGATAATTGTACGCGCAGGGTTTTCGTTCCCCGACCGGCTTCCTGTTACACTTTCGTCGCATGGCACGCCAACGATTCGGCCAACATTTTCTAGCGGATGCCGGCTGGCGGGAACAGATCGCGCGGGCCATAAATGTGTCGCCGCATTCCACGGCGCCCATCACACCATCGGCAGACGCAGACTATAGCTGGATTGAGATCGGCGCGGGCCACGGCGAGATGACGGAGTACTTGCTGGCCACCGGGGCTACTGTTTATGCCATCGAGCTTGATCCGCCCCTCATCGCGGGACTCGAGCGGCTCGCAAAACGATTTCCAAACTTGACCGTTGTGCCCGGGGATGTGCTGAAGACGGATATCGCCGCGATCGCCGGAGGCCGCCGGATACGCATCTATGGAAACCTGCCGTATTACATCACCTCGCCGATCCTGCATCATTTTTTCGAAACCGCGGAACTGATTGACGAGATGCACATCGTCATCCAGACAGAGGTCGCCCTGCGCCTCACCGCCGAGCCCAACAGCAGGGATTACGGTTACCTGTCCGTGGTGACGCAGTTGCGAGCGCGGCCTGAACTCGTTTTCCGTTTGCCGCGCGGTGCGTTCCAGCCGCCGCCGGATGTTGAATCCGCACTCGTCACACTCCGCCTGCCGGGGAAACACGCCGGCATTCTCCCGCGTGATGAAAAACGTTTTCTCGATTTTGTGAAGTTATGTTTCTCGAAGAAACGAAAAACACTGGTAAACAATCTAAGGTCTCTGGCAAGCCCTGATCAAGTGCGCGAAGCGCTTGCCGCATTGCAATTGCGCCCCGACGCCCGTGCTGAACAACTCAGCCTCTCGCAACTCGCTTCCCTCTGCTCTTCCCTGCCCCCTGCCGCCTAAACTGTCTCCTCTTTCTTTTTTGCTGCCAGCAGGCGGTCCGGGTAGTCACTCATGATTCCGTCGACACCCGCTGCGATCAACGACCGGATATGCGCAGGATGATTAACCGTCCAGCAGACAACCTGCAGGTCGTGTTTCCGCGCTTCCTTCAGCAAGTTGGGTGTCACCAGATCGCCGCGGACTGCCAGTTGGCGCGCTCCAATTTCCAGGGCCTTCTCTATCGGCGACCCCATCTGCCCGTCAAAGAGTAATCCGGTCATGAGTGTCGGTTCAATCCGCCGCAGACTGGCCAGAATCTGAGGATCAAAGGAGATCACTACGCAACGAGCGACCTGGCCGGATTCCCGCAGCGCCCCGATCAGTGTGTGTTCTCCGCCCCAGGAGCCGCCCGGCTTTAACTCGAGATAGAAGAGCACGTCATTTTTCTTCGCAAACTCGAAAATCTCTTCCAAAGTAGGAATTCGCTCACCGGCAAATTCGCTACCCAGCCAGGATCCCGCATCGAGCTTCCGCAATTCCGCGAGCGTCAGGTCGTGCACTTTGCCTTGCCCGTTTGTCGTGCGGTCCACGGTGTCATCGTGAATGGCCACAAACCGGGCATCGCGAGAAAGCTGTAAGTCGGTTTCGATGAAGTTCACGCCCTGGGCCAGGGCTCGGCGAAACCCCGCCATGGTGTTTTCGGGGGCGTAGCCCGAGGCGCCGCGATGCGCGATCATCAGCATTCTTCGACCCTCCCCTCGGCAACACTACGCGGCATTAGTAAATGGGAGCGTGACCCCGCTGCGCTCCACCGTATGCTAGCATCTGGGTTCGCGTCCCACGTGTGCACCCATTTGCCCTGCATCCAGAATCTAACTAGCTAGCACCAGGAACACCTTTCGAGGAGCAAGTATGTTGAACAAAACAAAGACTTTATTTGCCGCTGTAATTTTCTTGAGCTTGGCGGTGACTTCCTCGTTCGTTGCCGCACGACAACCGCAAGAAGCCACCCACCAACGCGACGAAGCCAAGTACAGAGATAACCTGATCAAGGAAGTGCGCCACCAGCTGGTGATGCTTCCTTATTATTCGGTATTCGACAATCTAACCTACTCCGTGGAAGGTGACACAGTCACGCTCAACGGTCAGGTCTTGCGCCCCACTCTTAAATCCGACGCGGAAGCTGCCCTGAAAAGCATCGAGGGAGTCGCCGCAGTCCTTAACAACATTGAAGTCCTGCCGGTTTCACCCGCGGACGACAACATCCGCCGGGAAGTCTTTCGCGCGATTTATGGCGATCCTTCCCTTTCTCGCTACGGCATCCAAGCGGTGCCCCCGATCCACATCATTGTAAAAAACGGAAACGTAACTCTGGAAGGCGTGGTGGACAATGAGACAGACAAGAATCTGGCAACTCTCCGCGCGAGCGGAGTGCCGAAGCTATTCGGTGTAAAGAACAATCTTGGCGTCTCCAGCGCGAAGAAGTAACGGATTCGCCATGGGGCCGCCTGTTGAGGTAAGACAGTCGAGCGGCTCTATGTTGGACGAAGCGAAAGCAGCATCGGACACTATTTTCCGCGCCCTGAGAAAGACTAGGATGGCATCCTCAGACCCATTTCCAGCACCAGGCATCAACCAGGACACTCCCGAACGGCGAGAGCTCATCGCACTCCGTCAAGCGCTTCTCCGCGTGCATAAATCGCTGCTCGATATGGAGCGACGCGACTACGAGCGGGAACACGGCCACGTCCAAGTGGGGGAACTATTCCGCTTGGTTGTGGATCACCCGCAGTTCGCCTGGCTTCACAATATCTCTGAGTTTGTGGTGCGCATCGACGAAACTCTCGACGGCAAAGAACCTGTTACCGCCCTAGACGCAAGCAACGCTCTCTCCATCGCGAGGAAAATGTTTGTTCCCACCGAATCCGGCGACCTCTTCCAGAAGAAATACTTCGACGCCATCCAACAGGACCCCGCCATTGTCATGGAGCATGCGGAAGTTGCGCGGCTTTTTTCCAGTGCGCCTGCCGGTCCCGAGGCTCCTTAGCCGGGATTTCTCATCACCCAACCGCGTATTCTCAAAGCTAGCTCGCTGTCATTGTCATCCTGAGCGAAGCGAAGGATCTCATCCTATCCACATCTCGGCACAGGCATTAGATTGAGATTCTTCGAGTTCGACTTCGTCGAACTCTCAGAATGACAGTACTACTCGTGCTTGTTGGCAGAGCCAGAGAGACGAGATGGTGAGAAATCCGGGTTAGCCGGCTGCGCAGCGTCTTCGCTCAGGATAGCTTCGAGCGTGGTGACGAAAAGATCGGCGTCCAACGGGGAGAAAATCAGCGGCGGGCGCAGCTTGATAACATTGTGATGCGGGCCATCGGTGCCCGCAAGAATCCCGGAATCATGCAGGCGATTGACGATGTAAGAAGCTTCTTCGGTTGCAGGCTCGCGGGTCTCCCGGTTGCGAACGAGATCGACCCCGAGGAATAACCCCGACCCACGCACGTCCCCGATGAGTGGGTGTTTTTTCTGCAATGTTTCTAGTTTCTTGGTCAAACATTCGCCCACGCGCAAGGCGTTGCCTTGCAACTTTTCCTCTTCAAGAACATCGAGCACGGCGAGGCCGGCCGCGCAAGCGACCGGATTACCGCCGAACGTGCTGAAAAATTCCATGCCGTTATCAAATGACGCGGCGATCTGCGGCGTGGTGATGACAGCGGCCAGCGGGAAACCATTGCCCATGGGCTTGCCGAGAACCACGATGTCAGGCACGACGCCTTGCGATTCGAAGCCCCAAAAGTGCGTGCCCAGGCGTCCGAAGCCAACTTGCACCTCATCGGCAATACACACGCCGCCGGCAGCACGCACATGCTTGTAGACTTCCACAAGGTAGCTGGGTGGGAACGCAATCTGGCCCGCAACGCTGGGCAGCGTCTCCGCGAGATAGGCCGCGACGCAGCGCCCCTCCGATTTGGCGTTCGCCAAAATCTCGGCAACGTGGCGGGCATACTTTGCGCCAAGATCCGCTTCACCACGACGATAGAGTCCGCGATAATCATCGGCAATCGGCGCCACGTGCACCCAGGGCTTGCAGCCGTGGCCACCAGGGCCGTCAAATTTGTAAGGACTGACGTCGATCAGCTCCTTGGTATGTCCGTGATAAGCGTGCTCGAGTACGATGACGTCACATCTGCCGGTATGCGCACGCGCAAGGCGCAGCGCCAGTTCATTTGCCTCACTGCCGGAATTGAGGAAGAAGCAGACGCGCAGTGGTTCAGGCAGGAGCCGAGTCAGCCGCTCGGCGTAGCGATTCACATTGTCATGCAGATATCGCGTATTTGTATTGAGCAGGGCAAGCTGTGCTTGCGCGGCGCGCACAACGCGCGGATGGCTGTGCCCCACGAGTGGAACATTGTTGTAAACGTCCAGATACGCGCGGCCCGAATCGTCGTAGAGGTATTGCATCCACCCCCGGACAATCTTCAGCGGGTGGCGATACGAGAGGCTCAGATTTTTCCCGAGGAGTTTGCGCCGTGCCGCCAGAGTTGCGCCCAGATCCGGTTCCTTCGCGGGAAAACGTTCCACGGGAATGCCCAGCAACAGATTGGGATCTGGGGAGAGACTCGCCCAAACAGCCTGCTCGGAAGCGGCAGCGACGCCCGGATAATCAGCGCCTCGTTCGAGCAGGTCTGCGATGATCTGGAAATGGAGGTGCGGCGGCCAACCGCCATTTTCCTGCGTATCCCCCACGCAAGCGAATGCTTCCCCGGCTGCGACACGCTGGCCAGTTTGCAACGTGGCCAAGGTGTCTTTCGTGAGGTGGCCGTAAAGCGTAAAGAACTCCTGCCCGTCGCTGGCGGCATGGTTCAGAATGACCAGCGGGCCATAATCGAGCGGCGCCGTGTTGTTGGCCAGGGTGTGTACGACACCATCGAGAGGGGCGCGCAGCGCAGTGCCCGGCTCGACAAAGAGATCCATGCCCAGGTGAATGGTGCGTCGCTCATCCGTGGGGTTGCTGCTCGCGCCGAAAAGCGGCGAGGCATAGAGCAATCGCGGCTCGGCGTAACGCCCTACACCTACAGAGACGCCGGCGCGTTTCATCTCCGCGGAAATCGCTTCCGTGAGAACCGTGGTCCCCGCGTTTCGCGGGTCAGCACCCAGAAACAAGCTGCCTGCACTCAGATCGAACACGACAGTCGGTCGTGTGCGCAGATCCACCTCAAGGATGGAGGCAAATTGTTGTGTGTTACTGCGCAGCCAGGTTTGCAGACGCTCGCTTTGCGGCGCGGCGGGCAGTCCGCAAGCGGCGCGAAAGGTGTAGTGGGCGAAGCGCGGATGGATCGCCGCCAGCCGCTCGAGCGCTCGCCAGGCGGGCGCTTCACTGACCGTGACGTAGGGATCGTCTGGAAGCAGAGTTTTGCGGTGCGCGGAATTCACAACGCTTACAGCGAGCCGGGCGGCCATCAATGGAAAAAGCACCGAAAATTCCAACTCATCAAGCGGATAGGCGCTGTGGTAACCCGCAACCACGGCTGCGGCGGCGCGCAACGGCTCCTCTTTATTAAGACTGGCGTAAGCCGCCGCAACGGCAACCTCGGAAACCGTCAGGCCATAGTGCATGTCACCAAAATCAATGACACTGACAACTCTTCGCGGTTGCGGCCAAGGAGCATTTGCCAATGCGTTGTGATCATTGGCATCGCCGTAGATGACGCTGCGACGCAAGCGCGGCAATGCCGGAACGACGCCGGATTCATACAGCGAAAGGAATCGCTCAACCATTTCGCGGCGCGCGGAACCAGTAATGTATTGCAAGTAGCCGCGAATCCAGCCCGTGCTTGACTGGTTCCATTTCAATTCTCGCTGCGTGCCTGGATGCGAAAAATCCTGCAGCGCTTTGTCCATCTCACCAAGCAGACGCCCGAAGCTCTCGAGCAACTCCGGTGAATGTGGCCGGACTTCGGCGAACGTCGTTCCAGGCAAAAATGTGAGCAGCCAGACAATGCGTTGTGTTCCGTCAGAGAGCGCCACCTCTTTGAAGGCCTCCGCGTCTCGCGCCGGACAAACACGCGGAAGAGCGAGATGCGGCACGCGTTGCGCAAGATGCCGCAGCGCCTGGCACTGCATATCGATAAACGACCGTTCCCTTGCGGAATGCATCACCTTGAGGACAAAGGCGCTGCCGTCGGGTGTGGTCAGATGAAAATTGTCGTCGTATTCGCCCGGCAACGAGCGGGCCCGGGCGTCCAAGCCATAGAGTTCGCGGGCAATCTTTGCGGCTTCGGTTTCCGTGACCGGTCGGGCTACGCGAGCCTCTGGCATCATATGACAAATTCTATCGGAGATAGACCATGCAGGTCATCTCCCGCGAGATCTGATTCGGAAAGCTTATTCGCCGTAAGGTACCCAGATGTTCTTCACCTGGACCGCATGTTGGAGGAACCAGCGGCCTTCGCCGTGGTCCACGTTGAACCAATCAATGGCGCGGCCTTCATTGGTGAAGACCTGCTTCAAGTTACCGATGGAAAGCGATTTGGCCGTCGCGGCGCAGGATTCGTCGGCGAAGCACCACAGGGCATCAACATCGTCGTGTTCAGCGAGGGTTTTCAATAGTTCCGTGGAGCGGCCTGTCACGATGTTTACGGCGCCGCCCGGCAGGTCGCTCGTTTCGAACACCTGACAAAGGTCGCCCGCGATCAGTGGATATGTTTCCGACGGCACGGCGATGACCGTGTTCCCCATGGCCATCGCAGGCATCACGAGAGACACGAAGCCAAGCAACGGCGCCTCGGTAGGACAAACAATTCCGACGGTGCCGATCGGCTCGTTCATGGCTAGCGCGACATTGCGAAACGGCGGATTGTGCACTGCGCCATCAAATTTGTCGGCCCAGGCGGCATAGGAGAAAATCCGTTCGACGCCGAGGCAAACCTCGGACTCCGCCTGTTTTTGGCCCACCACGGCTGCCAAGCGTTCGGCAATTTCTTTTCCGCGCTGCGCAAGATTTTCCGCAATGTAGTACAGCACTTGCGCCCGATTGTGAGCTGTAGCCTTGCTCCACGCTTCTGCTTTGCGAGCGGCTTCCACCGCGTTGCGAATATCCTTGCGATTGCCGAGCGAAGCTTCGCCAAGCAACCGGCCATCCGCGCCGCGCACCTCAACGCTGTAGCCGGAATCCGGACGCGCTTGCTTGCCGCCAATGTAAAGCTTCACGGTGCGATCGATCGGGGGAGGCCCGGAATCAGCATGCTCATCCGGCGGCTGCTCCATTGCAAGGATCATGGGCCGAAAGGGAGGCGCTTGCTTGAACCAAGCGGGCTCGAGATACTCCAGCAGGCCTTCCCTGCCGCCTTCGCGTCCGAAGCCACTTTCACGGTAGCCGCCGAAACCGCAAGCGGCGTCGAAGAGATTTGTGCTGTTGACCCAGACGACGCCGGCCTTGAGTTGCGCGGCAACTTGCAGCGCAACGTTGAGGCTCTCGCTCCACACGCTGGCTGCCAGGCCGTACACCGTATTGTTGGCAAGCTCCACCGCCTCGCGCGGCGTTCGAAACGTCATCGCGGCTAGCACTGGCCCGAAAATCTCCTGCTGCGCTACCACGGACGTCGGATGCACGTTACTCAGCAAGGTAGGTCGAAAGTAGAGTCCGGTCGATGGCATCGGCAATGCCGGCTGCCAGCAGGTAGCGCCATCCGCGATGCCCTGGTCAACCAGGCGCTGAATACGTTCCAGTTGCACGCGAGCAACGATTGCGCCGATGTCGATGGCTTTATCGAGCGGCGGGCCCATGCGCAACTTGCTCATGCGGTCTTGAATCTTTCCGATGAGCGGCTCCGCGATGCTTTCCTGCATTAACAGACGAGAGCCCGCGCAGCAAACTTGGCCTTGATTAAGCCAGATGCCATCGACAAGTCCCTCGACCGCGCCGTCCAGGTCCGCATCTTCGAAAATAATGAATGGCGATTTTCCGCCGAGTTCGAGCGAGAGACGCTTATGACTCTGCGCTGTCGCTTTGCGGATGGCGCGCCCGACTTCGGTGGAACCCGTGAATGCGATCTTGTCGACGCCTGAGTGCCGGACGAGCGCTTCTCCGGTGGCCGCGTCTCCCGTGACGATATTCACCACGCCGGGCGGGAGGTCAATCTCCTGACAAATTTCAGCAAAAGCCAGCGCGGTAAGCGGCGTGAATTCCGCTGGTTTCAGCACAACCGTATTCCCTGCGGCGAGCGCTGGCGCAATTTTCCACGCCAGCATCAACAAAGGAAAGTTCCAGGGAATGATCTGCCCCACTACGCCGCAAGCCACGTAACCCGGAAACTCCTGCGGCAAAAGCTGTGCCCAGCCTGCGTGATGGTAGAAATGCCGCGCAACGAGGGGAATATCGATATCGCGACTCTCGCGAATAGGTTTCCCGGTGTCCATCGTTTCCAGAACCGCCAGCCGCCGCGAATGTTTTTGTACCTGCCGAGCCAGCGCATAGAGATACCGGGCGCGCTCATGGGGTGTGAGCGCCTGCCAAGGTCCCAGAGCGGCGCGCGCAGCCTTAACGGCCGCGTCTACGTCCGCAGGCGCCCCCTGCGCCACGCTCGCGAGTTTTTCTCCCGTGGACGGATCGCTCGTATCGAAATATTCTCTCGTCGCCGGCGCTTGCCATGCGCCATGGATGAAATGTCCGAAGCGCCGCGCGTGGCGGTCCAGCCAGGCGAGCGCCTCCTTCGGGTCTTCCGGCGCCGGACCGTAGTCCATGCTCAGGAATTTTTCGGCGATGCTCATTCGTTTCCGCTCGAATCTCCCGCTTTCACCGCCACGACTCGCGTGCTATGCCAGCGGGTGCCGGTACTCTGCTGAGTACCTGCCAGTGGCCTGATGCGCAAGTTGCCGTTCGATGTCCGCCAGCATGCCGCTGACGCCGAAACGAAACAGTTGCGATCGCAGCCAGGATGGCCCGAGTTCCTCTTTCATCAGAGAAAGCCATTCCAGAGATTGCTTTGCCGTGCGGATGCCGCCCGCGGGCTTGAATCCGACAGCCATTCCCGTTTCCTGAGCATACTCGCGAATGGCGCGCGTCATCACCACGCCAACCGGAAGCGTTGCATTGACAGCTTCTTTGCCCGTGGAGGTCTTGATGAAATCCGCGCCGGCCATCATCGCCACCACGCTGGCGCGCGCCACGTTGCGCAGGGTGAGCAAATCGCCGGTGCCCAAGATGGCCTTCATGTGAGTAGAACCGCAAGCCGCCTTGAAAGCTGCAACCTCGTCGTACAAGGCTTGCCAGTGCCCAGCGAATACATGCGCCCGCGTAATCACAATATCGATCTCATCGGCACCCGCATCCACGGAACGTCGAATTTCGCCAATGCGCTCTTCCATCGGCGAGAGGCCCGCCGGAAATCCAGCGGAAACCGCCGCGACCTTGATGCCGCTGCCCTCCAGCGCACGCAACGCCGTTTCCACAAAAGTGTGATACACGCATACCGCCGCCACCCTTATCCCCAGTTCTTCGATTCCGAGTTTTCTTTCGAGTTCCTGCTGGATCGGCTG